>NZ_VCKY01000114.1 GCF_005889735.1 Nonomuraea turkmeniaca
CTGGTGGATCATCGACTGCAGGGCCTCCGCCGACAGCCACACTTCCGGACCCCACCGGCACCTGGACCACACCTTCGTTTCGATCTTCGAACGGGAGGTTCAAGCTCCGGAGACGTCAGTGGACTGGTTGACCAGGCAACAGGTCAACGACCGGGCCGACCTATCCCATGACAGCCGCCTCCTGCTCCTGACTGTCTTCCCGCTCCTCGACGACCTGACCCGCGACCTCCACGTCAGTACCGGATGGTCAGGCGCCCAGCATCTCGCTGGCCAAGCCGACATCACCCCCCACCGGCGCCAGCAGTATTTCAGCCTCGACGGCTGGAGCGACGCCGTCTCCCACCCCGGCAAAGGTCAGTAACCGTCACCACCACGGGGCACGGGCCCGCCGGGCGCCCCGAACAACCTCAACATGCCAACGTTCCGGGAACGAGACGAAACCCCTCCCTGAGACAGCAGCTGCACCGGCTCAGACAGCGGCGCGGCCCCGTCCGGATAGAGCCCCCGGGGTAGGCGGACAATGTGCTCACAGAGTCCGAGTCACTGATCGCCGCGGGGGCACCCCCATACCAGCGCGTCGACGCCCTGCTGCGTGCAGTCTCGCCGCCAGGTCATCGCTCTTGACACGCGGTGCCTCTCCACGTGCCCTTTCACCGGTCACCAGTCACCGGTTTGCCCTCTACCCGCGCGTGACGTGTCGTCTGCCCTCAAAGGCCACGAGACTTCGATCGCGACATAACGCTTCATCACGACAGGCCCCTCGGGGAGGGGGCCAACAAGGCCGATGGGGCAAATCGTGTACTGCGGATCTGGGCCGCGACGGTGCTTGTGGTTCCATGCTCGTACGAGGTCGGCCATGAGATTCGCTGCGGCGGAGGCCTCAGGTCCGAAGGCGTGGCTGCCGATCTCGACCTTGCGCTCGCCCCGGTCGCGTTTGGTGAGGTAGGCGAAACTGTCTCCCTGGACGACGGCGTTGCACATCGAAGGAATCAACGGATTGGCCAGGAGCTCGACCACGCCCTCGGCGTCCTTGTCGATGGACATGACACAAGAATGGTTCAGGCTGGTGGCCAGCCACATCTGGAGAGTGTCCAGCGATTCGTCGCCGCGGACGGTGACTCCGGTCCATGCCTGCGCCTGTCCTGCCTCGAAGGCGCGTTCCAGCGTCGCCGCGCCGGTGGGGCAGCGCTCCTCGTCGAACCGCAGCCGCACCGTTCCTCCGCGCAGCAGCACCGACGTCCACGGCCGCCTCCCCTGGCCCTGCATCTTGACGAAACCGGCCAACTCCTTCGAGGTACTCACCAGCCGGTCACCGCGCTTGGTAAAGCCAATCGAGCGGGTGAAGCCTCGCACGCGCAACGGCGCCACCAGCGAGCCGCCCTCGGCGAGCTGCGCCATCCACGCCGGCGGAATGTCAGCAGCCTCTACCGTGACCACGATGGCGTCGAACGGTGCGTGCGTCGCGCAGCCGTCGTCTCCGTCGCCGAGCACCACGTCGACGTGGGTGTATCCGTTCTCGTCCAGCAGCCGGCGGGCTCGGCTGGTGATGTCGGCGTCGATATCGAGGGTGACGACATGCCCCTCACGGCCGACCAATTCGGCCAGCAGGGCGGCGTTGAAGCCTCCCGAGCCGATCTCCAGCACGCGCATGCCTGAGGCGATGCCGGCCTGCTCGATCATTCGCGCTTGGATCTGCGGCGCCGACACGGAGCTGATGGTGGTCGTCCCGTCGGCGGCCCATTTCGTGCGAACGACGGCCTCGGGATCGTATGCCTCCTCCAGCGTCGCTTCGGGCGCGAACGCATGCCGGGGAACGCGGGAGAATGCCTTCGCGACCTCGTCCCGGCGGATCGCTCCGATCTCGCGCAGGCGGCCGACCATGGCCGCACGCAGCGGCTGCTCCGAGTCCACATCGAGGGTTGGCATCTGCTCAAGGTAGCGGGCGGCGATGCAGGCGGGGGACACTTCGTCTCACGTACCCCCAACCTTTGCCCGTGCGACGGCTCGTGGGTCCGAACCGCCACCGGAGACGAGACGGGTTCGCCTCTCGAGGCAGTCTCACCCGTACTGCTGCCGCATGGAGCTGTCGTAGTCGGCGTGCGGTCCCAGCCCGGCCTCGGCTCGGCGCTCATCGAGCCGTTCATGATCTTCTATCGGCCGCGGCTGGAGAACGCCGTCGGGGGCGTGGTACTGCGTGCCGTACATCTGGGGCCGCTCCTCACCGACGCGAACGCGGTCCACGAGATAGGCAAGGTTCCTCGGTGACGCCTGGCCGCGGTCAACAGCGTCCTGCAGGAGCGCCAGGCACCGCTGTTGGAAGGGCAGGTCATGGTCGGCATGTTGCGCCAAGAGCCATGCTGCCTGCGCCCCGTTCTCTCCGACGAGGTCATACCCCGGCCAGCCGTGCTCGTCGACCACCTGCTTGAGCCAGGTGGTGTTGTCGGCGTCCACGCTCCTCCACCGCTCCATCAGGTCATCCGGCACAGGTCCGCTCTTGGGCAGGCTCAGGCGAACCTCCTGATCAAGTTGCATGCGCCGCAACAGTTCGTCGCGAAGACCGCCGTCGGTCACGATGCGCGTCCCCCCATCGCCCCGTTCCGTCGAGTGCTGCACTCATACCCGCCGGGATGGAGCGGGGCACCCCTGGCATCCCAACCTTGCCTAAATTAACAATGTTGTACTAATCTTTACGCATCACAGGGGAACGTTTTGAGAGACCATGAGGACGGCAGACATGATCACGCACACCACCGACAGCGGCACCTTCGACTTCTCCTTCGACGACACCGACACGTTCTTCACCATCAGCGCCATGCCAGGACAGCAGAGCATCTTCCTCGACATGGGCGACTGGGGAGTGACCATCCACAAGGTACGGCTGCATCGGATCAAGATGCTCCTGCAGGGCCAGAAGCCGTCCTTGGGCTACCCCGACACCGCCTACCTCGGCAAGGGCCACGCCCTCGTGATCGTCCCCGACGGCGACGGCATGGCCATGGACCTGCACAAGGTGTACGTGCACAGTCCTTCCGATGTGAAGTTCACCCCGGTCGGCTGCGGCGTCACCATTCCCACCGACAGCATCGCCACGGTGATCGACGCCTTCGACGCCGCGCTCGCCGCTTCCAACTGACCCCGTTGAAGCGCCCGCAGCACCGCTGCGGGCGCTTCAACGCACCCGCACCAGACCCGCCCTAACGCAAGGAGAAACCCCGTACATGAGCGTCCACTGGCCACGCCCCGAAGGCTCCGACGTGACCGTGTTCGACATCCTCGAAACCGGCGCGTTCCTCGTCGTCGGCGCCAGCCGCGAAACCCGCCAGGTAGTCCTCGACGGCCGCACCTGGCACGTCGCCCTGGACGAATCCCGGACCCGGCTCCTCCAGCAGCTCTTGCAGAACCCCAGCGCCAGCGGCGCCATCTACCTCGATGCGGGCCACCGCCTCATGGTCGCCCCGAACCCTGCCAATGGCACAGTCGCCCTCTCGCTGAAGGCCGCCTTCCTGCCGGACCTGACGACGCCACGTGACACGTTCACCACTGTCATCCCGGCTGAACACCTGCCGAAGGTCGGCGAAGCGGTCGGCATCGCCCTAGCGGCCGCCTGCCCCCAGAGCTCGTCCGCCGCCAGCGCGAGCGGCAGCTAGGAAAGGCCGGCCCCGCCGCGGATATCCTCCCCCAGCGGCACCAGGTGAACACTGGGGACTCCGCTGGTGTCGCCCGCCAAGAGGCGCATCCATGCTTCAACGTTCGGCTCGAACACCAGCGGGAGAGGGCCGCCGCAGAACCTGCGACAACCGTCACAGCGGCCATCCACGCTGGTGGCCGCCCAGGCGCACCGCGGCCCCGGCTCACCGCTGCCTGGGCGGCGCACGCACCGGCAGCGCTCCTCCTCGACCGTCGGGAGCTGGCCAGGCGGCAGGTCGTCGCTCACCTGCGCAATGTACCCCGTCCCGTCCGCACTGCGGCGGACGTCCGCTCTCGGACACCCCGCACGTCATTTCCGGGCGCAGCGTGCGCGGCAGCCGGTGACCGGCGCTACGCCTTCTGCTTGCCGTCCTTCACCTTGCGGCGGGGCGCGATGCGCTCGGGAGTCCCCAACCCCATGTCGTTGGCCGCCTTCTCCAGAAGGTCACGCAGCGGATCGCCGGTCAGCATCGGCGAGAAGATGTGTCCGGCCTGGATGAGGCAGACCGTCGTCCAGATGGCGTCCGCCGGACCGGGCGGCACGGCCCGATCCGTCAGCCGGAACAGGCCGTCCCCGGCCGGTTCGGCGTACCGGCCGGCGGTCGCCGGCCCGGCGTGGGTGTAATCGGACAGATGCCGGTACACCACGTACAGGGAATTGCCCGGTCCCTCGTCGGGGCTGAACGCCTTCGCCAGATTCCCGAAGTGGCTGATCTCGCCCATGATGGCCCGGTGCCGCCTCGCCTCCACCGGGTCGGCGGGTTCCTGCGGAGCGGCCCGCAGTTCCGCATCATCGGGCAGCGGCCAGTCGGCTTCCTTCGCCTCTTCGTAGATCTTGCTCTGCGCGTAATACTGGGCACCCTCCAGCGCGGCCAGGCCGGGCTCGCCCACGTCGGCCAGCCACGCCAGCGAGTACGTGTGGTCGGTGATGTTGCGGGTCAGCGCGGTCACCTCCGCAGAGAAGCCTGCGTTGGTCGCCTGCCACAGCAGGCGGGCGCTGTGGTTGATGAACCGCCACCAGCCGTAGGCCGTCGGGAAGATCGGCCAGTACGGCTCCAGCACCGGCACCACCCCGGCGGCGACGATCCGGTCGCCGGCGGCGAGCAGTTCCTCGCCGAAGTGCTTGGCGCGGCGGAAGGCGGGCTTCGGCTGGCTCAGCGCGTACGTCATGTGCGACTCCTGGGGAGAGTGGCGGGCGGCTCCGGCCTGTTCGGAAGGACCTCAGCCGGTCGCAGCCGACGAGGGCCGCACCATCAACCGCGGCTCTCATCGGCCGGGCAGCATCCGGGAGAACGGGTCGTGCGGGGCCGCGGAGGCCGTGACCGGCCTCCTTGATCAACGGTACGGCAGCGGACACAGGCGTTGATAACGCGACATGGGAGGCGCGTTCAGGCACCGTTGAGCCGGGCCTCGATCCGCTCGCGCCAGTCGGCGGCTGCGACGTCCAAGAGCGACAAGCAGTGCCCGAACCGGTACCGCTCCCACCCGGCCGGCTTCAGCTCCAGCAGCATGCCGCCGTCGGAACGCCGGCGCAGCCCCTGCATGCCGAGCCGATGCTGTTCGGCGGCGGTCAGCTCGTCGAACAGCTCCTCGATCGTCATCTCCTCGTATTCGGCGCGGTCGTCGTCGTCGAGCTCATCCCACTCCGGGTCGCCGCGCCAGCTTGCCGGCATAAGGTCCGTACCCGCGGGGGGCCGCCACCCGGCCACGACCGCGGACGGAAACCAGGAGCCGGCCAGTGTGGACGACAGCACGACCGGCTCGTTGTCACGCTCGCGCAGGAACGAGGCCACCTTCTCCCAGCCGCTCGGGTACTGGCTCGGCTGCCCTCGCCACGGGAGGGTCCGCCGCAGCACGCCCTCGGCCAGCCCAGCGTCGATCAGGCCGGCCAGCCAGGCCCGGTTGCCGCCCTCGACGAAGGCGTGCAGTTCCGACTGGGCATACACGCGAGCGGCCAGCCGCACGGCATCGGAGCCCAGGTGCAGCGCGGTATTGAACGCCATCTCGAACGTGGACAAGGGGCTGCCGTTGTATACGAGGAGCGGCGGGTCGTCGCGGCCGAAGCAGGCCCGGAAGGCGGAGAACCCACCCGGCCGACCAGCGTCTCGGTACAGGTAGTGATCAGGCGGGATCAGCGAGCGGAGCCGCTCCGACAGCTCCGGCCCGCCGGACACCAGGACATCATCGGCGATGCGCTGGCACAGCAAGCCGAGATGGGCATTCTCGCTGCCGTGCAGTTCGGCGCGGCCTGCGGGCGCGGTGAAGTAGATGCGGCTCACCGCGGCCGTCCGGCCGGCGCGGCCGAGTCGAGCGGATCTTTCCATGCCGGGTACCCGCCGAGCCGATGCAGGATTGAGTACACCAGCCCGCGGGCGAGCCGGTCTGCCGTGATGTCGTCATCTGGCGTGGTCCGCTGCCCGATGACGTCGCGCACGTACTCCTCGATGCCGGCGCGTGAGCCGGGCCCAGATTCCGACAGCAGCAGCCACACCGTCCCTGGCGGGTTGACCATCGGCGGCCCGCCGTTGCCGTCACTGCCGTCGCCGGCCAGGTCGAGCACGTCCCGGCACGGCCAGTCGTCGCCGTCGTGCGCGCATTCGATGTACTCACGGTCGTCGCCGTCCACGTTCGCCAGCACCACGCGATGTGGCTGGTGCCTGGCCAGGATGCGCCGCAGCGCTGCCGCCTCGGCCAGCACCCGCGCCGGGTGGTGGCGCACCACGTGCGCGGGCCCGCGCACGTCGCAGCCGAGCCACTCCTGCGGGCGGCCCGGGTTGACCGCGTACGTCCACTCGGCCACCCGGTCGCCGGGCGGCGCCTGCCCACCGCCGTCGGCTGTCGGAGCCACGAACAGCTCCTGGTGGTCGGTGCCGAGTACCCACTCGCCGCCGCCGGCCGCGGCGGCAGCCTGCTCGTCTTCGTCCAGGCGCAGCAGCAGCCGCTCCACCGCCTCCGCCTCCGTGCCCGTGATCATGACGGCCGCGCCACTTCGTACACCTCGGCCACCTTGGCGCCGTGCATCTCCACCTCTCCTGTCGCCTTGGCCAGCACGGCGGTCAACTTCGTCTCAAGTCCCGCGCCGGAGATGTGCAGCGTCACCGGCACCCCCGCTGCCGGCACGTCCGCGCGGGGAATCAGCCGCCCTTCCCATTCCGCCGGCATCATCCCAGCCGGTAGATCGTGAGCCGCACGGATCACGACCCACTTCGTCTTCCCGGGGATCGCCCGATAGGTGAACCCGAACACCACCAGCCATGGCGTGAACGGGTCCAGCCGATCGAGCATCGGCGGCCGCTCGTCCGCGGCCAGTGCGTTCGCCTGGTAGACGACGACGATGAACGGTTCGCCCAGCTCGCGCTCTAGCTGACGTCGTACGTCGCTGATTGACCGCTCAAGCAGTCCGCCGCGGACCACCACGTACGAGTACCGGTCCGGTCTGGTGCCCTCCGGTACGTCCCGGGCGGCCATGTCGAGCAGCGCCATCCCAACCCCCTTCACCGCGGCGGCCCACCTCGCGGGCGCGCCGCCGACTCCTTCCGGCCGCCCCCGCGGCCGGACCGTGCAGGGGCTGGTGGCGCGGGCCCTTGCCACCAGCCCGCTTCTTCATCCAGTGGCGGTATGTTCTTCCGTCAGCAGCGGCCGCTTCTGAACAGCGATCTCGCGGCCGTCCACCAGCCGAGCGTGAAACGACACCCACGAGCTGCGCCGAACCTGCTCCCGGCCGGGGCCGGACGGGAGCGGGCCGCCGTAGGCCACCCACACGTCCTCGACGGCGTTCCACCACGGCGGGTACGCCGACGTCCGCCTGCCGGCCGCCCAATGCTCGGCCACCTGCTCCAGCCACGCCCGCGCCTCACCCTCCGAAGGCGGCGACACCGAGGCCGTACGACGGTCGGTTCCCGTCACGGGGCAGCCCCCGTGCTGCTCCGTGACGCCCGGCCTTCGGCGCGCGCAGCGGCCGACGCCGCCCGCTGCTCCGCCGCATCGGCCAGCGCTTCAGCGCGAGCGGCCGCTCTCTCGGCCCGCTGCGCCGCCGCGTCCGCTTTGCGCCACTGCTCTCGCCACGACCGCTCCAGCCGCCGGAACACGATCAGCCACGCGACAGCGGTCAGCGCCGCCACCAGATGACCCGCCATCACCCTTCCGATTCCGGCCGCCTGAGCTCCGCGATCCGATCGGCGTCGCGATCCGCGTGCAGCATCTGCCCGCCGATCATCCACAGCGACCCGGCGCTTCCGCCGCTGGCCACGATCTGGCGAGCGGCGGCCTCCCGGTAGCCGTCATGACGCACCAGGTGGTCGACGAGCTCGTCCGCCTTGGCGAACACGGGCGTGGCCGGGACCGGGTCACCAGCCGTGTTCCACAGCTGCCACCCCTCGCCCGGAGGCGGGGGAGTGGGCTGCCAGGCGTCGGCCTGCTCCCGCTGGCCCGGGTAGGCCTCGATGCGGGCGTTACCGCCGCAGCGTCCGCAGATTCCCCACACGTCCGGGTCCAGCCCGGCGGCGCTGACGATCGCTCGGGTGGCGTTCCACACGTCATGGTCGTCGTGGTCGCCATGCCGCGGTGGCCGCCCGGCCAGGCCGGCGGTCAGTCCTTCGATGTCGTCGCTGGGGCGCTGCCCGGGTCGCTCCATCAGGGAGGCGAGGAAGGGATGCATGGCTGCTGATCGTCCGTGCGCGCGCTTGCGGGCGGCGGCCGCCGGCGTTTCGTTCGGCAGCATCAGCAGCAGGTACGCGAGCGCCTCCAGCCACTCCCGGGCGGAGGTGAACCCGTGCCGGCAGGCCGGGCACGGCGGAAGCTGCAGCTCGTCCGGCATAACGTACCCGCGCCACACCGCGCCGAGCGGCGCGTCGAAGTCGAGCGGTACCCGGCGGACCTCGGTACTCATCGCGTCCGCCGGCGCGACGGGCCGCCGCTGGTGCGGCCATGCTGGCGCACGACAGCGCAGTGCACGCGGCTCGGAAGGACGGCGGTCACGGCGTCTCCGGGACCGGCTCGTTGGTCGCGGTGATGACCGCTGTGGCCAGGTCGGGGACCCACTCGGCGTACTCGCTCTTGGGGTCCACGCCGTTGAGGCCGTAGTCCCAGAACGGAAACGCGCGGATGGCCCGCTCAGCGACGGCTTGCTGGTCGTTCGCCGGTCGCTCGTGCGAGCGGCTCGCAGGGGAGGAGTCGTTCAACGGCATCTGCCTTCAGGGAGGAGGGGGAGGAGTAGAACACAAAGTGGAGTTAACGTCGCCTCGCACCCTGGCGAGGCGACGTTCTATGTCCTGGGCGTCAGGTCGAGGCCGTCACGTACCAGGTCGGCCGCCACGCTGGCGGCGACGGAGGCTGCCGTCTCGGGGGTGAGCGCGTGCTGGGCGTGGTGGGCGCGGAGCTTCTCGGCGATCCGCAGGTACAGCAGGTCCTCGCCGGCCAGGCCGTCGTCGGTCTTCTCCATCCACGTGCGGCTCAGTCGGACCGGCGGCGCTCCGGGGTATTCGGCCGGCTCCCCTTCGCGACCTCGGGTGAGGAGCAGCACCGCCCACCGGTCGCGGCCTGCGAGGAGCCGCCAGTAGGTGCGGCGCCGCATGTCGGAGCGGGCGAGGATGGTGGCCATCTTGGCCAGGTCTCGCATGGATGCCTTACGCCAGGGCACCACGGTCTCCCTCCGGAACGTCATCTGCCGGTGCGGCCGCGTCAGACTCTCCCTGGCGGGCGGCGAGCACGGCGCGCACGCATGTCCTTTCGATGTCGGCGAGGATGCGCCGGACACGGCGCTTTCCTGCGGGGGTGAGCGGCACGACCGTGCTGACGCCGGTGATGCCGTCGAGGCTGGTCCACTCATCGTCGTCGGGGTCGATCCGGATGCGCACCTGAACGATGGGAGCGCGGCCCTGCGCGCAGAGCGCGCGGTAGTCACGCTGGGCTTGCCGTCGTTCCCGGATCCGGCGCACTACGCGGTGAAGGGGAAGCATGCGAGGGTCCTTTCAGAATCGGCCGGGCGGCCTCATGGCCACCGACGCAACCCGCCGCCATACGCGCAGGGCGGCGGTGAGAGCGACGTTCTCGCTGATCTCGCCGTCGGTGGCCGTCCCGTTCACGATGGCCACTTCCAGACCGGCGATGCGCTTCATCAGGGCGGCGCCGCGGGCTGTTGCGTGTGCACGGCGGGCTTCGGCGGACAGCGCCTCGAGGTCGGCGGCACCCACGTGTACGTGGGCGCCGCTCGGCGCTGATCCGTGGATGGGCTCACCCATAGCCGGAGTAGTCGTCGATGACGGGGGAGTAGTCGGCCTCGTGCAGCCGCGTGGACGTCTGCGAGCACGTCACCAGCGGGGCGACGTCACCCATGGCCACGACGCTGTCGCTCGGGTCCCGGTCCGCGATGGCCGTCTGCAGCGTCCGTGACCACGTCAGCAGGATGCCGCACTCGCACCATGTCCAGCCGGTGAAGTGCAGGGCGTCGATGGCCAGGTCGACCTTGGGTAGTTCCGGGAGGCGGTCGAACACCTCCCGGAACCTGTTCGGACGGCTCACGCCGATTCCGTCCGCGCGTTCCTCCGCCCGGCCGCGATGTCGGCGACGTAGCGGAATCCGGGGTCGGTCTGCGCCCACTGGACGACCCCGACCAGGCGCTGCACCGCGTCACGTGGCGTCTCGTATGGAAGGCCGAGCAGGTGCGCGTTGATGCGGTGTGCCGCCTCGGCGCACATCTTGCGCTCCCACTCGGCCTGGTCGGCGTCGCGCGGCGCACGGAGGCGGACGGACGGGATGGCGACCAGGTCGGCATGCATCAGGTGGCGCTCGACGACGGTGTCGTACAGGCGGACCGCTCCAGCGAATGACGTTCCCGACTGCTCCCAGTCGGTGCTGTCTTCCAGGTAGACGGCCAGCGTCTCGCGGTCGGCGTCGAGTGGCACGAACGCGATGGTGGCGGCGGTGTTCATCAGGGCCTCCAAGCCGGTGAGCTATGGCGGGGACGGGAGGGTCAGGCGTTGCGGGTGTCGCGCATGTCGTTGATCACGGCGATCAGGAGCGTGGCGCTGGGCGGGTTCTTGAACTCGATCTGCTGGCCGCTGTCGATGTCTTTCACCGTGGTGGCGATGGCGGGGAGCCACTCAGTGGGGGTCAGCTCGCCGGATCGGGGGTGGTAGAAGGCGATTTCGAGATCGTCGAGGCTGACGCGCTCGTCGTCGCCGTCGGTGGTCTCTCTCGCGGCTAGGCCGCTCTCGAAGGCGTACTCGTGGATGCGGTGGTACAGCGCTATGAGAGCCTCGCTGTACTCGCGGCGCAGGTCGTCCTCGAGCGCTCGTTTCTGCTGGTCGAGCGATGAGAGACGCGCACGCATCTCGCCAATCCGAGAGGTCATGACAGCCACTCATTCACTTAATTTCAGTACAGGATAGTTATTTAACGAGGAGCAACGGGTGGCCGATTTCATGACCATCCACTCACCCCCCGTATCTACGCATTAAATAATACAGGATAGTTATTTTTTTGCCAACTTGCACACATGCCGCCTGCCCGTGGCCTTGATGACAAGCCAGGCCAGGCCGGTGATCGGCCAGGACAGGGCGCCCATGACGATGATCATGGCTCCCGCCACGGGCATCTTCCCCTGGGCGTCGAGGCCACTGATGTTCGAGCGCCAGGAACGGAGCTGATGCCGGCAGTCGTCGCACAACTGGAGCGGGTCACGCTGCTCCCGCTCCTCGATGTACCTGACGACGTAGGGGAGGTACGGCATGGCTCCGATCGCCCAGATGAGGGGAACGGCGTCGGCGGGGGTCATGCTTCCGCCTGGGGTGCCAGCTCCTGGCGGCTGTGAGCGCCTTCGTCCAGGGAGGCGGGGAGGG
Source organism: Nonomuraea turkmeniaca (assembly GCF_005889735.1). Lineage (GTDB taxonomy): Bacteria > Actinomycetota > Actinomycetes > Streptosporangiales > Streptosporangiaceae > Nonomuraea > Nonomuraea turkmeniaca. Next base: position 11,526 of record NZ_VCKY01000114.1, read on the forward strand.
AATCGATCATGGCGACCTTTCGCTGGTGAGCGAGCAGAGAGGTGCTCGACGGGCGTCGGCGTATCCCCACTGCGTGAACGGGTTAGAGAAGTGGCGGCGCACCCTTCGGGCAGGCGCGCCGCCACGCGAAGCTCAGGCGGCGGGGCGAAGCATGGCGACCACGGGCAGGAGGTCGGAGGCGTCGGGAGGGAACGCATCCCAGCTGATCTTGAGGCCGTCCTCAGGGGCGTTGGTGCGGCTGGCCTTGGCGGCGATCGGCGGCGGCGGAGCGATGCCCGAGATGCGGGCCAGCGCAACGTCCACGCCACCCAGCCGCACAATCTCGTAGTCACCCCACCAGATCACCTCGGCGGCGAGGCCCTCGTGCGCCGCGTAGGTGGTCAGCGCCTCGCGCAGGCCGTCGATGGCCTTGATGTAGTCGGCGCGGTTCTCGGCGGCTTCCCTGATCGGGCGAACAGCAGCAGCCACCAGGCCGCGAGCGTGCTTCAGCAGGTTCGTCATCATGCTTCCCCTCAAGTCGCTATCCCGCGCTTACATATAAAACCATATAAGACAGTTAATAGCGGCGCAACTCTGCCCGCCCAGCACCCCACACCCCCATTTCACCAGCGGCAACACGTCAGAAAACGGAAGACGATTAGCGGTTTGTCGGTCCCGCCCGGCACGATGACCCCCATGACCACGGACGCACCCCCGTACACCCACCTCGCCGACCGCGCCAGCTACACCGCCGCCATCCAAACCGTCCGCGACGCCGCCGCGGCGTACTACGCCGACGGCACCAGCCCGATCGATGACGCCACCTACGACGACCTGGTGCGCGGCATCGCCCAGTACGAGGCTGCGCACCCCGACGAGGTCGACGCCGACTCACCGATCGACAAGGTCGCCGCCGGCGCCGCAACCGGCGACGTCCCGCACACCGTCCCCATGCTCAGCCTCGACAACGTGTTCTCCCCGGACGACCTCGCCAGCTGGGCCGCCGGACTTGAACGCCGTCTCGGCCGGCCCGTCACCGCTTGGAGCGTCGAGCCGAAGTTCGACGGCCTAGCGATCTCCGCCCGGTACCGGGACGGCCGCCTGGCCCAGCTCGTCACACGCGGCAACGGCACCGCCGGCGAGGACGTCAGCCACGCGATCGGAACCATCGACGGACTCCCGGCCACGCTCGCCGAACCGGTCACGATCGAGGTGCGCGGCGAAGTCATGATGACGACGGCCCAGTTCGACGACGCCTGCGCCAAGCGGCTCGCCCACGAAGGCGCCGCCTTCGCCAACGCGCGCAGCGCCGCCGCCGGCACCCTCCGCGCCCAGGACCGGCCGTACACGTGTCAGCTCACGTTCTTCTGCTACGGCGCCCTTCCTCTGCCTCCGCACGACAGCGGCGACACCGCCCAGCACCTGCGCACCCTGCCGCACAGCGACCTCATGGCCATGGTCGCGAAGCTGGGCGTGCAAACCGCCGCCGCCACCCCGGTGCCCGGCATCGTCGCCACCACCGTGGCCGCCATCCAGGAGCGCATCAGCGAGATCGCCGCGGCCCGCGCCGAACTGCCGTTCGGCATCGACGGCATCGTCATCCGCGCAGACCTCGCCGCCGACCAAGCCGAGGCCGGGTTCAGTTCCCGCGCCCCACGCTGGGCGACCGCGTACAAGCTCCCAGCCGCCGAGGTCATCGGGAAGCTCGTCGCCGTCCAGTGGGCCGTCGGCCGCACCGGCATCATCGCCCCGCGGGGCGTTCTCGAGCCCGTCGTCCTGGACGGGTCAACGATCACGTACGCGACCTTGCACAACGCGGCCTTCATCGCCGGACGCGACTTCCGGCTCGGCGATCCCGTCACCGTCAAGAAGGCCGGGGACGTCATTCCTCGGATCGAGGCGCCCGTCGTTCACCTGCGGACCGGCGACGAGACGGCCATCGCCATCCCCGATGTGTGCCCGAACTGCGGCCAGAGCATCGACAAGTCGCAGGAGCGGTGGCGGTGCGTCCAGGGGCGCAAGTGCTACGCCCTGGCGTCCATCGTGTACGCGGCCGGCCGGGACCAGCTGGATATCGAGGGACTGGCCAAGAGCCGCATCGAGCAGATGCTCGACGCCGGCATCATTGCCGACTTCGGTGACCTGTTCACCCTCACGTACGAGCAGATCATCAGCTTGGACCGCATGGGGGAGAGCAGCACGACCAAGCTCCTCGCCGCGATCGAGACGGCCAAGTCCCAGCCGCTCAGCCGTGTCTTCTGCGCGCTCGGGGTTCGCGGGACGGGCCGGTCGATGTCCCGACGCATCGCCCGGCACTTCGGCACGATGGACAACATCCTGGACGCCGACACCGACGCCATCCGGACCGTGGACGGCATGGGCACGGAGAAGGCCACCCTCATGGTGTCCGAACTGCGCGAGTTGCTGCCGCTCATCGACAAGCTGAAGGCCGCCGGGGTCAACATGACCGAGCCGGGCGTTGCGGGGGCGGGCGGCTCGGACGACGACGTGACGGCCGCCGAACTCCCGTTGAACGGCATGTCCGTGGTCGTGACCGGCGCGATGACGGGTGCGCTCGATGCGCTGTCCCGCAACGAGATGAACGAGCTCATCGAGCGCGCCGGAGGCAAGGCGTCCAGCTCGGTGTCGGCGAAGACGAGCCTGCTCGTCGCGGGGGAGAAGGCAGGCTCCAAGCGTGCCAAGGCGGAGACGCTCGGCGTGAAGATCATCGGCCCGGACGACTTCGCCGACATGATCGCCGCGTTTCTGTAGAGGACGGCGACGGTTCAGGCCCGGCTCGCGTCTCTGTGCAAGCCGGGCCCCCAGATCCCGCACAGGGGGCGCGGGGCCTGGATCGTCGGTGACAGGCCGGCCATGAGCGAGATCTCCTACGTGTACGGCGACGCCACCACCCCGCTCGGCGCCGACCGGAAGATCATTTTCCACATATTTCTGCAACGACCGCGGAGGCTGGGGGCGGGGATTCGTCGAGGCCATCTCCGCTCGCTGGCCAGAGCCGGAAGCCGCCTACCGCGCATGGCACCGGACCGGAGCGGCCGGCGGCTTCCAGCTCGGCGCTATCGCCCTGGTGAACGTCGGAAACGACCTGGCAGTCTGCAACATGATCGCCCAGCACGGCTATCGACGCAGCGGCGGTGTTCCACCCATTCGCTACGACGCCCTCGACCGCTGCCTCGCCGAGCTCGGCGCCAGCGTTCACGGGCCGCGCGTAGGATGCGGCCTCGCCGGCGGCGCCTGGGACCAGGTTGAACCCCTGATCCGCAGGCGCCTCCTCCAGCGGGGCATCCCCGTCACCATCTACGAACTGGCCGCGCCCACCGGCTCATCGCAGCCGAGCCGATAACGCGCATACTCCACGAAGTACTTGCGCAGCAGGTACTCGTCGGCGGGGAAGGCGACCAGTTCGTTGTACCTCCGCCGCCGGATCTGCCCGATGTGGATGGCCTCCTGCATGCGGACCCGCAGAAACGTGAGGAAGAGCATCCTCCGGGTGATCACGTCACGCTCAGCGGGTGACACCACGAGGGGCAACGCTCGGTCGGCCACGCGGTAGCTGGCCGTGTGGGCGTTGCATGGGAGGGGCGGCTGCCCCAGCGCCACCAGCGCGGTGTTGCCCAGTTCGCGCAGGGTGGCTTTCCAGCGCTGGTTGACGGCGTAGTGATCCAATCCTTCGGCGTCGGCCCGGTCGGACACGTCATCGGCGACGAGTTCCGAGAACGCCGTGTCGGGCATGTTCAAGAGCCGCTGTACGGGCCTGGGCAGCGGCTCTGTCTCTTCAAGTTCATGCTCGCGCCGTAAGCGCGTGACGATCTCGCCGTACTCCTCGGCGTGCGACTCTCGAAGCCGTCTCAGTGCCACGGCCTGCGCGGGCCGTGCCCGGGGAAGGTTCGTGCCGGCGTCGAGAAGACGTCTCACCTGTTCAAGCCGGTCTCGCAGTGCCTTCGACGTCTGCCGGGTCGTCTCGGTCTCGGGGGCGTCGTCGCCGAGGTCCAGCCTGCGCGTCCACCACGCCACCTGGTGTCTGCCCTCGTAAGTGATCAGGGCCTCCAGCCACGCGGGCAGGATGTCACGCTGGTGAAGCCATGCGGTGACGTTCGGCGGCACAGATGGCATGACGGCTTCGGCCACCACCAGCCAGTGGAAGTTGTCCACGTTGTCGCCGATGAGCCTGTTCAAGCGGTGAGTGGTGAGGTCGCTCAGACCGTAGACATCGCGAAGTCGTGACAGCAACATGAAGCGTCCAAGAGAGAATGGGGTGGGGGAGTCGGGCGCGGCGTCAGGAACGCGCCGCCTCGTCGCCGGTTTCGCCGGAAACCGGTAGCATCCGACCGATTCCCGCATACTACGTGAAATTAATCCAGGATAGTTAATATTGACTTTCGGAAACAGGGCCCGCATCTCCGGCCGCAGGGACAGGGGAGATCACGGAACGGGAGAGAATGCTCGTCATGACTGCGACCCGCATCGCGACCGTCCGCCACCTCTACGTCATCTCCTACAGCGTGAGCGGACGTGCCCGCGGCCACACCTACGCCGAGCCAGAGGACCTGGCGGAGCAGCGGGCGGAACTGAAAGCCCGAGGGTGGACCGTAGACGGCCCAGAGGATCCGCGATGAGCGCCAGCGGCGACTGGGCGCCTCTGGAGATCGAAGACCTCTTACACGCTCTGGGCGAGGCCGGCCTTCATGACGTGAGCTGGGCTGGCCAGATGGGCGTCGACGTCGTTGAGGTTTCCGGCCATGCCTGGGCGCGCCGTCGCGACGAAGAAGTGGGCGCGGCCGCCGCCCGCCGCGGCTTGCACGAGCTCGCCGAACGGGCGATCGCCATTGTCGAGCAGCGCGGCTTTCATCATGCCCGGCCGCCGCAGATCATCATCGACCACACCACCAAGTCCGGCATGTTCACCGGCCGCGGCGGCTACGAGCTCATGCTGAGGCTCCGCCTGTGGCCACCCCGCGGCGAGACGATCGCGACTCCGGTGGGCGGCATCCGCATCGTCGAGTCCACCCGTCTATCAGAAGGGACCGCGCTCCTGGTCGCCTTCGGCGGCATCCCCGCGCATGCTGCCGGGCGCGCGATCGAACACGGTGGCGAATACCTTCCCCACAACCTCCCATAACCTCATACAGGATGGTTACTATTGACCGCGCAGAATGGCCACAGAGGCGCGAACTCGCCTCTCCTTATACAGGGGAGCCGGGCGCCCCCCGGACGCTTCTCTGGCGCTCTCAGAGCTGCGTCCGCCCTGAGAACGCCCCAAATACCTTATAAATGCACAAGTGGGGCACACCAGACAGAACAGACTTTCTGTCTGGTATCCGGCACTAAGTGTGACGTCGTTGGTACCCGGCGGGCAGCCGTTCACACCGTGATCAATTCCGCGACAATGGTGACCATGCCACAGCCCGACACCCCAGCCACCGAACCCTCCGGCTCCGAGACGCTCGATGCCGACTTCCGACGCTTGCGCGATGCCAGCCTGGCGCTCGGCGACGCCCAGACCGCCCTCATGGCGGGCTGGGCCTACGGATACGCGCAAGCGATGCTAGAAATCGACCGCCCCGACCTCGCCCAGCCCAAGATCGACTGGATTGCCCGGGAAAGCCCCGCGCCGGCACGGCAGCCGCCGGGGATCTGAAGCCCGAGGATGACACCCTGCGAGTTTCCCCTCACGAACTTCGCTCGAGGGTAGGCGGGACGGCAGGGTCGTTGGTCGCCCGGGCGTTCCAGTCGCCCATCGCGATCGTGGGGTGCTTGAACAGGCCGAACGTCTGCGCCTCTTGGACGCGAATAGCCGGGGCCGAGGGCGCGAGGTGCGTGTTGACCACGTGAACCGGGCCCAGGCCGGGGATCCGGGTCTCCAGATGGTTCACGCCGTGCCAGTAGCTGCCTGACGTGTCGTGCCGTTCCTGAACTGCTTGTATTTCAGACTCTCGGATGAAGACCAGCAGATGGCAGCCGTGATGGTTCGACTCAACTCGGAACCCGCGTGCCGAGGATGTCTTCGGCCCAGTACTGGGTGGCCCATCCGTCGCGCTGCCACTCCTTGCACTCCTGTAGGCCGAGGATGTGTGGCTCAAGGTCGGCCAGACGGCGGAGCTGATGGAGCAGGCGAGCGTCCTTGTGACGGTCCTCACGGCCGTCGATGTTGTACGTGACGACCTTCAAACGGAAGCGCTCAGACGTCATCGTCGTCAAATCCCTTCGCGACGCAGGTCGCGGGTCAGAATTGGAGCCGCGAGAGGCAGAGGGACCCGCCTCCGGGGTTTCCCCTCACGGCGCGATCAAGAGTAGGTGCTGCCCTTGAGCACCGCCAGCTCATATTGAGCCGCCCGTGGCCGGCGGCCTCGTTCCTCATCCCTGTTCCTTCACCGCTTCGAGGAGTGTCTCGGCGAAGACACGCTCAGCGCGGGCGGCCTCGATACGGGCCCGCATCATCTCCGCCGGCACTCCGAACCCCGGCGGCGTGCCGGCTTCGGCCTTGCCGAGCCGGGCATGCGCCGCGTGCAGGTACCCCCGCGCTACCGACAGCCCACCGTCGTAGTACCACAGCGGCGCAACATCGCCCAGGTGGTCCGGGCCGACACCGGCGGACGCGAACACATCCCGCACTTGCTGGCTCAGGTCCTCAGGCACGGGCGACGCCACCTGCCGGATGTCGTCCAGGACGGCCAGGCCGGCGCCCGCTTCGCCGATCCTCACGATCACGCTGGCAACGTGCTCTTCCTGCCAGCCGAAAGCTCGCATCCCCTTCACTGCGACCTGGCTGGCCACACCCGCCTGCAGCAAGGCGAGAGCGGCCTCCAGGCCCGGGCCAGGCTCGCCGACATCGCTGCACTCGGCCACCGTCCGGCCGTCAGCCTCCCCGTCAACGAAGGCGCGCAGCTCAGCGAGGTGAGCGCGCACCGCCCCAGCGTTCCCGCTGCGGGCGTACAACACCCAGCAGGGCGACATGTTTTTCGGCGTCTCCGGCACGATCACCCCTTCGACGGGGGGACAGAGCGGGCCGCGGCCTCCGCGAGCACCTACCGCAGGCTAGCGCACGGCCGCCCCGCTCTCCTGGCCGTCGCCGGCAAGAACCTCCAGCCGTTGAAGAAATCGACGGACGTCGGACATGGAGGCAGTGACCCAGACAAGGCGGATCATGTCCCATGCGACGTGCCGCCACTGGCGATCAAGATCCGCGACACCGACCTTTCGCCACACCTCGGCCTGTCCGTGGATACTCCGCGCCCATGCCTCCCAGGCCGCCTCGTCCGCTTCTTCCTCCGGCATCGCATCCGGGTACAGCAGCTGCAGCAGTTCTCTCTCGGTGATGCCGCGGGCTTCCTGCCGGGCTGCTCGACTATCTCCTGCAGGCGCTTGCCCTCGGCTTGCTCGGCGACCTCCAAGAGCGTCACGATCCCGCCGGCGAAGCGGCCGAAGTGAGGCAGCGACTGCGGCATAGTTTCGGCCGCCGCGGTAAGGACCCTAAGGACGGTCCGCGCTCGTTGCGCCTCCTGCCGCCAGTGCACATCATGAGAACCGAACATGATTTCGACACTAGCTGAACGTCCTGGAGGAAAAGGATCCGTCCCGGCCGGATTTTAAGCTTGCAGGCTTGATTTTAAGCCAGCGAGCTTTGGTTTTCTGAAAGTCTCGGACTATGCCGGGCCACACGTCGATCACACCGCGGATCAGCAAGGAACTCCGCGACCGATTGGGGCAGCGTGTGGCCCAAGACGTCGAACGACGCCGCGCCTTCCTGCAAGACCCCCGCTGGGCTGTCAGCCGCCGAATGCCGGCCGCCGAACGCGCCACGGTTCGGGCAGCTCTACGGGCCCACATTGCCGATCTCCGTGCAAGCGGTGAACTGCTTGACACCGTCGATGCCCTCATGACGCACGCGGTCAAGGCGGAACTCACGCTTCGGGGCTGGAACCTCGACTGGCCACCGGTGCCGGCGAACGCGCCGAAGTCAGGCCGATGGCCCGGCAGTCTCCACGAGCATTGGCCGGTCAAGATCAACGCCCGCATCCCCGCAGATCTTGCGACCCGCGTTCACGCCGCTTGCTATCACACCAGCAAGGAAGCGATCGATGCTCTCCGCGTCTGGCGCGACGACCATCCGGAGATCGTCACGCCGCGCAGCGACCCGGCCGCGTGGAGGGAATACCAGGAGCTGGCCGACCAGGTCACGACCCCTGGCGACATCTGGCGAGCGTCGCTCCAACTGCTGCTCGGTGACCAGTGATCAAGGGCGGCTGGGTCGGTTCAAGCTTGCAGGCTTAAAAATACTGGTACAGGCCACTTTTTGCCAGTTGCGGAGTCCCTGTCAATCGGCGTACGGTCGGCACCGACACGGCACCCGGACACGGGATAGCTGCCCCATCCCGAGAGCCCCGAAACGGAGGCCGGCATGGCCGAGCACGAGATCACGTCGACGCCTGTCTACTACGACCGTTGGTCGGACGTGCCGTGGGAGCTGGCCAGCCGAAGCCAGCTCGCCGGAGCGGACCTGCCGCGCACCCCTGACGGCCCGGTGGCCGGCTACGTGAAAGGCGAGGACTGGCGCGGCAAGGACAGGGACATCGCCTTGTACAGGGTGGCCGAGTGCCCGCCGACCGCAGCCACCGCCGGCCAGCTCGCCGCGGCCGAGCGGCGCGCGACCCGCACAGCGCATGTGTGCGCTGATTGCGGCGCCCACTGCCAGCAGCAACTGGCCGAGCGCGGGCTCAGGCCCCGGTGCGTTGCTTGCAGCCACATCGCCCGCCTGGTCGCCAAGCAGATCGAGCTTCGTGAACGCCGGGCGGTGCTGGCAGCGTGGGCGCGCGACCTGCTGGAGGACCCTGCCACAGCGGTGGTGTGGGTCAGCGTGCACGAGGCTCCGCGCACGCCGGCGGGGCGGGCCCGCCCGCCGCTGGCCGCCCGGGTGCAGGCTGTGGACGGGTCAGGGGACCGGCTGCTCGACGTCCTGGTACGGCTGACCGGTCCGCGCACCGCCGGCGCTCCGGCTAAGGCGGTGTCGGCGGCCGAAGGCGCCGCGGCGCTGCACGCAGCCCTGGACGGCCACCATTTGGTCGGCTGGTATGACCGGCCGCTCCACTCGGTGACTGAACGGCTGGCCACGCTCGGCGCCCCCGTGCGGCTCGACACGCCGGATCGGACGCCTCAGCGCGACGGGTGGCCAGGCACCGCGCAGGAGCGGGTGGCGCAATGGCGCGGCGAGCTCGACCCGGCCACCGGTAGATTGCGCCAGCCCTGGCCGCCGGGAACGGCTGACCGACTCTGGCTGCTGCTGCGCCGGATCGCGGATACATCGGAGGCCGGCCGTCCAGGGATGGGCGCGCCCCGCAACAACATTGCGGAGCCCAGCCTGCGGGACCCCGTCCGGGTAACGATCACCGGGTCCGCCGCAGGCACCAACGGTGTGCTGGAGACCCTGACCGGCGCGGGGCGTCTGCGGAGGTCGGACGTGGCTGCCACGGTGCCCGCCCGTGAGGGCCAGGGCGACCGGCACGTGACGTACGCGACCGTAGAAGGCGGCCCCATCGGCCGGGCCCAGCCTGCCACCGCCGGGCAGGTGCACGCCTGATGGTTCAGTTTCGCGCCATGCACGACGACCTGGCCGAGACGCAGGCCGTGCTGTTGCGGGTGATCGAGGTCCTGCGCGAGCACGCTCCGGACCTCGTTGTGGAGGACCCAACCAGCCTTGAGCACCGTGGCGGCGGCGGCCGGTTCACGTTCGCGGTGCTGCGCGTCCCCGGCGGACCTCGTCCGCAGCGGGTGAAGTCAGAGCGGGTAGACCAGCCCGCCGGGGACGGGGTGCCGGACAGGCCGCAGCCGCGCCGCCGACGCGGCCTCCCTCGGGGAGGGTGACGGACGGTAGTTGCTCGTTTCGGCGATCCCGGCCACTACGGTCGCTGTCCGTGACAGGTCAGCCAGGTTGTTCGCCGCCGACGGCGTCGTCGATCTCATACAGCTCGGCCAGCGGAACGATCGCCTGCAGCTCGTGCAGCTGGTAGTAGCCGGGAACGTCGATCGCATGCCCGTGCTGAGTGACCTTGTACCAGACCTCTCCCACCTGCGCGTTCGGCTCTCGCATTCTGGCGAAGATCAGGTGCGGGCTCCCCAAGGTCAACTCGACCGGCTCGACCCGCAGCCCGTTGCGCCCTTCGAGGTAGCGGCCCATCATGCCGCCAGAGCTGCTGCCTGTCTCATGCAGCGACACTATGTGGACCTGCGGCCGTCACACCACTTCCAGGCCCCCCTCGATCGGCCCGGTCGCGCTCCGGCGCCATGACGACCAGCGGAGCGTCAGTCTCGTTCCCCTTCCCCCTCCTCCGTGAGTGAGGTTCGGCTGATCGCGCTTGGCCTGCTCCAGGGCGGCGAGGTCGGCGGCCTCGCTGAGCTTGCCGGAGAGGACGTCGGTGGGGCTGGGGCAGTCGGGTTGGAGCGCGTCGAGGATGTCGGCCAGGGTGTGCGCGTCGTTCGGCGGGAGGTGGAGGGTGTCGCCGCTGGCGAGGAGCCTAATCGTGATGAGGGTCTTGCCGCGCCGCTCGGGTTCGTCTACGCGGCTGAGGCTGACGTGGACGGTGGGTTGCCCAGTCCGGCCTGGTACGCCTTGATCACAGTGCTCTTGCTTCTGGTGGATGCGGAAGTGGTCGTCGCTGGTGTGGTCGGCGGTGCACCAGGGCGGGCAGGGGCTCGCGGTGTGCGGGACAGTCATTGGTTTTCCTCCCTGGTCGGGCGGCAGGTGTCGCCTACTGGGCGTCGTTCTTGTCGCGTTTGGCCTGGTCCTGGCGTCGAGGTACTCCGCCGGCTACCTCGCAATCAAGCTCAGGAACGCGAGGCAGGCCGGGGCGAGTTCGACGTAGAGGACAGGGGCGTTGGGGGTCGGGGAAGCCGTCGAGGGTCTCGTCCAGGTAGGAGACACCTGCACGATGTGGGCTTCCCTGAGCTACGCGCCCGCCGGCAGGCGAAGCTGGCGGAGCGCCTCCTCGCGGCTTTCCAGCCATCCCGCCTGCTCGCGCATACGCGCCTCCGCCTCCTGCGGGGTCAGCGGACCTCCGTACAGGGCACGGGCGATAATGCGCTCCCGCACAGGCCGTCCGATCCCCTCCGCCATCATCGCCCGGTCGACCGCGCGCAACGTCTTGGCCAGCAGCTTGGCCTCATAGTGAGTGCGAGCGTCTTGCAGGTACGCCTGCCGGTGCGCGGGCTGGCCGCCGATCATGTCGTTCACTAGCTGGTCGACGTTAACCGATAGGTGGCCGCAGTCGCTGCCGTGGCCGGCAGGCTTCTGCTCAGGTTCCTGCGTCATGCCCGTCATCCTCGCACCTGCGCCCGCGGCGCCTGGCCCAGGCCTTTCCCGCGTCCTCCGAGCGCTGGCGCGAGGGTCCCTGCGACGGACCGGTGGCCCAGTTCTGGGAGCAACTCATGACAAACGCACAGGTTGGTGCGTCTTTCGTCGCCGGGCTTGTCGCACGCGTCGTCATGCGACTGTCGTGTCCCCTCGACACGACGGCTGCCCAACGTAGCGCGTCGCTGGCGCGGGACGGCAGGGGCGGCTCACTGCCGATCGGGCGCTTCTGTGTCGGTGGTACGTTCGGGCTGCTCCTTCTGTTCTGCGGTCGCCAGGCGGCGCTCGAGGTCGCGCTGCCTGTCCTGGGCTTCCGCCAGTTTGGTCTGGGCCACGGCCAGAGCAGTCGCCGCTTCGCCGGCGTCGCGCTCGGCTGTTGCCAGGGAGCCGCGCACGTCCTTGAGCTCGGCACGTACATCCCGGAGCTCCTCCCGTACGGTCTTGGTCTCCTGCCGGGCTTCCCGAGCGTCGGCCTGCGCCTGCTCGGCGCGGCGCTCCGCGCTCGCCGCGCGCTCGGTCTCGGTCTCCTTCTGCCGCTTCAACTCCGCGACCTCGCCGCGGGCCGCCCGCAGGTGCTCGGTGAGCGTGCTGAGCTGCGCCGCCTGGTTGTCGCACTGGGTGCGGAGCGCCGCCTCGCGCTGCTCGGCGGCCTTGCGCTCCTCCACCGCGGTGTCGCGTTCACGCCGGGCCACCTCCGCCGCGGCGTCGGCCTTGACCCTGGCCTCCCCCTCCTCCTTCGCCTCCCGGCGTGCCTCACGCTCCTTCTCCAGCGCGGCGTCTGCCCGCTCGGCAGCCTCGCGGGCGCGTTCGTCCGCCTGGTCGGCGCGTTCTTTCGCCTCGGCGGCGCGGGCCTCGGCCTCGTGCTGCGTACGCACCGCCGTGGTGCGCCTGCGGCGCTCCTCTTCCGCCTGTTCCTGGGCACGGCCCCGGGCGACCTCGGCGACGGCCGCGATCGCCTCCTGCTGCTCGGCGGTGGCGATTGCCTCCTCGGCGTCCTCTTCGGCGTCCTTGAGCATCTGCGCCTGGGTGACGGTGATGGCGCGCAGCAGCTCGCGCAGTTCGGCGCCCAACTCCTGCGTCTGCTCCAGTGCCGGCAGATACTGCTCGCCCAGCGCGAGCGCGCGCCGGGTGGCCTCGGCCACTTCCTGCTGCTGCGCCTTGCGGCGGCCGGTCCGGAACCTGCTGCGGCACGCCGCGGAGCAGTACTTGCTGGGCCGGCCGCCGTGGCGGGAGCCGTCCGCACGCCGTGCGGGCGGACGCAGCTTGTTCCCGCACGGGCACTCGCCCGGCCGCTCACGGTCGGCATCGTCCTCGCGACCGCGCTCCGTGAGTACCTCGTCGAGGTCGTCCGGCCCATCCGTGCTGCTCGGCGAGTGATCACCCGGGTCCATGGTCATACGCCTGACCATACAACAAACGTGCGCTTCTGACACTAAAAGCAAACGTGCTAATCTCACACGCTTGCCTAGCCACCTTTATCTATCAACGGGAAGTGCGGTTCCCGTCAATAGGCGATACGATCGCGCGGTGGCCGTCGCACATGAGCACCCTGACCCGGTGCCCGAAACATCCCCGATCGCGGTGTATCCGCCGCACTATCCGCTTCCGGTCGCCGGGACCGGCGACGGGGCGGACGGCGCGGGCCCGGCGGGCGAGCTGCTGCCGGCGGACGTGCCGGCCAGCACGCTGCCCGCCGCGGCGGAGGCCGTCGGGAACCGGAACCCGTACCTGGCCTACCTCGACTCGCTCGACAGCGCCGAGTCCAGAACCACCATGAAGGGCTGCCTGGACCGCATCGCCCGGCTCCTGCTCGGCGACGACGTCCACGGCATCGACCCGAAGACCGGCGAGAAGGACCCCGCGGCGCGGACCGGGCTCGGCTTCCCCTGGCACGTGCTGCGCGCCGAGCACACCATCTTCATCCGCGCCCGCCTGGACGAGCAGGTCATCCGCGACCCGAAGACCGGCGAGGAACGCCCGTGGTCGCACACCTATCGCAACAAGCACCTGACCGCGCTGCGCCAGGTGATCACATGGGCGTGGCGGCTGGGCCTGAGCACCGCCGAGGAGCACGTCCGCGCCGCGGACGTCCGACCGTTCAAGGGCACCCGCGAACCGGCCGGCGAGCACATCGAGCCCGAGCGGGTCGGCGCCCTGCTCGACGCCTGCGACGCCCACCTCGACGCACCCGAGCCCGACGAGGCCCGCCGCGCCGAGCTGCGCCAGGCCGCGCTGCGCGACGCGGCCATGATCGAGGTCCTGTACTCCACTGGCGTGCGCCGGGCCGAGCTGGCCCGGCTCGCGCTGCGCGACTACGACCCGGTCCGGCGCTCGCTGCACGTGCGCGGCAAGGGTAACAAGGAGCGGCGCGTCTTCCTCACCCACAGCGCGGCCGCCCGGCTGGCGGACTGGCTGGCCGAGCGCGGACGCGAGCCCGGCGGCCTGTTCCCTCCGTTCACCCCGCGGCCGCAGCGCATCCGGCGTCGCGCCGGCGGCCGCATCGATCACCTGACCGGTCAGACCATCAGCCACATGCTCACCGAGCGGGCCGAGCAGGCGAAGACGGCCCGGCCGACCGCGCACGACTTTCGCCGCACGGTCATCGGCGAACTGCTCAACGCCGGCGTCGACCTGGCCACCGCCCAGGCCCTGGCCGGCCACGCCTCCCCCGTCACCACCGCCCGCTACGACCGCCGCGATGAGGACGTACGCCGCGCCGCCGTCGACCGCCTGTCCCCGCCACCGACGAAGGCTCGGACGTGATCAGCCCGCCGTCCTTGGCCTCCCGCAGCGGCGGTCGTGGTCACGTGACAACGTCGGTGGCGGCTGCTGAGCCCCCTTGCAGATGATCGCGGATCAGCCGGGCGATCGTTGCCGCTTGCGCAGCCAACTCCTCAAGCCGGGTGATCTCGTCGGCGAGGTCCTCACGGCTGGCGGGACCATCACCATCCATCTCGTATCCGCTGTCGTTGCGGCCAGACAGCGGATACTCGATGTGGTTGACCATTTCGGCCAGGTCCGCTCGGAGGCAGTCGCGCTCCAGCGGAAGAATGAGTTGCTCCCAGGCGTCGCGAATGATGAGCGTGAACTCCCAGCCGCTGGGCCATTCGCCGTCCCGGGCCAGAGCCCATTCCTCTTTCAGCCGCGTCTCCGCCAGGGGCGACAGGGCGGCCTTCAGCTGCCGGTACTGCGCCATCGCCTCGAAGTATTCGTTGAGTTCGTCGTGGTCGAAGTCGTAGATGGGGTCGCCCGCCTCGCGAGCACGGGCCAGGCGCGGCGCCCTCTCAGTGAGCCACGAACGGTAGCGGTCGGGTTCGCATCCTTCACAAGGGCAGACAAGCTTGTCGTGATCGCCCATGCACTCCGCCGGTCGGCTGAGCCGGACGGTGCCGTCGGGGTTGAAATGTTGAAGAGCCTGCTGGTAGGTGAGGTTGTGCTGGTCAGCGAACGCGCGGACGCGTTTCTTGAACTTAGCGTTGTGGGTCACGGCAGATCGTCTCCTGGCTGTCGTCCCACGCATGGCAGCCCGCAATGGCGATCTACGTGTTGCGCCGAAACGCGATCCATGGTGGGACCTTCGCTCGTCGTCGCGAGCTCCCGGCGTGGGCGGGAGCGCTCGGAGCAGGCTGTACGCAAGCCTTGGAGGCACGGTACACCACGGCGGGGCGCATCCAGGCACACAAGACCGCCCGGGCTGCCATGGCCAGGCACTTCATGTTGGCGGACCGCATCGATCAGCTGGCAACGTACGCCCGCGCCGCCGTTGACCGCCTGTCCCCCGCCAGCCAAGGCCCTGCTTCCGCTCAGCAAGAGCCGCCACTTGCTGGGTCCGCCGTTGTGCCGGGCTCGGCCTGCGCGGCAGGTTCGGTGTCGAGCATGGCGGCCAGGCGTGTGCCGAACCGTACGCCCGCCTCTTGCCGTTCACGCGGCGTCAGCCGCGCATCCACGCCCACCGCGCCGTCCACCTGCAGTGCCGTGTCGAGCGCGTCGTCCGCAGCCCACAGGCGTTCCCTCAGATGCCCGGCCGCCGCAGGGCCGGCAGCCAGGGCCCGCAGATCAGCGGCGACCGCGTGCGCGCTGTCTACGTTCCACCGGTAGCCGTTCGCCCACGGCCGTACGACCTCCTCCAGGATGTCGGCGGCCAGGCTCAGCAGCTCCGGCTCCGGCCGCCCGCTGCTGCGGTGTAGCCGGGTTACTTGATCCTGAACGTCCCGGGTGATCTGCTGACGGTGATCGTGCAGCATCACCCAGTCCGCGCGTGTCATGGCGGCGTCGCTGGAGGCACTCGTGAACAGCGCCGCAGCTCGCGCCCAGCGCCGGGCCAGCCAGGCGTGCATCGGCTGCACCAGGTCGGCGAGCAGGGGCGGCACCTCCTCGAGGATCTCGATGACTTCCACGGCCTCGTCCAACAGGAAACTGGTGAGATCCACGTCGGTGCTCGTGTGCCAGGTGGTCGTGTCGATCGGCGATCCCTTCCAGCCGAACTGCCACAGGCTCAGCACCTGGCCGACCTGGTGGTGGAACAGGCGGTCGGCGTAGGGGCTGCCGGTGGTCACGTCGGCCAGCGTGCGCACCGTGGCATGCCGCCACCAGTCACGTTCGGCGATGCCGGGGCTGTGCTGCGTGGTCACTTCAACGGCCCCTAACCAGTTCGTACAGCCCGAACACCCACCGATCTGGGCGGAAGCCGGTGTCGCCGCGCGGCACCTCTCCAGCCGGAAGCTCTTCCATTCGGCCAAGCATGCTGGGGTGGAAGGAGTACACCTTGAAGGTGCGGTCGCGCTCAGGGTCGAGAGCATCGGTTGCCGCGACGACGTGCATGATGGTGCGGTCCTCGTTGACGGTCACGTCGATGGGCTTGCCGGACAGGTTGATGGTGTGGTGCTGGCCGTCGATTGGGATGTCGAAGTGGTGAAGGCCTTCGATGGTGGTCATGGCCACTCGGACGCCAAGCTCTTCTGGACTGACGAGATGGGTTCCTGCGTGTCCGGGGAAGGAGATGAGGACGAAGTCGCCGTCGGGGCGGGACACGATGCGCTGGATGACGCATGGGCGGCCGGCTGTGTCGTTGATCGTCTCCCATGGGCGGATCTGCTTGCCGGTGGCGCTATCGACGAGCACCGCGCCGTGAGCGGCCGGGTTCAGGTCGGGTTCCGTCATGAGCGGTGCGGCCTTCCAGTAGGCATGTGGCGCGAGCCATTGGGTCCCGCGCTCTCCTTGCTTTCGATGACGGCCTCGCGCCGCCATCAGCTTGTCGCAATATTAACTATCCTATACACTCAATTTGTGGCCAAGGGGGTTCCGCGCCTCCTGCATCACGCGCCGCGCCGCCTCTTTCCGGTGTCACCCCGGATTTCCATCCTTCTCGTCCTAGAGTCTTCCGCATGACCAGCATCTCGTTCGTCCCGTTCGACGCCAACGCGACCTTTCTGACTGCCTATCTCGAGGCCAGTTCGCAGTGGCGGCAGGTTGGCACCACCTTCGACGGGCGAATCCGCCAGTATGACGCCGTCCAGGCGGACCTGATCCCCGGCGCCCTTATCACGGTGCCCGACCCTGGCATTCCCGCCGACGATGAGATGACCGAGGAGGACATCCGGCAGGTGTGCGCGAGGGCCGCTCTGCGCATCAATGCTCACGCCCTCCGTCTGCCCTTCGACACTCCCCTCGCGGCAGTGCGCAGGCTCATGGATGTCCTCAACGCGGCCGCGCTGGAATCCACAGGGTGGGGCATCTACCAGATCGCCGCCGGTCGCCAGAACGGATCGCACACGAAGGCGGCCGAGAGCGGTCCGGCCGGCGGGCCAGGGCAGGAGGCCGCGATCAAGGACCTGGTGGCGCACGCCGAAAGCCTTGGCCTTACCGCCAGCGACCTGTTCGACACCGTGCTTCAGCAACTGCACGACCGCGCCCATGAGCTCGAAGCCGACGGCGTGGAAGCCCAGGTGCCGTTTCCTCCTTCAGGAGACGGATGCGAAGGAGTGCCGCGGCCTTCTCGATCGAGCGGCCGAAGAGGCCGCAGAGAATGGGTGTTGATGCCGTGGAGAGATCATCGGCCTTCCCGGCTTGCCTTGACATTAACTATCCTGTACTATTTTTCTCGCACACAGGGGATGGCTGTTGTCGTGACTCGCCATCCCCTTGCTGGCCCCCTCACCAGAACGGAGAAGCTGCGTGCACGTGGAAGTCGAGAACGGCGCCGACGTCGATCTGAAGGCGCTGGACGACCCGAGGAACGAGCCGGAGCCGCCAGAGCCGGAGCCGCTGCCGCCTCTCGATGTCGAGAAGGTCGAGCACGCCCTCGGCCTCGCGCAGTTGGAGTCCATGAAGGTTGGGGAGAACGTCGCCTACGTGCTCGACGCGGTTCCCAGCCTGTTGGCCGCGCTGCGCGCCGCCACTGACGACCAGGACCGGTGGCGTGCCCTGACGATCAAGCGGACCCGCTACGTCCTCACCGAGGACGACCATCCGCCGGCACCCGGCCTCCGGTGCATGCCGGTCGGCGCGGAGTTCGCTGACGCGCTCGCGGACAAGTACGAGGCCGACGAGGGACCCACTCTGTGGGCCCAGACCGAGTACAAGACCCCGTGGGAGCGGCACATCCCGGCGCCGTTCTAATTATTCTCCCCATGACGGGCTGGCCTGGCCGTGTACGACCGGCCAGCCCGTCCGTTCGACCTCCAGGAGCCCCGCATGAGCGTGCCCGTCTCTCGGCGCGGCCCCCGGCCGCCCGTTACCATCAACGACTTCACGCGCGACGGCGACGAGCAGGACACCTTGGCCGGCATCTTCGCCGCCGCCCTGTACGCCGCGGCCAACGACCACGACGAGGACGCCTCCGTTGACCGCCACGCGCTCATGCGGCGGTTCTCCCAGTTCGTCCCTAATCTCGATCCCTACCAGTGAAAGGACCCCCCACGTGGCTAACCTTGAAAGTCTCGTCATCGCCCGCCGGCTGCGCGTCCCCATCGGCGACGCTCCGGCCGGTTCCCACCCTGGCCAGGGAGAGGTCGCTGCGCGCCAGCTCGACGCCGCGCTGCTGAGCGTCGGCTTCAAGTGCTCGGCAGCCCTGCTGGAGCGGCTGGCGGACCTGCGCGTCGAGACCGCGATCGATCTCGGCGTACGGGTCCTGGCCGCCGTCCGAGAACTTGTGGGCGACCACGTGCAGCACAACGCGTACTTCCTCAACTTCCCCCGGAACGTGCCCGACACCGTTGAGTTCTGGGTTGGCCTGCTCAGCAAGGCGCTGCTCGACCCGGTCGCCGCCGCACGGGTCGCCCAGCCGGGCCCGCTCAACCTGCTCGCGCTGCCTGAGTACGGCCGCTACCAGCACAGCTACGCCGACCTGCTGGCCGCGCACGCTGAGTTGATCCCGCTGGCCGGTGACCGGATCACCGTGCTGGAGCTCGGCGGCAGCCTGGAGGCGGAGGCCCGCGAGTTGTACTTCTCGCTCGCGGGCTCGGAGGTGCCGCTGTCGGCTGAGGACCTGGCGGCGCTGCGGTCGCTGACCCTGTTCTGCGACGTCGAGCCGGAGCGCATCCCGGTGCGTGAGAACCGCGCCGTCATCAACGAGCAGCGCCTGGTCACCGGCCGGCCGTTGCTCGTGGACACGGTGACCGACGTGTTGCGCGTGGCCTGCGGAGTCTCTGGCGGAGACGTCACGCTGGCCACGCCCACCCGGTTCCGTGCGTTCCGCCGGGCCGAGCGCCGCACGCTCATTCAGGCCCTGGACGCGGTCGCGTCCCCGGCCAAGCTCGGCGACGTGAAGCGGCACCCGGAGCAGTGGAAGCGGCTCGGCGAACGGCTGCACCCGCACGAGTACCCGGGCTTTCCGCGGGCCGCGCAGGTCTTCGAGGTCGCACGCGGCGACCGCAAGGCGCGCAGCTTCGACAGCCGGGTGGAGGCGGCCCTGGCCAGCGGGCGCACCGACGACGCGGTCGACCTCCTGGGGAACGCGCCTGGCGCGCTGCTGCGCCGTCTGGACCACCTGCTGCGCATCAGCGCCTCCCCCGATGCCGTGCTCGGCGCCACTGAGAAGGCCGCGGCCGACGCCTCCGGCAGAGTCCTGTTGTCGCTGCGCGAGCATCTGCAGAACCGGCTCGCCCCGGCTGCGGGCCGCGTGTTCGCCAACCGGAACGGCCGCGCGTGGGTGACGTCCGACACCCGCACCCCGATCGACGAGGACGTCGTGTCGCGGGCGATGGCCATTCTCGACGAGGAGATCGCCCGGCGTCTGCCTGACCTCGGCAAGCTGATCATCGATCCCGAGGTGCTCGACGTCGCCCTCCCGCTATCGGGCAAGGCCGTCGCGCCCGGCCTGGGCATGCTGCCGCGGGGCTCGCTGTCGTCTGTGGATGGGGAACTGCTGCGGTTCTTCGTCTACTGGCGTCAGGCGGAGCGGCGCACCGACTACGACCTGTCGGCGCTCATGCTGGACGCCTCCTACGACAACCTCGAGCACGTCTCGTGGACGAACTACGGCAACGGCTTCGCCGAGTACTCCGGCGACCTCACCGACGCCACCGACGGCGCGAGCGAGTTCATCAACATCCGTCTCGCGGAGGCCACCAAGCCGATCATCATCCCGCAGGTGAACATCTACTCGGGTGAGGCGTTCGACGAGGCGGCCGAGGCGTTCTTCGGGTTCATGATCCGGGAGGCCGCACAGGACGGCATGCCGTTCGAGCCGCGCACGGTGCGGATGAAGTCGGACTTGCGTGGGTCGGGGCGTGTGGCCCTGCCGCTGGCCTTCCTCCTCGACAAGGAGGGCGACTGGCAGGTGAAGTGGCTGCACCTGTACCTGAAGGGCAGCCCCCACTTCAACCAGGTGGAGGGCAACCGGATCAGCACGAGCCTGCTGGTGCGCTCGATCGTCGAACGTGACTACCTGCGGGTTCACTACCTCGTCGACCTGCTGGAGCGTAGGGGGGCGGTCGGTGAGCACACCACGTACATCGGCCTGCAGGCGCCGGCCGATCTGCCGGAAGGCACGAAGGTGTACACGCCGTCGACGCTCCATGAGCTGATTCCCGCCTGAAGCTGATACAGTAAAGATCGCGAGGCCATGGGGATGCTTCCTTCTCATCTCTTTTGGAAAAAGATCTCTAGTTTTCCCGCTTCCCTCGCATTCTGACTGTGAGGCCATTCGATGGGCTTCCTTCTCATCTGGTTCAAATCCAGGCAGGCCCTTGGGGCCTTCCGGCATCCAGCTCATGAGCTCTCCTCTTGGTCAGCGTGACTGCCCGGTCCCGTGCACAAGTTGCTCGGGACCTTTCGCTTTCCCGCTGCCCGGTGCTCCCGGCGGGGCCAACCTCATGCCTTGCGCCATGCGCATGATCGTTACCGTGCGCGGCGCGCACCGAGGCTGAGCAGCGATTCCCCGCAAGGTTCCGTCTCCTGGTACTGGATCGCAGCCCGCTCAGCGCGGATCATCGATCACGAGCAGCCCATGCTTGGCCCCGCGCAGCGAACCATGAACGATGAGCGCCGGCCACCGCGTCCCTGGCGATAGCTGCCAGGGGCAAGCCGCGGCTTCAGGAAGCACCATGTCGGGATGTCGCCCCAGGACGCGCGGGAGTAACGGCGGGGCCGCAGCAGGGAAGGTGGCCGCCGGAGGGCCACGCACTGATCTTCGCTACCGCTCCCCCGCTGCTAGACCCCAGCTCGCCAAATAATTAACCCTCCTGTACTATCTAATTGTAACAAAGGTGTGGGCCTCGACACCGAAGGGAGATCGACCGTGTCCAACCCTCACGTCACCCGCGACCACGCGAAAGCCCTCTTGCTCACGGGCGGCGACGGTAAGGCCCCACGGTCCGTGCTCGTCCTGCGCAGCAACGGCCGCCTTGCCGCCATGACCCCGGACGACGCCTTCGACGAAAGCTACGACGGCCGCTCCCGCATCCTGCTGACGCAAGCCAACCTCGCCGACGCGGGCGTCCGCATCCACCCCGACGGCCGCCTCGCCGACGGGGCCGCCGCCATCATCGACCGCCTCGTGACCGCCATCAACGCCGACCTCGCCAAGGACGCCGACGCATGACCCTGCCCCACAGCATCCCCGCCCTCGTTCCCCTCGACGCCGACCGCGCCGCTCTCATCGCCCACCTCGACGCCAGCGACCAATGGGAACGGCGCGACCTGGCGAGGCCGAGCGCCTACCTGCGATGGACCCTGGCCGACCGCATCGCCCCCGACATGCGTGGCCTCCGCCCCGACGTCACGCTTCCCAACGATCAGAACGCGCCGTACGTGGACGAGGGCGCGGCATGCGCCGACGCCGTACACACGATCAACTCCGTCGCTTTCGGCATCGACCCGCACCACAACGAACCGGCTGTCGTCGAACGCCTCATCGCCATCTATCACCAGGCCGGGCCGGACAGCGACATCGCCCGGCTCGCGGCCGGCCTGGTCGAAACCACGTAACTTCGCGCGCCGCGCCCTGATGAGGCGCGGAGCTTCTCACCACCAGCGCGGCGGAGGATCCAGTGCCCCCGCCGCGCCGACGCTCCCGTCTCCCCGCTGACCTTCTGCCGCGCAGCCCGCCCCATCTCCCTCAGTACCTGTCTCCTCTACACAGCTGACG
>NZ_VCKY01000115.1 GCF_005889735.1 Nonomuraea turkmeniaca
GGATGACACGGCTCGACGTGCCGCGGCTGATCGTCGAAGCGCACCCGGAGACCGGCGTCGAAGCCGACGATCTGGTGGACGAGACGGCGCGGGCCAGGTTCGCGCGAGAAGTCGAGGCGGCGCGGCGGGTGGCGACGTTTTCCACAGCCCGCGTGCTGGACGTCAACATCACCGGCCAATTCCCGTACATCGTCAGCGAATACGTGGACGGGCCGTCGCTGGAGCAGCTCGTCAGGAAGCACGGGCCGCGTGACGAGGACAGCCTGACCCGGCTGGCTTTATCCACAGCCGGGGCGCTGGCGGCCATCCACAAGGCGGGGATCGTTCATCGCGATTTCAAGCCGAGTAACGTGCTGATCGGGCACGACGGGCCACGGGTGATCGACTTCGGGATCGCTCGGGCGCTCGATCAGATGACCGTGACGTCCGGGAAGATGGTGGGGACGCCGCCCTATATGTCGCCTGAGCAGTTGTCCGGGGAGACGGTGGGGCCGGCCTCCGACGTGTTCAGCTGGGCAGTGACGATCGTGTTCGCGGCCACGGGGCGGCCGGCGTTCGGGGAGGACTCCGTGCCAGCGGTTTTCAACCGGGTGCTCACGGTTCATCCTGACCTGTCGCCGTTGCCCTCTGGGTTACGGAGTGTTGTGGGGGCTTGTCTCAGCAAGCGGCCCGAGGAGCGGCCGTCGGCCTCCGATGTGATGTTGGCGATCATCAACTGACGACCGACATCAACTGACGACCGACCGATTGAGGTCGCACGGCGGCGAGCGTCCATGGTGCCGCGCGTGTCGTCACGCGGGGCGGGCACATGGGTGACGGTGCACCGCGGCTGTGGGCTTGGGGACGGCGGGTACGAGGGTGAAGGTGCGAGCGCGGCTGTCGGCTTGGGAAGAGCGGGCAATGGGTGACGGTGCGAGCGCGGCTGTCGGCTTGAGGGAAGGGCGGTCGCGTCCGTCAGGGGATTGCCGTCCTGGCCCGCTTGACCAGGGTCAGATACTCCTCGCGCGACAACCGCCGCACCACCAGGAACAGGTCGTGGCGTTTGGCGAAGCGGTCCACGTCGTTCGGGGGCCAAGGCCCAGGGAGGTGATGGAGAACGGCCTCCATACTGTCGAGGATGACCAGGCCGGTCAGATCGTCGTAACGGTAGAGAAGCAGGCTGAAGGCCTGGCCGGAATCCACGCCGAGGCGGAACTTGGCGAGGACGTCGTTTCGCTGGACGATCTTGAGCTTCCTGGGAGATTTGCCGACCAGGTACGGGCCATCCGGCGGACCCACGATCGAGCCCTGGTTGACGCGCCAACGGTGGAGTTTCGCCATGGCGGGACGTAACACCAGCAAAGCCGGACTGAAGGCCACCACCAGCCACCTCCCGTCGACGATGTCCAGAACGGCGCGGCCGATGGCGGCGACGCCGCGCCACGCCGCCCACATTCCCACCGACGCGAGATATGCCATTAAGCCGATGCCGACGACGCCCGCGCATATGGCCGCCGCCTTTTGCCACTTCTTGTGGGAGGCAGGCGCCAGTCCGCGGACGCGCCGCCAGCCGGGGGCGCGGCTCGCGAGTACCGTCCGGACCTGGTCCGAGGGCTTGTTCTGGGCGTCCACCAGCGGGATGCCGGCCCGTCGCGTGAAGGATCGCAGGTGAGGGGCGTGCCATTCGCCGGGCAGGTCGAGGACGACCAGGCCGTCGGCGTTCAGCGCGGCCAAGCCCTGGACAGAGGAGTCCCCCTGGTCATAGCTGTAGTGGTAAAGCCTGGCCGGCGTTACGCGTGACGAATGCCCTGAGGCCTTGTCGGTGACCGTCAGCGAATCCCCGTCGGCGGTCAGAAGGGTTTTGGGGCAGCGGCTGCCCTTTGTCGCGCCTGCTACCGGAAGAAGCTCGTTCATTCGTCATCCCCCATGGGCCCCTTGTCCGGGTACGACGAATAAGGCGAACATAAAGTTTCCGCCGCGAAATTCAGATGAGAACTTTGACGACGCCGGTGAGGGCCAGTTGGAGGAGGGCCAAGGGGACGAGACCGGCCCAGGCGAGCTTCTGGAGCTGGTCCTCGCGCAGCCGCGGATACGTCACCCGCAGCCAGATCACGACGAACGCCAGCAGGAACACCTTGACCAGCGTCCACAACCAGCCGGGCAGGAACGGGCCGTGCCAGCCGCCCAGGAACAGGACGGTGGTCAGGAAGGACAAAACCACGATCCCGGCGTACTCGGAGAGCATGAACAGGGCGAAACGCATGCCGGTGTACTCGGTCATCGGGCCCATGATGATCTCGGACTCGGCGATCGGCATGTCGAACGGCGGCCGCCGAAGCTCGGCCAGGCCGGCCAGGAAGAAGACCACGCCGCCGATCGCCTGCCACGGCAGCCACCACCACTGCCACGCCTCGACGATGCCCGGGATCGAGAGCGTGCCCGCGGCCATCGCCACCGAGGCGGCGGCCAGGACCAGCGGCAGCTCGTACGACATGAGCTGGGCGGCCGAGCGCATGCCGCCGAGCACCGAGTATTTGTTGGCCGAGGCCCAGCCGGCCATGATCGAGCCGAGCACGCCGATGCCCATGACGGCGAGGACGAAGAAGAGGCCCAGGTCGAGGTCCACGGCCACGAGGCCGTGATCGAGGGGGATGACGATCAGCACGACCAGGTACGGGACCAGCGCCACGCCGGGGGCGATCATGAAGATGCGGCGATCGGCCGCGGCCGGGATGACGTCCTCCTTCTGCGCGAACTTCACCCCGTCGGCGATGAGCTGAGCCCAGCCGTGGAAGCCGCCGGCGTACATGGGACCGAGCCGTGACTGCATGTGGGCCATGACCTTGTGCTCGGTCTGACCGATGATCAGGGGTAGCGCCAGGAAGACGATGAGGATGACGGCGAAGCTGAGCACCACGTCAAGCATCAGGCGGCTCCCAGGCGGTCTCTGCTTGTGCTGCTACTGCTCGATGGACGACGCTCCACGCCCATGGCCCATGGGGGACTCTGTTGAAAGGGTCCCGGATGAGCGGTGGGCCGGTCCAGGGCGCGTCAGGTGTCATCCGGTGTCCCCCAGTCGGCGGGGACCCCGGGTGGGAGGGTTTTGCGGCGGCTTGGAGCGCCGTGTCCGGACTCCCCCGGCTCCTTGGCGCCCGGCCAGGGCTTGGCGACGCGGGCGGCCAGGATGAAGTCCTTACGGAGCGGGTGGCCTTCGAAGCCGTCGGGCAGCAGCAGCGGCACCAGGTAGGGATGGCCGTCGAAGATCACGCCGAACATCTCGTACGTCTCCCGCTCGTGCCAGTTGGCCCCTCGGTAGACGCCGACGGCGGTCGGCAGGTGCGGGTCGGCGCGTGGCACGCGGGTGCGGAGCAGCAGCCGGGCGCAGGCGACCGGGTTGTAGACGTGGGCCACGACGAGGAAGGTGTCCGGCGGGTCGTCGACGCCGGTCAGCCAGTCGAAGAACGCGTAGCCGAGGTCGTCGCGGACGAACGTCAGCAGCTCGATCCAGTCGGCGGGCGCGACGTCTATCGTGATGTCGCCGTACGACTCGGAGACCTCGGCGCGGTCGCCGAAGCGCGCGGAGAGCTCGGCGGTGTTCATGCCTGCTCCGGAGACGACGGTTCCCGGGACGACGGTTCCCGGGACGACGGTTCCCGGGACGACGGTTCCCGGGACGACGGTTCCCGGGACGACGGTTCCCGGGACGACGGTTCCCGGGACGACGGTTCCCGGGACGACGGTGCGTGCGAGCGGGACCACACGTAACGGTCGCTGAGCTTCTCCTCGGCGATCTTCTCCTGGAGCTTCATGATCCCGTACAGGAGGGCCTCGGGCCTGGGCGGGCAGCCGGGCACGTAGACGTCCACGGGGATGATCTGGTCCACGCCGTTCGTCACGCAGTAGGAGTCCCAGTAGGGGCCACCGGTGTTGGAGCAGGCGCCGAACGAGATCACGTATTTCGGGTCGGGCATCTGCTCGTACAGGCGCTTCACGGCCGGGGCCATCTTGTCGGTCACCGTGCCAGAGACGATCATGAGGTCTGCTTGGCGGGGGCCGTTCGCGAACGGGATCACGCCGAACCGGATGAAATCATGCCTGCTCATCGACGTCGCGATGAACTCGATCGCGCAGCACGCCAGCCCGAAGTTGAACACCCACAGGGAATAGCGGCGACCCCAGTTGAGCACGAAGCGCATCGGCTTGGGCGCCAACCGGGAGATCGGCCCCACTGTGGGCATCGGGAGATCCGTCGCTGCCATGATTCCATTCTTGCGCGGATCGCAGGCCAGGCAAAGAACGTCGGCTAAGTCCAGGTAAGGACTCGTTTGCGCCAGGCGTACACGATGCCCAGCGCGATGAACCCCAGGAACACGAACATCTCCACCAGCGTCGTCAGCCCGTAGCCCGGCGCGTCGAAGACGGTGGCCCAGGGGAACAGGAACACGGCGTCCACCGCGAACACGACGTAGAGGTACGTGAAGACGTAGTAGCGGACCTGCGACTGGGCCCAGCCCTCGCCGACCGGGTCGACCCCGCACTCGTACGTGGTCAGCTTGTCGGGCGTGGGACGGCTCGGACGAAGGAGGCGGTTGACGGTCAAGGCCCCGGCCACGATGGCGACGCCGATGGCGAGCAGTGCGGCGACCAGTACGTACGACCCGAAGTAGCCGTCCATGGAAACGATCGTAACTCGATCGCGAACCAAGGACACCTGAGCGGAGTCATAAACCAAGGATCGGTCAAAGCCTCGCACCCCATCCCCCAAAATCGGGGTAAACGGGAAGATCAACCCCATACCCTGACAGGCATGCACAAATCGCGGTTCTTCTCCGGGATCGCTCTTCTGGCTATCTCAGCCGGAGGATGCGGCCTGACCGGCGCCCCCCATGGGCGTGACGTCATGGTTCCGGCAGAGCCGACACTGATCGACTTTGTCGACCCGGCGACCGTCCCCGTCCTGTCCACCAGGACGATGAGCGAAGGCGATTCCTCTGGCACAACCCGATACGTGCATATCACCTACCCCGACCTCGCCACCGCGCCCGCGCTCAACCGGGCGCTGAAGGCGCAGGTCCAGCGGCAGCTACAGGACTTCCGCCAGCGCACCCGAGGCGGCGTCTACCCGCGTCCCGAGCTGAACGTCAGCTGGCAGCTGGCCGCCGCCTCCTCCCAGGTGATCGGAGTACGGCTCCGCACCGGCCAGTACCTCGGCGCGAGCTGGGGCAATTCCACACGGACGCTCTGGTTCGATCCGCGTAACGGCAAAACGGTCGGCTCCACCGGGTTGCTGGCCGGGCAGGACGCGCTGCGGCGGATCGCCGAGCTGGTCAGGGAGCGGCTCAAGGGGCGCGGGGAGCAGGTCGAGCGGAACGCGATCACGGCAGGCGGCGACCAGTTCGACTCGATGGCGTTCAACCGGAGCGGGGACCTGGTGGTCGAGTTCGACGACTGCCAGATCGGGCCGTGCTCGCTGGGGCGGCTGGCGGTGGCGGTGCCGGCGACCGAGGCGACGCCGCTGCTGTCCGATCTGGGACGGCGGGCCCAGGAAAGCGTCCGCGGGGCGACGGGCAGAGGCGTCAGGGACGACGAGGCGAGCGGCCCGCCCTCCTACGTGCGCGCCTCGCCGCACGACGTGTCCGCGAGCAGCCCCGCGGCCGCCAGCAGCCGCGCCGGCACCGTGGACTGCGCCAGGACCAAGTGTGTCGCGCTGACGTTCGACGACGGGCCAGGGCCGTTCACCGGCAGGCTGCTCGACGTGCTGCTGCGGGCGCGGGCGCGGGCCACCTTCTTCGCGGTCGGCAGCACCGCCGCCACGCAACCGGGGCTGCTGCTCAGAATGAGCTTGGAAGGTCATCTGGTCGGGAACCACAGCTGGGTCCACAGGGACCTGTCGAAACAGGCCAGCAGCAAGATCGCCGACTCGCTGGGGCGCACCGAGGACACGATCGCGTCGGCCATCGGGCAGGCCCCGACGCTGGTACGGCCGCCGTACGGGGCAGTGAGCGGGGAACTGCGCGACGTCGCGCGCCAGCATGGCTTCTCGCTGATCACCTGGGACGTGGACGCCGGCGACCAAGAGGGAGGCAAGGCGGCCGACATCGCGGACCGGGTCGTGCGCCAGGCGCATCCAGGTGCGATCATTCTCATGCACGACATTCATCGGGAGACCGTTGACGCGGTTCCGGACATCCTCAAAAGGTTGCGCGGGAAGGGTTACAGCTTCGTCACCGTTCCAGAGTTGTACGGCTCTGCTGGAATGCAGGCCGGACGCCTGTACAGGTCAGGGAGTGAGCCGTCCCGCAAGCAGCCCCTGACGTAGCGCATGTGTTGGGGGGACGTATAGTTGGCGCTCGTGACCCGAACCGTCCTGTTCGCCCGCCTGCATGTAGACCTCTGCAGGCTCGCGTCCGGACTGTGTCGTCGTTGTTCTCCGACCTCACCCTGAGACCGACCGCGTTTACCCGCTTTACGCGGGTCGCAAACGCGCGACCTTCCGAGGATCTAGCATGGAAAAGAGAACGCGCCTAATGCAACCGCGCCTTGGCGCGTCGAGGAGGACTGAGCTGTGACGAAGCAGGTCCAGCAACTCGACCGCGTGATCATCAGGTTCGCTGGAGACTCCGGCGACGGCATGCAGCTCACCGGCGACCGCTTCACGGCGGGCACGGCGGAGTTCGGTAACGACCTGTCCACGTTGCCCAACTTCCCGGCTGAGATCCGCGCGCCCGCAGGCACCCTCCCGGGTGTGTCGAGCTTCCAGCTCCACTTCGCCGACCACGACATTCTCACGCCCGGCGACGCGCCGAACGTGCTCGTGGCCATGAACCCGGCAGCGCTCAAGGCCAACCTGGGTGACTTGCCGCGGGGCTCGGACATCATTGCCAACACGGACGAGTTCACCAAGCGCAACCTGCAGAAGGTCGGCTATGCCGCCAACCCTCTGGAGGACGACTCGCTCAGCGAGTGGCGCGTCCACGCGGTCCCGCTGACCTCGCTCACCGTCAAGGCCCTCGAGGGTTTCGACCTGTCCAAGAAGGACGCCGAGCGGTCGAAGAACATGTTCGCCCTCGGCCTGCTCAGCTGGCTCTACCACCGGCCGACCGAGCACACCATCAAGTTCCTCGAGCAAAAATTCGCAAAGAAGCCGGAGATCGCCAAGGCCAACATCGCGGCCTTCCAGGCGGGCTGGAACTACGGCGAGACCACCGAGTCGTTCTCGGTGTCGTACGAGGTCAAGCCGGCGCAGCTGACGCCCGGCATCTATCGCAATATTTCCGGTAACCAGGCGCTCGCCTACGGCCTGATCGCCGCCAGCGTGCAGTCCAAGCTGCCACTGTTCCTGGGTTCGTACCCGATCACCCCGGCCAGCGACATCCTGCACGAGCTGAGCAAGCACAAGAAGTTCGGCATCCGTACGTTCCAGGCCGAGGACGAGATCGCGGGCGTCGGCGCGGCGCTCGGAGCCGCCTTCGGCGGCGCGCTCGGCGTGACCACCACGTCGGGTCCCGGTGTGGCGCTGAAGGCCGAGACGGTCGGCCTGGCGGTCACCACCGAGCTGCCGCTGATCATCGTGGACGTGCAGCGGGCGGGGCCGAGCACCGGCATGCCGACCAAGACCGAGCAGACCGACCTGCTGATGGCCATGTTCGGCCGCAACGGCGAGTCCCCGGTCCCGATCGTGGCGCCGATGTCGCCGTGCGACTGCTTCGACGCGGCCATCGAGGCGGCCCGGATCGCGGTCAAGTACCGCACCCCGGTCATGCTGCTCTCGGACGGCTACCTGGCCAACGGCTCGGAGCCGTGGCGACTGCCCGAAGTTTCGGACTTGCCAGACATTTCCCAGGAATTTACGACTACTCCGAACGGTGACGACGGCGAGTTCCTGCCGTACAAGCGGGACGCCGAGACCCTCGCCCGCCCGTGGGCCATCCCGGGCACGGCCGGTCTGGAGCACCGCATCGGCGGCATCGAGAAGGCCGACGGCACCGGCAACATCTCCTACGACCCGGACAACCACGACCTGATGGTCCGCAGCCGGGCCGCGAAGATCGCCGGCATCGACGTACCCGACCTCGAGGTCGACGACCCCGACGCGGATGCGAAGGTGCTGGTCATCGGCTGGGGCTCGACGTACGGGCCGATCGCCGCGGCCATCCGGCGGATCAGGAGGAACGGCGGCAAGGCCGCCCAGGCCCACTTCCGCCACCTCAACCCGCTGCCGGCCAACACCGGCGAGGTGCTCAAGCGTTACGACAAGGTGCTGCTGCCCGAGATCAACCTGGGCCAGCTGGCCCTGCTGCTGCGGGCCCGCTACCTCGTCGACGTGATCAGCTACAACCGTGTGCGCGGGCTCCCGTTCAAGGCCGAGGAGCTGGCCGGAGTCATCCAGGACGTGATCGACAGTGACTGAGCTCTTGAATGGGAGGGGCCTCAGCCTCGTTCCCAAGACCGATGTGAAGCAGGGTCTGAAGGACTTCAAGTCCGATCAGGAGGTCCGCTGGTGCCCTGGCTGCGGTGACTACGCGATCCTGGCCGCGGTGCAGAGCTTCCTGCCCGAGCTGGGGCTCAAGCGCGAGAACATCGTGTTCGTTTCGGGCATCGGGTGCTCGTCGCGGTTCCCGTACTACCTCAACACGTACGGGTTCCACTCGATCCACGGCCGCGCGCCGGCGATCGCGACCGGGCTCGCCGCGTCGAGGCCCGATTTGTCGGTCTGGGTGATCACCGGTGACGGTGACGCGCTGTCCATCGGCGGCAACCATCTGATCCACGCGCTGCGCCGCAACGTCAACCTCAACATCCTGCTGTTCAACAACAGGATTTACGGTCTGACCAAGGGGCAGTACTCGCCCACGTCCGAGGTCGGCAAGATCACCAAGTCGACGCCGATGGGGTCGCTGGACAAGCCGTTCAACCCGATCTCGCTGGCCATCGGCGCGGAGGCGTCGTTCGTGGCCCGCACCATCGACTCCGACCGCAAGCACCTGCAGTCAGTGTTGCGCGAGGCCACCGCGCACCGGGGCGCGTCGCTGGTGGAGATCTACCAGAACTGCAACATCTTCAACGACAACGCCTTCGAGCCGCTCAAGGACCCGGAGGTCCGTGACGACATCACGTTGCGGCTGGAGCACGGGCAGCCGATCGTGAGCGCCTCCAAGGCCGTCGTACGCGCCGCGTCGGGGGGCATCGAGGTGGTGGCCCGCGACGGTGTGAGCGAGGACGAGATCCTCGTGCACGACGCGCACAACCCGGACCCGTCGATCGCCTTCGCGCTGAGCAGGCTGGACGAGCCGGCGTTCGAGCACGTGCCGATCGGCGTCTTCCGGAGCGTGGACCGGCCGTCGTACGAGGTGGCCATGGCCGAGCAGATGGAGGAGGCCGTTCAGCAGAAGGGCCCCGGCGACCTGAGCGAGCTGCTGCTGGGCGGCGACACCTGGCGCATCGGCTAGTTGGTGATGAGAATGGAGCCGTCGGCCCGACGGCTCCATCTCCCACGGAGGTCAATCCACGATGTCGCATTGGCCTGAGACCGTGGTGCTGGTGACAGGGGCGGCCGGATTCATCGGCTCGCATCTGGTGAGACGCTTACGAACGCTTGGCGCCCAGGTGCACGCAGTCAGCCGCCGCCCCCAGCAGTCTCGCCATGGCGAGGTCTGGCACATGGCCCATCTGAGCGACGCCAGTGCGACGACGCGACTCTTCCGCTCGGTACGCCCAAGCCTCCTGTTCCACCTCGCCGGCGAAGTCACCGGTTCGAGAAGTGACGAAGTCGTCCGTGCCACCCTGGACAACAATGTCATCGGCGGGATCAACGTGCTGGCCGCCGCCCATGAAGGTGGCGTCAAGACAGTCTTCACCGGCTCCATCGAGGAGCCGCGCCCGGGCAACGACCACGCTCCGCCGTCGTCGGCCTACGCGATGTCCAAGTGGGCCGCCACCGGCTACGCGCAGCTCTACCACCGGCTCTGGGATCTGCCCGTCACGGTGCTGCGCCCCAGCATGGTCTACGGGCCGGCCCAGCCCGACACCACCAAGCTCGTGCCCTACGTGACACTCAGCCTCCTCCGGGGCGAGCGCCCGCAGCTCACCACGGCCACCAAGCTCGCCGACTGGATCTACGTCGACGATGTCGTCGACGCGTTCGTCCTGGCGGGCGAATCCGACAAGGCGATCGGACACACTCTTGATATCGGGACCGGGCTCAAGACCCCGGCCCATGAGATCGTCAAGGGGCTTTATCGGATCATCGGCGCCAGCACGACGCCGGAATTCGGAGCGGCCCCTGATCGCCCGCACGATATTACGCAGGTCGGCGATATCACGCCTGCCGCGGACCGGCTCGGCTGGAATCCTGTCACGGAATTGGACGACGGGTTGCGCCGAACGGTCGATTGGTACGCGTCGCAAGAACGTCACAAAGAATCACACGCTTAGCCGCGCGGGCCGAGTTCTGGGAGCATAGGGATACTTATCTGGCCGGAGGAGCCCCTTTATGAGCCGCCTGAACGCCCTGCGCAGTCGTTTCGTGGACGCTCCCGACTCGCTGGGAGCCAGGGCACGGGCGCGAAGGTGGCAGTGGTTCGCCGACCGGTTCCCGGACCTCGACCAGATGCACGTCCTCGACCTCGGCGGTACGGCCGGAGCCTGGATGCGCGCTCCGGTCAGGCCGGCGCACGTCCACATCGTCAACCTCGAGCAGCCGCCCGCCGACCTGCCGGCGTGGCTGCGAGCCGATGTCGCCGACGCCTGCGACCTTCCCGCCGCGATCCGAAGCACGCAGTACGACCTGGCGTTCTCCAACGCGGTGATCGAGCATGTCGGCGGGCACCAGCGCCGGCAGCAGTTCGCCGACACCGTGCACGAGATGGCCGAGCGACACTGGGTGCAGACGCCCTACCGCTATTTCCCGGTCGAGCCGCACTTCCTGTTCCCGGGATTTCAGTTCCTGCCGCTCACCGCACGGACGACGATCCTGCGCCGCTGGCCACTCGTCCACACTCCGACCTCCGACCGGGACGCCGCCCGCATGATCGCCATGGAGGTCGAGTTGCTCAGTGTGACCGAGATGCGGCACTACTTCCCCAAGTCCCACATCCGCTTCGAACGGCTGGCCGGGCTGGTGAAGTCGGTCATCGCGATCCGCAACTAGTCCGCGGCCAGCACGCTCGCGCCGCTGCTCTCCCAGGTGTTGCCCCGCCAGACGTTGCCCGGCCCATCGGAATCCCAGTACGACACCGGGCCGGCATAGCCGCCCTTCGGCCACACCCTGCGGCTGAAGACGTTGTCAATCACCTTGATGTTCGAGGACAACCCCTTCCTGCCGGCGCCCGCGTACAGTGACCAGCCGCCGCCGGCCAGCAGGTTACGCTCCACGGTGACGTTCCGGGTCACGCCGAAGTCCTGAAAGAGCGCGATCGCCCCGGTCTGGTCGAGCGTATTGACCACGGTGTTGTGCCGGATGATCAACTCGGTGCCGGCGGCCGCGGTGCCGGTTGACATGATCATGTCGGTGTGGTCCTCGGCGTAGTACTTCGGGTCGTGCACGTAGGAGTCCTCGATCAGTCCTTGGTCGGTGAGGATGCCGTTGGAGATCGTGTGGATGTCCACTCGGCGCACCGTGATCATCTTGCCCTGGTTGAGTATGCCGAACTGGGTGCGCCGCTTGCCGTTGCCGAAGATCTCACTGTCCTCGACCTTGAGGCCGGTGAAGCCCGCGCGCTGGAGGATGCCCCAATAGTCGTCCTGCCCGCGCACACGGGTGTTGCGGATGGTCACATTGTTCGCCTCGACCGTGATGTCGCCGGTCACGTCCCAGCCGTCGATGACCTTGCCGTCTTCCCTGATGACAATCGAGCCGGTCTTCTGGACCATCTCGGTGCCGGCGGGAACGCCGGTGTTGCCAGGTCCAGGCCAGCTTCCGCTCGGCGGCGGGGCGGTCGTCGGCAACCGCGTAGGCGTTGCCGTCGGCGTCTCGGTCGGGGTCTTCGTCGGAGTCGCCGTCGGCGTTCCAGGCGGGGTCTTCGTCGAAGTCGCTGTGGGAGTCTCGGTCGGGGTCTCGGTCGGGGTCTCGGTCGGGGTCTCGGTCGGGGTCTCGGTCGGGGTCTCGGTCGGGGTCTTCGTCGGAGTCGCCGTCGGCGTCTCAGACGGGGTCACCGTGGGAGTCGCGGTCGGAGTCCTCGTGGGAGTCACCGTCGGCGTCGTGGTCGGCGTCTTCGTAGGCGTCACGGTCGGCGTCACGGTGGGGGTCACGGTCGGCGTCACGGTGGGGGTCACGGTCGGCGTCACGGTGGGGGTCACGGTCGGCGTCACGGGCGGGGTCGCGATCGGCGTCGCCGTCTTGGTCGGCCTGCGCGTC
The DNA here is from genome assembly GCF_005889735.1 of Nonomuraea turkmeniaca. Taxonomy (GTDB): domain Bacteria; phylum Actinomycetota; class Actinomycetes; order Streptosporangiales; family Streptosporangiaceae; genus Nonomuraea; species Nonomuraea turkmeniaca. Next base: position 12,335 of record NZ_VCKY01000115.1, read on the forward strand.
GGCCGCGAGGTCGGCTTCTTGGTGGGCCGTCTGGGCCACCACCAGGGGCCCTTGGTCGTGAGCCTGCCGGCGCGCGGTTTTTCGGTGGTGGCGCGTGGCCGGGGCCTCTGGCCGGCGGCGGCGTGCGGCGAAGCCGTGGCGCGCGCCACGCTCGCGTCCGTCAGGGCCGCCTGAGGCTCAAGCACGTCAGAGACGACAATGCCGTATCCGCCCGCCAGCACCGCCACAGTGGATACGCCGGCCAGGGATAACCACCCGGTCCGCCGCTTGCTCCTTCGATGCCTTGACACAGGCGACTCCTTCCGATCATGGCCACGCCGAGTCCCCAAGAGGAGACAGTAGCCATACCGGAAGCGCTAAGAGGGAGTTTTTAACGAAAAGGACACGTTTTCCCCTCAATTCACAAGAGACGCCAACTTCTCCCAGATATCACAGAAAAATCGACAAATGGCGGTTATCCAGGAGTTACCGTCCCACCGTCTTCCCAGGTGTTTCCCCGCCACAGATTTCCGGCTCCGTCATTATCCCAATATGAAACGGGCCCCGCAGATCCCCCCTTGGGCCACACCCTGCGACTGAAGACATTGTCGATCACCTTGATATTCGACGACCTGCCTTTGGCCCCGGCGCCCGCGTACAGCGACCAGCCGCCCCCGGCCAGCAGATTGCCCTCCACCGTCACATTCTTGATCACGCCGAAGTCCTGGAACAGCGCGATCGCACCCGTCTGGTCCAGCGTGTTGATCACCGTGTTGTGCCGGATGATCAGCTCGGTGCCCGCGGCGGGCGGCCCGGTCGACATGATCATGTCGGTGTGGTCGCCGGAGTAGTACTTCGGGTCGTGCACGTAGGAGTCCTCGACCACACCCTGCTGGGTCAGGATCCCGTTGGAGATCGTGTGGATGTCGACCCGGCGCACGGTGATGGTCTTGCCCTGGTTGAGTATGCCGAACTGGGTGCGCTGCCTGCCGTTGCCGAAGATCTCACTGTCCTCGACCGTCAGCCCGCTGCGCCCCTCGCGCTGGAGGATCCCCCACCACCCCTTGGTGCCGCGGACCCGGGTGTTGCGGATGGTGACGTTGTCGGCCTCGACCGTGATGTAGCCGGTCACCTCGACGCCGTCGATGACCGTGCCGCTCTTGGTCACCCGGATGGGCCCGGACTTGCGTAGCTCCAGGCCATTGGGCACGCCCGTGTTGTCCGGCCCCGGCCAATCCTGCTCGGGCGGCTTCGACGGCGGAGGCGAGGCAGGTGGGGCAGGTGGGGAAGCAACCGTGGCCGGCGGCTGGGTGACGACCGGCTTCTCCTGGGCCCCCGAACTCTGGCACCCGCTCAGCAGCACGATCAGGCCCACGCCGAGACACCAACCTCCGACGTACGGCCTCACTCGTCCTTGGTCTTCCTATGGGAGACGAGATCAGCGAGTGCAGGCGGCGTCCAACGCTTGGCGACCTGGCGGAGGTTGCTCTTCCACGCCTCGCCGGGCCGTTGCTTGAACAGCGTGGTGTGGTCGTCGGTGACCTCGTCCTCGGGCCGGCCGTTGGAGTAGTAGTAGAGCGCCATCGAGCGCCGTGCCCGGTCCGGCGGACAGGTGAGCGGATCAGGATGCCCGTGGTTGGCGTCATCGGTCGTGGCGAACAGCACGAACCTGTTGAAGACCGGGAGGATCTTGCCCTCGCACTCGGTCATGTCCTTGTTCCACAACTGCAGGTGCCCGCCGTAGCTCTCCTCCCAGTCCTTGTTGAGGTAGAGCAGGCCGTTGAGCCGTCGGTCGAGGTTGAGCTTCCGGCTCTTGTTGAAGTCGGCGTGCACCTTGAGGAAGCCACCCGGCCGGATCTGGTGCAGGCCGCCACCCTCGAAGTGCGGGTCGGAGACCAGTTGCGTGATGCCGGTCAGCCGCTCGAGGAACTCGACGAACACGCCGCTGTTGAACTCCGCCAGCAGGTGCCTGGTGGCCGGTCCCATGCGCTCGGGGTCGGCCAGCGCCAGCTTCACCTCGCGCGCGGTGTCGAACCGCTGCCAGGTGGCGTCTCGAGGCTCGGGGAACTCCTCGAGGACCGGCTCCAGCACGTCGGGCGGCAGGAAGTCGTCGATGAACACATGACGGAACGGTGAGGCCGTGCGGAACTGCTCGGAATACTTGTCCGCCAGCGGAAAAAGCTCATCGCGGCGGAAGGTGAAAGCCTGCAGATCCTGCATGAAGTGTGTCTCCGTCTCTACGACACCGGCCCCTACCCCCTCATCGCCTCAGCCGTGTCAGCTGTTACTTGTAACGATCCATTGCCGGGCCACGATGGCGACATGTGACACCCGGCTCTCCCCGAGTCGCGATCGTGATCGTGACCTACAACAGCGCGCCGGTCCTCCGTGGTTGCCTGGCCTCTCTGCCCGAGGGCGCTGAAGGGGCACGGCTCGTCGCCGTCGTCGTGGCGGACAACGCCTCCAAGGACGACTCGCTCCGTCTCGCGGAACAGGCCGCCGACCTGCCCGTCCGTCCCGTGCAAGTGGGCAGGAACGCCGGTTACGCGGCCGCGATCAACGCCGGGATCGCGGCGCTCGACCTCCGTGAGCTTGATGCGATCTTGGTGATGAACCCCGACTGCCGCCTCCGCCCCGGTTCGCTGGCCGTACTGAGCAAGGCCCTCGACCGTTCCGGCACCGGCATCGTCGTCCCCCGGCTGGTCAGCACCGAGGGCATGCTCCACCACTCGCTTCGCCGCGTGCCGGCCGTACGCCGTGCGCTCGCCGAGGCGCTGATCGGCGGGCACCTGGCGGGCCGCATCGGCACGCTGGGCGAGATGATCGTCGATCCCGGCCGCTACGAGCGGCCGGGCCCCGCGGACTGGGCCACCGGAGCCGCCATGCTCATCTCCGCCGCGGCGCTCACCGAAGTCGGCCCGTGGGACGAGTCCTTCCTGCTGTACAGCGAGGAGACCGAGTACGCGCTGCGGGCCGCGGACGAGGGCTGGACGCTCTGGTACGAACCCGCCGCGGTGGTCGAGCACATCGGCGGCGAGGCGAAGACCAGCCCGATGCTGGCCGCGCTGCTCACGGTCAACCGCGTCCGGCTGTTCCGGCGACGCAGGGGCAGGATCGCGACCGCGGGCTTCTATCTCGCCGTTCTGCTCGGCGAGGCAATGCGGGCCGCCGCGGGCCGCCGTACGGCCAGGGCGTCGCTCGTGGCCCTGCTCAGACCCTCCCGGCGGCTGCGGACCTTACCCGGATGAGAGGAACACCATGAGAGTCGAGCATCTTGAGCTCGAGGGCGTGCTGCTGTTCGTGCCGACGCCGAGCCACGACGATCGCGGCTTCTTCACCAGGACCTTCGACGCCGCGGTCGCCGCCGAGCACGGGCTGGACCACACGGCGTTCGTCCAGGACAGCCAGTCACGCTCGCGCCTGGGCACGATCAGAGGGATGCACGGCCGCGCGGGCCGCGGCGAGGCCAAGCTCGTACGGGCAGCGCACGGCGCCGTGCTCGACATCCTGGTCGACGCGCGGCCGGCCGCGGCCACGTTCGGCTCGCACATCACCGTCCGGCTCGACGACGTGTCCTTCGCGCATCTCTACGTCCCGCCGGGGATCCTGCACGGCTACCAGGCGCTGACCGAGCATGCCGATGTCTGCTACCGCATCGACAGAGAGCACGACCCCGCCGAGGACCTGGCCGTCCGCTACGACGATCCGGACCTCGCGCTGCCCTGGCCGTTGCCGGTCAGCACGATCAGCGAGCGCGACCGGTCGGCGGGCTCCTGGAAGGAGCTCAGGAGCCGCTTGTCCGCCTGATCCGCGCGTTCGAACCGCAGCAGCGCCCCGGCCACCCCGACGAGCAGGAACATCACGCTGGTGATGCCGGGGAAGGACAGCAGGTCGAAGGTGGCCGCGCCCAGCAGCGGGATCACCAGGCAGGCGGCGACGGTCAGTCCCAGGTTGCGCACGTTCGGATCGGTGCTCAGCCGGCGAACCCGGAGGGCGACGACGATCCCGCACACGATCACGCCGACGAAGCTCAGCACGCCGAGGAGCCCGGTCTCGACCAGTGACAGCAGGTACTGGTTGTCGAACACCTGATGCTTGAAGGGATACCAGGTGCCGGGCCCACGGCCGAAGATCGGGCTCTTGGCGAACTCCCGCATCGCGAAGGGGTAGTCGTGGGTGCGGTACATGATGCTGCTGTCGTCACCGGCGCCGGCGAACAGGTTGTAGAACGTGCCGATCAGGCCAGGCGCCAGGACTTTCATGAAGCCCAGGAAGACCACGAACGCGCCGAGGGTGACGATCCGGCGCCGGTTGGACCAGCCGAGCAGGAGGATCAGACCCGCCCCTGCCAAGCCGAGCACGGCGGTCCTGGAGACCGAGAACATCAGGCCGGCCGCGATGATGACGGCGCAGATCCACCAGCGAGTCGCGGCCTGACCGCGGCTGCGCGCCTGGAAGCCGAGATGCGCGGCCAGGGGCAACAACATCGCCGACAGCGCGCCGAACTCGATCGGGTGCCCGAGCGTGCCGGCGACCCGGCGCAGGTCCGATCGGGAGATCACGGTCGGCACCTCCTCGACGGAGGAGTGCCGGAGCCCGGGGATCTTCATGTACTCGGTGAGGTCGAAGTCGAGCCTGAACTGCAGCAGCGCGACGATCGCCGCGAACGTGCCACCGATCACGACCGCCTTGAGCACGAAGTCGAGGCGCTCGCGACTGCCGATCCCGTCGCAGACCACCAGCATCAGGCTCACGTAACCCAGGTAGAGCACCAACGTGTGGTCGGCGAGGTTGAGCTCGTCGGAGGGCAGGTACAGGGAGGTCGTGTACCCGTAGACGGCCAGCAGGAGCATGCCGTACACGAAGATCGAGGTGCGGACCGGATTGCCGCCCTTGGCCACGCCTGTCGTACTGACCATCTGCGCGCACACCCACACCACGCCCAGCGTCAGAGCCATGATCTCGGCGGGCGTGAGCGACAGCGGAAGGCCGGCCACCGCCAGGCGGGCCGGGAGGATCAGCAGGAGCAGGACGAACAAGCAGACCAACGTGGCGCCGTCGGCGCGACGGGGCAGGACGGTCGTGTTCATCCTTCGCGTCCAGCCAGTGACCGTGTTCCGTTGCTGGTGGCGGGCTCCAGCCGGGTGGGCTCACCCATGACCGGGCGGCGGCGCGCCCGGCGATGCCGGGCAAAGCTCTCGGCCGCGAAGGCGGCGAACAGGCCCATGAAGAACGCCAGCGCCCCGGTGACCACCGCGCTGCGCATCCGGCTGCCCTTCTTCTCGTCGGGCTCGGTCGGCGGCACCACGACGGTGGCCTGCACGTAGGTGGTGGGCGGCGCCTTGACCTGCTGCTGCCGGGCACGCAGCTCCGTGTGGGCCAGCGCGGTGACCTTCGCGACGATGCCATGGGCCAGCTCAGCGGTCGGCGCCTCGCAGGTGATGACGATGAAGGGGGTCGCCGGCATCAGCTCGGGGTTGGTCCCGCCGCTGGTGATCTTGAGTGTGACGTCGCCACCGATCGGCGCGCCGACCTTGGCGGCCGTCTGAGGGGTGTTCAGGGCCTGGATGAGGATGGACGAGGTCATGCTCAACCCCTGGTCGAAGGAGACCAGGGGGTTGGTGCGCGGGTTGGGGAACTTGGGGTCGCTCGGCACGCTGCCGCCCGTGACCGGCAGGGTGAGAACGAGCGCCGAACTGGAGACGAAGGTCTTGGGTGCCAAGGCGTAGACGCCGGCGGCTGCCACGACCGTGAGCAGGAAGGCCGGAATCGTCACGTACCACCGCTTGAACAGAATGGTCGCCGTCGCCCAGAAGTCCATGGCGGGCCTCATCCCTCGCCGTCGTCCTGGTTCGCCTTCCTGGGCCCCGGCACGGGAGAGAGGGAATCCCCCCGGTAGGCGGGGAACTCCATGGTGGCGGAGCTGTCCTCGTCGAGTTCCGGAAATTCGCCGGGTTCGTTCACCTGAGCTTCCGCCGGCTGCGCCACGGGCGCCGGCGCCGGGGCTGCCACGGGCGCCACCACTGGCGTCGGCAGCGAGGGAGCCACCGAGGCTCCTGCCGGGCTTGCCACTGGGGCGGCCGCGGGCGCCGCGGCCTCCGGCCGCGGCAACGTCGTGGGGTCGCGCCTGGTCACCACACCGTAGGCGACGCCGAGGCCGAGGAACAGGCAGAGCAGGGCGCCGCCGATCGCCCCCTGCCAGTTCAGGTTGTAGTCGGCCTCGGGTTCGGACGGCGGCACGATGTCGGTGGAGGTGATGAAGGTGTTCGCCGGAGCGCCGAGCGCCTTCTGCCATTTGTACAGCTCGGTCGCCACGCGCGCGCGGGCCGCCATGAGCACGGCCGAGGCCTGCTGAGGAGACTCGCTGGCGACTCTGACGTAGATGTAGGGCCCGTTGATGTCCAGGACATTGGGGTTGGTGCGCCCGTCGTCGATCGTGATCTCCGTCGGGCCGTCCTTGGGCGCGCCGAGCTCCGTCCAGACGTCCTGCGTGTTCATCGACAGGATGACGATGCTGGCCCCGGTCTTCAGTGCGTCGTTGAAGGAGAGGAAGGGGTTCGTGAGCCCCTGCTTGGTCTTGTCGTTGGAGACGGTGCCGCCGTTCACCGGTGTGGCCAGAACGAGGGAGACATCGGCCGTGTAGCGCACCGGAACGACGGCGTACACCACAACGCCCACCAATATCGACAGAAGGATCAGCGGTGGGCCTATCAAAATTCGTCGGAGGAGACCAAGGATCGCCTTCCAGAACTCCATTTTGGTACGTTCCCCCGCGTCAGCAATACGTGCCCTATAGGGTGCCATCGCATTACCACGGCCAGACGTTACATCGCCGCAGAACGGTTACATCCCGCGGAGTCGGAGCGATAGACCTACGACTACGGCGACGGGGGCTTTGGGTGGGGCTGACAGTAGAGCGTCCGGCAACGCGGGAAAGGCTCGCCGGACTCGACGGTTTACGTGGTCTGGCCGCGTTGTTCGTCGTCCTTCACCATTGCTGGCTCCTGTCCTTCCCCGGGTTTCCGGTCGACGATGCGCCCTGGTGGACGGGGTGGCTGCTCTACGGCCATTTCGCGGTCGTGGTGTTCATCGTCCTGTCGGGCTTCTCGCTGGCGGTCTCGCCCGCCCGCGACAACTGGCGGTTGGGTGGCATCCCCACGTTCTTCAACCGTCGCGCCTGGCGTATCCTGCCGCCGTACTGGGCGGCGCTGCTGTTCAGCCTGGTGATCGCGTGGACGGTCATCCCGCAGCCGGGGCAGCAGGCGCCCACCGGGCAGTCGGTCCTCATCTACGGGCTGCTGCTGCAGGACGTTTTCGGCTCCCCCAGCCCCAACGGGGCCCTGTGGTCGATCGCTGTCGAGGCGCAGCTCTACCTGGTGTTCCCGCTGATGCTGCTGGTCGTGCGCAAGATGGGCGCGGCGGTGATGCTCGGCGCGGTCACCTTGATCGTCGTGGCGGTGGGGGCGCTGGCGCCTGTCGTACCGGCCGTGGACCTGCTGATGCGGCTGACTCCGCAGTTCGCCGCGCTCTTCGCCATGGGCGCGGTCTGCGCCGGCATCGTGAACGCGCGGGAGCGTACGAGCCGTCTGGCCTGGCACTGGTTCGCGGCGGCCGCCGCGGTCCCGGTGCTCCTGCTGATCGTGGTGGCCGGGCCGGAATGGGTGATCGAGAACTTCTTCTGGGTGGACCTGGCGGTCGGCCCGGCAGCCGGGCTGTTGCTGACAGGGGTGGCGACGGGCAAGCCGGGGTGGCTCGTACGGCTGCTCGACACCCGTCCGCTCCGGCGGCTGGGCTCGTTCTCCTACAGCCTCTACCTGATCCACTCACCGATCGTCGTCATGGTGAACCGGCTCGTCGTCGCCCCGCACGTGCCACAGGGCATGCCGGCGTTTCTCCTCACGCTCGCCCTGGCCGTGCCGGCGAGCGTGGGGGCGGCGTGGTTGTTCGCCACGGTCTTCGAATCGCCCTTCCAACGGCACCGGAGCTGGGAAGGCCTGCGCGACGCCGTGCGCGCGCGGTTCAGGTGAGCGTGGCCAGCGCTTCGGCCTCGTACTCGGCTGCGAGCTCTTCCGGGATGCGCGTCAGGTCGTCGGCCCGGTAGAAGTCACGCAGGGTAGTGCCACGGCAGGCGGCGTCCACGTTGGGCGCCGCCGCGCGGGACCGGACGTCGTCGATGTGGACGGTGCGGAAGTCGATGCTGAAGCGGGTAGTACCGGAGGTGTTGGCGACGGTGGAATGCAGGTGCGCCCCGGAGAAGAGCAGCATGCCGCCCGGCTCCGGCACCAGCCGGAGCTCGTCCGGATCGAGCGCCTCCTCCGGCTTGGGCTGGTCCCGGGAGTCGCTGTAGATGTGCTGTGCGGCGGTGGGCCGGCCGACAGCCGTCCATTCCGCGTAGTCGTAACGGCCGCTGCCATTGCGGATGGGGCGGTCGAAGTACTGCGGGTGCAGGGCGAAGACGTTCTCCGGAACCACCTCGTAGACCGGCATCCACCAGTTGACCTGGCAGAACGGCGCGGCGTACCAGCAGTCGCGGTGAGCGTGGTAGGCGTAGGAGATGCCGGAGTCGAGGTAATGATCCGCGGTGGAGGTACGCAGTCTCGGCACGTCGAAGTAGGTCTTGTCGAGCGCCATGCCGAGCTCGTCCATCAGGGCGACCAGGATCTTCTTGCTGGTGGGGTGGTGGATGAAGCGCGGCTTGAGGTCCGCGAGCAGCGCGGCGAACTCCTCGACCGGCATCTCGTGCTGGGCGGTCCGCGGGTCGCGGCCCTCGAACGCCTCCTCGATCAACTCGCGGGCGAACTCGATCAGCTTGGTCGAGGCGGGCGTCGCGGAGTAGAGGAAGACGTCCCCCTTGAAGATCATTTGACGCCGAGCATCATCGTTGATGCGGCTGTTGGCGAGTATTACGGACATAGCGAGATTTCCCCCTCGCGTGGTTCTTTACCTTCTCTCGCCTCGGCTGACGCGTTCGTTACAGGGGCAACTGTGTCTCTGTGTCCGGCCTGCCCACGTAGGTCGAGTAGTCCGGGTGATCGAAGCGATGCAACGCCTGGATGTTGTCGTTCCAGGGGGCGGGAACGGGCCGTTTGTGCCGCAGACCGTTGATCGGAGCCAGCTTCAACAGCTCGTTGTCCTCGTTGAACTCCCGGATGGCGCTGAGCTCGCCGACATAGTCGTTGTGGATGATCTGGTCGTCGTCGCCGACGGTGTCGTCGAGATAACAGAACACGCGGGGCAGGAAATACTTGTGGTCGCCCTTGAACAACCTGAGCGCCGCCGCGGTCGAGGAGTAGAAGTCCACGTCGATGGAGACGAACCCGATCGGCGCCGGCCGCTCGCCGTCCAAGAACTCGCCCACGGTGTCGTCGATGTCGCCCAGGATCAGACTGGCCGTTCCCAGCCGTGCCCGGAGGGCGTCGACGTCCATGACGAAGTCGCCTTCGCGCCAGATGTAGGGCAGGTCCCGGTAGTCGGTGGGTTTGGGCAGCCCGGCGCCGGTGTCGAAGCCGTACACGTCGATCTGCACGCCCGACGCGGCCGTCGCCAGCGCCGCCATGCGATTGAGCTCCACCATGCCCGCGCCCCCCGCGACGCCGAACTCGACCACGCTGATCCGGCCGACGCCGAGGCGCCTGGCCAGTTCGGCCGCCTGCTGCACGCCGTAGGCGTAGTGCGGCCTGGGATAGAGGTCGAGCGCGCAGCGCAGCTCGTACGAGCCGAACGGCAGACGCCGCATGATGGCCAGCAGGATCCGGCCCGGCTGCATGAGCAGCCGCACGATGCGAATCAACACGAGGAGATCATCCTTTCGAGGAGACGAGCCGGGCGGCAAACCCGGCGAGTTTGCGGCTGCGGTGCGCCAGCATCTGCTGCTGCCTGCGCCAATAGGTACGCAGCAGCACAGCATGGGCGCGGCTGCGTTGCTCCGCGGAGAGCTCCAAGATGTCCAGGGCTCGGTACATCGCCCGGAACTGCAGCGTGGTGGCGAAATGCGCGGTCCAGGCCGGGACGCCGAGCGCCGCGGCGATCCCGGACAGGCGCCGCTCCCGCAGGTGGCGGTGGGCGAGAACCTCTGGCACATGTCCCCAGGGCGCGGTCAGCGCGAGCATGGTGGCGTAGACCTCGTCCTCACGAATCATCAGCGGCCGGGGCACGGCGGCCACTCGCTCCCGCCGCATCAGGCCGTAGAGGGGATCGAGCCCGTGGTGCTGGGTGGTGACCACGTCCCACAGCTCGTCCAAGCGGTCGACGGGGTCGTCGGAGAGCATCCGGGTGCCGCGGTAGCGCGGCTGGTGGACCGTCCCGTCCGAGCCGGTGTAACTGATGTCCGAGGTGACCAGGATGAGCCGCTCATCGGCCAGGAACGGCTCCAGGGTCCGGGAGACGTAGTCCGGTTCGAGCAGGTCGTCGTCGCCCATCCAGCGGAAGAACTCTCCTCGCGCGCGCCGGAGCACCTCCACGAAGTTCCCGATCACGTGCAGATCGTGCGGCTGCCGGTAGTACGCGATCCGGCTGTCCTGCCTCGCCAGCTCGCGGCAGAGCTCCTCAGTGCCGTCGGTGGAGGCGTTGTCCGAGATCACCACCTCGATCTCGGCGTGATCCTGGGCGAGCGCCGATCGCACGGCCGCCTCCAGGCGGTCTGCGCCGTTACGGACCGGGATTCCAATGGACACCAGCATCGTTTCTCCTCGAGGTCACCGCGCGCGGGCGGGAAGCAGCCGCACCAGGCGATCGCTCACAAGCTGGAACTGGTCGCGGGTCACGACGACCAGCACGTAGGCCAGCAGGCCGCCGCCGCCCGCCACGGTGAGCTGGACGAGCGGGCTGCCATGGGTCAGCATCGACAGGCCCAGCATGACGGCCGCGCAGAACAGCGCTCCCACGGCCGGGCGGACGAGACCGGGCAGGATTGGAGCGAGCCGTACCCCTGCCCGCTGCACGGCGAGCATGGCGAGCGGAAGCGCGACGACCAGGGCCGCGGCCGCCTGCCCGATGGCGGCGCCGCGGATGCCGTCGAGATTCGTGCCGACGATGACCGCCGGGATCATCGCCGCCGCGTGCCCGAGGTTCATCCAGACCGTCGAACGGGTGGCGCCCTGCCCGTTCAGGACGTCGAGGGCGAAGGAGGTGAGCATGCGCACCACCATCAGGACCGCCAGGAACCGCAGCACGCCGGCGGCCTGCTCCCACTTCAGGCCGTAGATGAAGATGATCAACGGGTGCGCGAGCACCGCCATGAAGACGCCCAGCGGCAGCACCATGGTGATGAGCAGGGGCACGGTCCTCTGCACGCCGAGCGACAAGGACGCCGCGTCACGTTCGGCCAGCCGGGAGAAGCCGGCGATCGACACCATGCGGATGGCGCTGCCGATCATGCCGGGCACCCAGCTCGACACGTTGAACGCCATCAGGTAGAAGCCCAGCCAGTCCTCGCCCATGATGTTGCCGACGATGATGTAGCCCACGTTGAGCAGCATGATCTCCAGCGCGATCCCCGCCGCCGAGGGAATGCCGAACCGCAGCAGCTTGGCCGCGATCTGCCGGTCGAACCCGAACCGGTAGGGCAGCCGCGCGTAGACCAGCATGAAGACACCGGTGACCACGGCCCCCGCGAGCTGTCCCCAGGCGAAGCTGTACGCCCCCGCCCCGTTGAGCGCCAGGACGATGGCGACCGGCGCGTTGACCAGGAAGCCCGCCAGAATCGCCTTGGCGTTCTTGCCCGTGCGGAACCAGCGCAACAGGGCCGCGCTGCGCACCGCCGTAACCGCCTCGACGAGGATGACCGCGGTGAGGATCCGCACCACGGACGTGGCCTCCTCGCTGCCCGCCAGCATCGAGAAGTACGGCGCGGCGACCCAGAAGACCCCGTACAGGCTCAGCGCGGAGATCATGGTCAGCGTCGTGGCAGTGGGGGCGATGTCCTCCAGCCGCCCTCGCCACTGCACGACGGCCGACATGACACCGGCGTCCTTGACGACCATGACGAACTGGGTGGCCGCGAGCGCGACCGCGTAGATGCCGAAGTCCGCCGGCGCGAGGAGCCTGGCCAGGACCAGGCCGAGAATGAACGAGCCCGCGCGGGTGACCAGTGTGCCGAGCAGGCTCCACACCGCCCCTCGACCCGCCTTGCGCCCGATGTCGCTGATGTCCGGGCCAGGTTGCTCTGCCATGCCCGCCTTCCTAGCTCGGCTCGCTGATCCGCTCCAGCCAGATCTCCCGCCAGAACGGGACGAATGCGCGGGGGCAGTTGGATTTGTAGACGCCGTCGCAGATGATCCCCTCGAGTGCGATGCAGGGGTTCTTCATCTCCAGCATCTCGCCGGTCTTCTCGTCGATGCAGCGCTCGACGCGGGCGCTCACGCGGGCGACGCGGCCGCACGAACGCGCCATGTCCTCCTCGAAGCCAAGACCGCGGTTGAATCCCTTGGTGTTCAGCGTGGCGACGATCTCTTCCCTGGACTTGATCCGGACCAGCTCACCTGGCTGGAGGTCGGTCGTGCCCGTCGGCGTGGGACCGGTGTGCGGACCCGGCTCCACGAAGCCCCATGCCAGGCCGCCCTTGACGCGCAACCACTTCGGGAACTTCCTGGAGAGTCTCTGATAGCGGTTGAACAGCCCGAAGAAGAGCGTGCGGAGGGTCGATCCGACCCCGGCGTTCCCCACCTGGATGTCGGTGACGTACTGCCTCATGTCACGGAAGGGGAGTGGCTCCGGGGCCGCGCGCAGCAGCTCTGTCGCCTGGCAGCGGAAGCGTTCCTCGCCTTCCGGGCCCGACTCCCTGTGGGTGTTGACCTCCAGGAGAGGCAGCAGCGGCCGTTCGGCTCCGACCGGCTCCGAGGTGGGCGGACCGTCCACCGGCTTGAGCCAGGCGATCTTCCAGTAGAGCAGGCAGGCGGTCTGGCAGCCGCCATGCGCCGAACCGTCGCAGCGGGCGGCCGTCAGATGGACGGCGGCGTCCAGCCGCCGCATCCCGGTACTGGTCATCGTGTCGCAGAGCTTGTTGGCCACCCTGTGCACAGTGAGCCGCCGCCCGCAGAACCGCGCCATCTCCGGCATGAAGAGGAGGTTGTCCAGTTCGCCCTTCTCATCGAGCGTGGCGAGGATCTCCTCCGCACTGAGGACCTCGACCACGTCGCCGACTTTCAGCGCCAGGCTCACCCCGTCCGCTCCTTCACCAGACCCGCGTTCTGCAGAGCGTGTGCCGCGTCCGCCACTGCCCGGAACGGCAGGCTCGACCGTTCGGCGATGTCCAGGAGGCTGTGCAGCCCGTCAGAAAGGTTCAACACCCACAACATCGCCATCTGCGCCTGCTTCGTGTCACTGCGCCCGCCAAGTGACCCGTACAGGCCGCGGGTCCCCAGCTGGGGCTCGCCGTACGGACTGAGGTTCTGGTAGCGGCGGTTGGCCTCCAGGATCTGTACGGCCGCCCAGAGCGTCTCCAGGGTGTCCTCCATCGCCTCGGGGCGCACGAAGTCGGGGTTGTCAGCCGAGGTGTGGTATTCCGGGTAGCTTCCGTAGGGCGTCCTGGTCAGCGAACCGACGGCGAGGTTGAACCCCGGCGAGCAATACTGCCGCTCGTCGTAGCCGTAGGGAGAGAAGTCCAGGATGGTGTGCGGCCTGTCCTTGAGCACGTGCGCGAAGACCTGGTCGATCTCGGCGTCGCCGCGCCTGCTGCGCTTGTAGGTGATCGCGCCGCTGTCTCCCGCGCAGGCCAGGGTCACGCCGTGCCTGATCCGGTCGGTGTTCTCCCGGTTCAGGGCCAGCCAGGTGATCGCGCCGATGGTGCCGGGCGCGAAGATGAATCGATAGGTGTACCAGGGATCGGACAGCCGCTGCGCCAGCGCGACGGCCACCGCCACCCCGGCCAGGTTGTCGTTGGCCAGCGAGGGATGGCAGACGTGGCAAGAGATCAACACCTCTTGGGAACTGCTGCCGCGGATCACGTGCTCACCGTAGGTCAGGTGCCCGTCGGCGAGCGTGGAGTCGATCTTGACCTCGTACGGCCCGTCCGCCAGCCCGTCCAGGGTGTTCTGGCTCAGGCAGAAGCCCCACGTGTCGGCGTAGTAGCTGGTCCGGTACGGGATCAGATCCGGCTGGCCGGGCAGGGTGTGCAGGTGCGGGCGCAGTTCCTCCAGGGACATGGTGGCCTCGACCGGCACGCTGTATCCGACGACGTGCAGGCTGGAGTCCTGGAAGTCGACCACCTTGTTCCCCGCGGCGTCCTTGATGGAGGCGCCGCGGATGTTCCATTCCCGGGGGATCGTCCAGTCGAGGACTCTGGTCCCCGTCGGCACCTGGGTGATCTCCAGCGGGATCGACTCGCCGATGATCTCCAGGGTGCGCCGCAGTCCTGCGCCGGTGATGCTCCGGCACAGCGGGTAGAGCCGCCGGACCAGGTCGTGCATCTCGGCCCCAGTGATGGCCCCAGTGATAGGCCGGGTGATCGGCCCGGTGAAGGGCGCTGTCATGGTCGTAGGGTGCCGTCGACGGTGCCGGACTCGCGCCGGTCGGCCAGCCGGGCCAGCCTGGTGAAGCGGCGTTCGAAGTCCTGCTTGGTCAGGCCGTGCTCGCGGTAGGCGTCAATGAGCTCCACCGCCCCCGCCTTGACCGTCCAGCGCGCCTCGTAGCCCAGAGCGGCCCTGATCCGGGAGAAGTCGACGCGGTAGGAGCGCGGGTCGGCCCCCGTCTCGCCGGTGATGGTCAGCGTCGAGCCGGGCACCGCGGCGACGACCTCGGCCGCGATCTCGGCGACGGTCACGTTGTTGACCTCGGTGCCCACGTTGAAGGCCGTCGCGTGCACGGCTTCGCGAGGGGCGGCGAGAGCGGCCGCGAAGGCCTCGGCGATGTCCCTGGCGTGGACCAGCGGGCGCCAGGGGGTGCCGTCGGACAACACCCGGACCTCGCCGGTCAGGTGCGCGTGGCCCACCAGGTTGTTCAGCACGATGTCGGCGCGCAGCCGCGGCGAGAACCCGAAGGCGGTGGCGTTGCGCAGGAACACCGGCGTGAAGTCATCGTCGGCCAGCTCGGCCAGGTCGTCTTCGACCCGCACCTTGGACTCGGCGTACGGCGTCACCGGGCGCAACGGCGCGTCCTCGTCCAGCAGGTCCTCGCCGCCGGACGCCCCGTAGACCGAGCAGGTGGAGGCGTACAGAAATCGGCGTACGCCCGCCTCCTTGGCCAGCCTGGCCAGCCGGACGGAGGCGTGGTGGTTGATGTCGTACGTCAGGTCGGGCGCGAGCGCACCGAGCGGGTCGTTGGACAGCGCGGCCAGGTGGATCACCGCGTCGAATCCGGCAACGTGTTCGGGACCCGCGTCACGCAGGTCAACGGCGTGCGCCTCGATCGTCTCGGGCGCGGGGCCGAGCAGGCAGTCGGCGAACAGCCCGGAGTCCAGGCCGGCCACCTGGTGTCCGGCCTCGGCCAGCATGGGGGCCATCACGCTGCCCAGGTAGCCCTGGTGGCCGGTGAGAAGTACCCGCATCAGTTCTCCAGATCGACGGTCAGCTTGGAAACGTGGAACGCCTCGGCATAGCGCGCGTGGCACTCGATGCCGCGGATGCGGGCCAGGCCCAGGAAGGCCTCGCGGTCGTACCAGGGGCGGTGCCGCTGGGAGGCGTAGTGGCGCTGGAGCAGATCCACTTTCAGCTCCGCCACCTCCTCCGAGAGCGGCTGGAACACGGCGGGCGCGGCGAGGTCGCCGTCCCATTTGACGATCTCGTAGCCGAGCGTCAGGTGGTCGCGGAAGGCCGTGGGCACGAGCTCGGCCAGCCCTCGGTGGTCCTGGTGGGCGTCGCCCCGCCAGGGCGCGAAGATCAGGCCAGGCTCGGTACGGGCACGCACCTCCTCCACCGCGGCCTTGGCCTCCTCCCACCTGGCCGGCAGGTAGCCGTCGGGCAGTTTCAGCACGGTGACCCGGAGGTCCGCGCCCGGGCAGAAGTCCGCCAGCGCCGCGCGCTCCTCGTCCTCCCTCTCGCTACCGCCGCCGGACAGCACCAGCGCGTCCACGCGAATGCCGGGTCGGGCGGCGCAGATCGTCAGGAGGCTGCCGCCCGCCCCGATCGCCAGGTCGTCACAGTGCGCGGCGAGCGCCACGATGCCGGTGAGCCGCCCTGGGCGCAGGCCGATCATCGGGACCGTTCCCACAGGGCCCACGGGCGTTCGCCCCGGGAGTAGGCCTCGTCCAGCTCCATCCGCTGGTTCACGGTGTCGGTCGGCCGCCAGTAGCCGCGATGCGGATAGGCCACCAGACGTCCGCGCTTGGCCAGCTCCGCGCAGCCGTCGGCGACCAGGTCACCGTTCTCCGGGATGTGCTGGAAGACCTCCTGGGTCAGCACGAAGTAGCCACCGTTGACCCACACCGGCATCTCGCTGACCGGCGAGATCCCCCCGACCAGGCCGTTCTCGCCCACATCCACGCAGTGGAAGGTCTGGGACGGCGGCACGACCATCATCGAGGCCGCCGCGCCCGAATCGGCGAAGCGGTCGATGATGTCGGGCAGCGGCGCGTCGGTGAGCACATCCGCGTAGTTCGCGAGGAACATCTCGTCGCCGCCCAGGTACGGGCGGACGCGGCGCAGCCGTTCGCCGATCGGGGAGTTGGTCCCGGTCTGCACGAACGAGATGGACCAGTCGGAGATGTCGCTCGACAGCAGCTCGACCTTACCGCCACGTAACACGAAATCGTTGGACGTGGCTTCCTGGTAGCCGAGGAAGAAGTCCTTGATGTGGTGCGCGCCGTAGCCGAGGCACAGGATGAACTCCTTGTGCCCGAAGTGCGCGTAGTAGCGCATGACGTGCCAGAGCAGCGGCCGCGGACCGACCAGCGCCATCGGCTTGGGCACCTCCCCCGGCACTCCGGTTCGCATGCGCGTGCCAAAGCCTCCGCAGAACAGGACAACCTTCACACGACCTCCAGGTGTGGGATCGGGAAGACCAGACGGCCTCCCCATTCGTGCACATAGGAGAGCTGAGCGGTGAGCTCATCGCGCAGGTTCCACGGCAGGACCAGCACATAGTCCGGACGATCTTGAGTGATGCGCTCCGGTGGAGCAATGGGAATCCGGGTGCCTGGAGTGAACCTGCCGTGCTTGTAGGGGTTGCGGTCGACCGTGTAGGCCAGCAGGTCCTGGCGGATGCCGCAGTGGTTGAGCAGCGTGTTGCCCTTCCCCGGCGCGCCGTACCCGACGACCTTCTTGCCTTCGTCGGCGGCGGTGATCAGGAAGCGGAGCAGGTCGCGGCGGACGCGTGCGACCCGGTCGGCGAAGTCGGCGTAGCCGGAGAGATCGTGCAGTCCCGCGGCCTTCTCCCGCGCCAGCACGTCGAGCACCCGCTCGGACGGGCTCCCGGACGGCCGCGCCCACAGCCGGATGGATCCGCCGTGGGTGGGCAGCAGCTCGACGTCCACCAGCGTCAGCCCACCACTGGCCAGCGCTCGCTGCGCGGAGGCGACCGTGTAGTACTGGAAGTGCTCGTGGTAGATCGTGTCGTACTGGTTCAGCTCCATGAGCGTCAGCAGGTGCTGGACCTCGATCGACGCCCATCCGTCGTCGGCCACCAGGGCGCGCAGGCCCTCGGTGAAACCGATCACGTCGGGGATGTGCGCGTAGACGTTGTTGGCCACGACCAGGTCGGCGGGACCGCGCTCGGCCCGTACGGCGGCGCCCGTCTCCGGCGTCAGGAAGGCGGTGAGCGTCGGCACACCCTTGTCCTTGGCCGCCTGCCCCACGTTGGCGGACGGTTCGATGCCCAGGCACCGGATGCCGCGCTCGACCACGTGCTGCAACAGGTAGCCATCATTGCTGGCCACCTCGACCACGAACGACGGCTTCAAACGTTCCACAGCCGCGTCGACGAACTGCCGCGCATGCTGCACCCAGGAGGCGGAATAGGAGGCGAAGTAGGCGTATTCGGTAAATGTCTCTTCAGGCGTGATCAGCGGCGGTATCTGAGCCAGCCAGCAAATGGTACAGACCCGCAGGTGAAGTGGATAGGTGAGCTCGGGCTCGTCGAGTTGTTCCGCGGTGAGAAAGAGCTCACAGGGCGGTGTCGCCCCGAGATCCACCACGCCGACCAGGTCCGCCGAGCCACACAGCCGGCACGATGTCCTCAACAATGGGCCCCACCCGAAAAAGACACGATTTCCCCCTTTGGCCACCCACAGCCGTACTTCGGGTGAGCGCCAAGGAGTGTTACAAGTGTCTTCATGAAACGCCTGAGCATCGATGGAGCATTGCTCTACACCCCCCGCATCCACTCCGATCCACGGGGCGATTTCCTGGAAGCCTTCCGTGCCGCCGACCTGCGGGAGGCGCTGGGACACTCCATAAAGCTCGCCCAGGTGAACTGCTCGATCTCCAAACGCGGCGTGCTGCGCGGCGTGCACTTCGCCGACGTCCCGCCAGGTCAGGCCAAATACGTCATGTGCGTCGCGGGCGATGTGCTGGACGTCGTCGTGGACGTGCGCGTGGGCTCGCCCACCTTCGGCCGGTGGGAGGCGGTGCGGTTGGACGACGTCTCGCGCTGCGGGGTCTACCTCGCCGAGGGCCTGGGGCATGCCTTCCTGGCGCTCAGCGAATCGGCCACGGTCGTCTACCTCTGCTCCACCGCGTACGACCCGGCACGTGAACACGGCGTCCACCCGCTGGATCCGGATCTCGGCATCGAGTGGCCGCTCGACGGGGAGCCGCTCCTCTCGGCCAAGGACGCCGCGTCGCCCACGCTCGAGCAGGCTCGTGATGCAGGGATACTGCCATCGTGGTGAGCGTCGTGATACCGGCCCACAACGAGGCCAAGGTAATAGGCCGCCTGCTCGACGGCCTGCTCCGCGAGGCCGCGCCGGGCGAGTTCGACGTCGTGGTGGTGGCCAACGGCTGCACCGATGAAACGGCCGCCGTGGCGCAGCCGTACGACGTGCGCGTTCTGACGACGCCGGTCCCCTCCAAGCGCGAGGCGCTGCGGATGGGCGATGCGGCGGCGCGTGGCTATCCCCGGCTGTATGTGGACGCCGACATCGAGCTGAGCACCGCCTCCGTTCGCGCGCTTGCGTCCGTGCTGGCCGCGCCGGATGGGCCGCTCGCCGCCGCACCCGAGCGGGAGCTGGCGCTGGCCGATCGCCCCTGGCTGATCCGCGCGTATTACGCGATCTGGACGCGGCTGCCGCACGTGCGCGCCGGGCTGTTCGGCCGGGGCGTCATCGCGGTGAACGACGGGGGCAACGCACGCATCCGTGCCCTGCCCCCGGCGATGGCCGACGACCTGGCCGCCTCGCTCGCGTTCTCACCCGACGAGCGCGTGATCGTGGCCGGCGCTCGTGCGCTGATCCAGACTCCCCGTACGGTCGCCGACCTGATGCGCCGCCGGGTGCGCGCCATGACCAGCGTGAGCGAGCTGGAGCAGACCTCCGCCACGGCCGGAGAGCGCACGGGGATGCGCGATCTGCTGGCCATCGTGGCTGGAGAGCCACGCCTGGTGGGCGCGGCGGCCGCCTTCGCCCTGGTGGCCGTCCTGGCCAGGCGGAGAGCCGCCCGCGCGATCCGCGCGGGCGACTACACCACCTGGCTGCGTGACGAGAGCAGCCGGAGCTAACTGACCGGCGTGTTCATGTCGGTGGTGATCTGTGCCGCGGTGAGCGCCTTGTTGTAGATGCGGACCTCGTCGATGAGACCGCTGAAGTACTCACCCGAGCCGCTGTTACCGCCGATGCGCAACGGACTCGTCCCGGTACGCAGGCTGCCGACCGTGGGGTTGGTGGCCACCTGCGTGCCGTTGACGAACATCCGCAACGTCGACCCGTCGTACGTGGCCGCCACATGACTCCACGTGTTCACCGGCAGATCGCTCACCGCCTGCGCGTTCGCCCCCGAAGAGGTGAAGATGAACGCCCCAGGACCACTGCCACCACTCCCCATGAGCGCATAGGCCAGATCCGCGCCGAACTCCTTCATCAACACCGTCCGCCACCCCGACACGCTGGCCGGCCGGACCCACGCCTCCAACGTCATCCCGCTCGTCAACCGCAACGAGCTCGAATCGGCCACCGTCACCCAACTCGACGTCCCGTTGAACGACAACGCCTGACCGTACTTGCCGACCGCCCAGGTCGCCGAGGTGGCCGTGCCGTTGTTGCCGGTGCCGGAGGAGTCGGCGACGGTGGTGCCGGTGCCCGCGTTCATGCCGTAGGCGGCCACCAGGCCGGTGACCGTTGGGGACTGGGTCACGACCGCCGACGCCTCGTTGGACGACGGGCTGGTGTTGCTGGATCCGTCGAAGGCCACGACGCGGTAATAGTGCGTGCCCGCCGCGACACCCGAGTCGGTGAACGATGTGCTCGCGGTCGAGCCCACCTGGTTCGCGCCGGACGGGGTGAACCCGGCGGTGGCGGATCGGTGGACGGTGTACCCGGTCACGCCGACGTTGTCGGTCGAGGCCGTCCAGGTCAGCTGGGCGCTGCCCGGCCCGCCGGTCGCCGTCAGCGAGCCCGGTGCGGTGGGCGCCTGGGTGTCGGGCGGCCCCTGCTGGCCGACGGGCGTGTTCATGTCGGTGGTGATCTGTGCCGCGGTGAGCGCCTTGTTGTAGATGCGGACCTCGTCGATGAGACCGCTGAAGTACTCACCCGAGCCGCTGTTACCGCCGATGCGCAACGGACTCGTCCCGGTACGCAGGCTGCCGACCGTGGGGTTGGTGGCCACCTGCGTGCCGTTGACGAACATCCGCAACGTCGACCCGTCGTACGTGGCCGCCACATGACTCCACGTGTTCACCGGCAGATCGCTCACCGCCTGCGCGTTCGCCCCCGAAGAGGTGAAGATGAACGCCCCAGGACCACTGCCACCACTCCCCATGAGCGCATAGGCCAGATCCGCGCCGAACTCCTTCATCAACACCGTCCGCCACCCCGACACGCTG
>NZ_VCKY01000116.1 GCF_005889735.1 Nonomuraea turkmeniaca
CGCCGCCGGAGTCGACGAACTGCCATTGTTGCTGGTTGCCGTTGTTGCGGGTCCATTGGGTGATGCGGGCGCCGTCGTTGGTGGCGAGGTTGTAGACGTCCAGGGCCTTGCCGCTGTTGCGGTTGAGCAGGATGTACCAGGCGTTGGTGTCGACGGTGGCCGCGTTGGCGGTCTGCGTCTGAAGGGCGACGAACAGGCTCGCCAGTAAGGTGGCCACCGTCGCGAGGACGGCCAGGGACCTGAATTTCACGTCTGTGCCTTTCTGTCAGGGGGTGGTGGGGTCAAGGTGAAGGCCGGGCCGAGGCTCGTGAAGGTGGTGCCGTCGGTGCTGTAGGAGAAGCGGGCCTGCCTGCCGGCGCTGTTGCCGTTGACCGGGGCGAGCTGCCATTGCCGGTTGGCGCCGCCCCAGTCGTCGTACTGGACGATGTTGGCGCCGTCGGCGTTGGAGGCCCTGGACCTCAAGGGTTTTGTCGCTGTGGCGGCTGATGAACCTCACGTAGCCGCCGGCGCAGTCGGCGAGGCGAGAACCGCGAGCACGCGCCTCACAGGAACCTCCAGAGGTTGTTGTTCGAGCCGTTGTCGTCGGCGAGCACGACCTGCGCGCCCTGCGCGGTGCCGGCGAGGCCGAGGACCCGGCCGCCGTTGGCGCACTGGATGCGGAAGGCGGCGCTCGACCCGTAGCGCAGCCGCCAGCGATGGTCGGCGGTGCCGTTGTCGGCCCACTGCACGACGCGCGACCCGGACGCGGTGCCCATGTTCTCCACGCCCAGCACCTTCTGGCTGTTGGAGTTGCGCAGCCGCAGGTAGCCGCCGGTGTCCACGATCGCCGTCCACAGGTGGTCGGCGGTGCCGGTGTCACCCCACTGGACGACGAGCGCGCCGTCGGCGGTGGACATGCCGGTGACGCCGAGCACCATCCCGGTGCCCACGTTCTGGATACGTCGCGCGCCGTTCGGCACGAACCGCCACTGGTTGTCGGGGCTGCCGTTGTCGGAGTCCTGGACCACCTGGGCGCCGTTGGCCGTCGAGCCGTTCTGGATGCCGAGCAGCTTGGAGCTGTGGACGTTGCGGATCTTGACGGAGCCGTCGCCGACGTCGCTGATCGTCCAGCGGTGGTCGGCGGTCCCGGTGTCACCCCACTGGAGCACCCGGGCGTTGTCGGCGGTCGACATGTTCTCGACACCGAGCACCTTGCCGCTGTTCACGTTGCGGAACCGCAGGGCGCTGCCGTCGATGACCGGGACCCAGTCGTGGTCGGCGGTGCCGTTGTCGGTCCACTGGAGGGCCAGGCCGCCGTCGGTGGTGGACATGTTCTGGATGCCGAGGGCCAGCCCGCTGGCCGCGTTGATCAGCCGGAAGCTCGCTGTCCCGGTACCGCCCTGACCACCGGTGTTCCAGTAGACGACGTAGTTGTGGTCGTGAGCGTCGTGGAACGGCCCCAGCCGCACCGACGCCCCGTTGGCCGTGGCCGTGAAGGTCAGGGAGGAGGTGCTGGTCCGGGTGATCGAGGAAGGGGTCAGGGCTGGGGCCGACGACAGGCCGGTGTTGCCGTAATCGCCTGACAACACGACCGGGCCGTAGGTGACGGCCTGCACGTTTGGGTTGTCGTTGGCGGCCTTCATGACCACCCGCATGGGCAGCCGCACGGTCACGGTGTCGCCCGGCGCCCACGACCGGGTGAGGTCGGCGTAGGTGCCCGGCGTGGTGGCGATGGTCTGCTGGACTCCGTTGACGCTGATCGTCGCGCCTTGGGTCCAGGCCGGGATGCGGACGCGCATCGTCCACGATCCGCTCGCGTTGCCGGTGACCTGCAGCGACGTGGTGTCGCCGACCGGGTAGGAGGTTGTCTGGGTGACCGTGATGCCGCGCTGGCTCCAGTTGAGCGTGGAGGGCACGAACAGGTTCACGAACAGGGTGGTGCCGTTGTGGAAGTAGATCGAGTCCATCAGCTTGGTGTTGGTCTCGATCCCGGTGCCCTGGCAGCACCAGAAGGAGTTGTAGTCCGTGCTCCAGGTGCCTCCGCCCCACGCCGGGCCGACACCCCGCCGTCCGCTGGGGTTGAGCGGGGTGAAGTAGGTGACGTGCCCGTGTGCGTCCGCCGGGTTCTGCTGCCCGAGCAGGTGGTTGAGCAGGGCGTTCTCGTAGTAGTCGAAGTAGTCGGCCTGGGCCGGCGACAGCAGCCACAACTCCCGGGTCAGCTTGAGCATGTTGAAGGTGTTGCACGCCTCGCCGGTGTCCCTGGTCAGGTGGGCGGCGATCGCGTTGGGGGCGCGGAAGTGCTCGGCCTGGCTGTTGGAGCCGTTCACGTACGTGTGCGCGCCGACGGTGATGGACCAGGCGTTGACGGCGATGTCGCGGTAGCGGGTCGTGCCCGTCGCCTTGTACTCGCGGGCCGCCCCGATCCACTTGGGCACCTGCGTGTTGGCGTGCAACCCGTTGAGCCGGTCCTGGCCCGCGGCCAGCGGGTCGAACACGGCCGCGTGGTCGAACCGCTGGGCCGTGGCCAGCCAGCGGGAGTCGCCGGTCATCTGGTAAAGGTCCGTCAGCACGGCGTTCATGCCGCCGAACTCGGTGCCGAGCATGGCCTGCATCTGGCTGGAGCTGAGCCGCGACGTGCGTGCATCCACCCACCCTGCCAGGGCCAGCAGCACGGTCCTGGCCTGGGTGTTGCCGATCAGCCGCCAGACGTCCAGCAGCCCGGCCAGGGTCTTGTGGATGCAGTAGTACGGCACGTTGCCGTTGCTCAGGGTGCGGTTCTCCACGGCCGTGATGTCCGACTCGGGGAAACCGGACAGGTAGCCACTGGTGAATCCGGCGGCGCCGTTGTTCGCCTGGCATCGGGCCAACTCGGCCACCATGAGATTGGCCTTGTCCCGGCAGGTGGTGTCGCCGAGCACGGCGTAGGCCTGCGCCCATGCCGTCAGGAAATGGCCCTGCATGTGAGACCGGAACGGGAAGCTGGGCGCGTCCCAGCCGCCGTTGGCCGCCGCCCCGTTGGTGGACAGCCGGTGGTTGGCCCGGAAGACGTACAGGAGCCGGTCGACATCGACGAAGCGCAGGTAGCTGAGGGTGCGGTTCTGGTTGTCCAGCAGGCGGCCGGAGGTCAGCCGGACCTGGCCGAGGTCGAACTCGTAGGCCGAGACGCCGATGTCGGATCTGGCCCAGGGGAGTGCGGCCAGAGCGGGGGATGCGCCGGCCACCTGGCCGGCGACCGAGAGCGCGGCGGTCGTGCCTGCGGCCTGCAAGAGCTGACGACGGCTCAAGGACATGCGGTGCTCCTTGGATATGGGGGGTGGTGACCGGCCGCCGCCGGTCACGTGTTCACCGGGTCAGGCCCTCGGAGAGGCCGCCCATGATTGTCGGCGCGGAGATGCCGCGCTCGAGCGACTTGTTAGCGCTAACGCTTCGTCGGTGAGGTCATCCGGGGCCATGACATGCCGGCGGACGATGCGTCCTGTGCGGTCGCCAGGGATGAGGAGGGACATCCAGGGCTCCTTGACTAGATCACAGATGGCCACGAGATCTGTTAGCGCTAACATCCTGCCTAGAACTGTGTGGCCTGCTTTGCCGCGGAGTACATCCGACGGTCCGGCCCGGCGTCAACGAGGGGCACCCCTCGCCGACCTGGGCGTTGCCGCCGGAACGCCTTCCCGCCTGGACTTTTGCCCCCCAGGAGATCGCGCCGCACTGCTCGTGCCTGTGAAAGTTTCACCGAAGTTGCCGGGTGGCAACAGGGTAATTTGCGACGAGGTGCGGGTTAACTTGCTGTCTCGAGCCGTGATCATGCGACATGAGGGAGGATGCCTTCGGCCTGGCTTGGAGTATCCAACCGCCGCTCATCAGCACCATGTCGCAGGCTTACGGCTGCTCCGCGGGTGCGGCCGGCACCGTACTTGATCTTCATTAAGTTTCTTCCCTGGGCGCTGTTGACGAGCCGCAGGGAGGGTTCTACCTTCCTGCAGAGATGCTTAAGCGAACGAACGGCGCTCCGAGATGGTCCCCGCTCGTCCGTGATGCCCGGGTGTCAGCACGGCGAAGAACTCCCACCACACGGCTATCTGCTCGCCCTCGGTAGGCCGAGGCGACGCTCAACGGCACCTTGCGCCACTCCGGGACACGTGTGTGGTCACGGTGTGATGGAGCGCTCCCACAGCAGGGTGGCGGTGCCAACCCGCAGTGCAGGGCGCCTCCACCGCCGCCGGCGCGAACATCGTCCAGGACGACGACTGGGCTGCGCCGACCAGCAATGGCAACTCGTACGGGTCGGCTGACGGACGATGCCCGCCACGCGGACATCGTCCAGCGGACCGACCACAACCCCGTAGGGAACGAGAGTAGAGATGGCTGATTTATCGCGAAGGCAAGTGTTGAGATTCGGCGCGGCCGGAGCCGGCGCCGCGATGTTGCCGTTGCAGTGGACGGCCGCCGCCCGGGCCGCCTCGGCGCCCCCTCCGGAGGTGAGCGCCGCGAACGATCTTGCGCTGTGGTACGACGAGAGCGCCGGCACGGACTGGCTGCGAGCGCTCCCGATCGGCAACGGCCGCCTGGGAGCCATGGTGTTCGGCAACGTCGACACCGAGCGGTTGCAGCTCAACGAGGACACCGTCTGGGCCGGTGGCCCGTACGACCAGAGCAACCCCCGGGGTGCGGCGGCGCTGGGGCAGATCCGGCAACTGGTCTTCCAGAACCAGTGGAGCCAGGCCCAGACACTGATCGACCAGAACATGCGAGGAAACCCGGTGGGCCAGCTGGCCTACCAGACCGTCGGTAATCTACGGCTCGGCTTCGGCAGCGCCGCCGGGGTATCGGAGTACAACCGCTACCTCGATCTGACCACCGCCACCACGGTCGTGTCCTACCTGCAGAACGGCGTACGATACCGGCGCGAGATGCTTGCGAGCGCGCCCGACCAGGTGATCGCCATCCGCCTCACCGCCGACAAGCCCGGCTCGATCACGTTCTCCGCGACGTTCGACAGCCCGCAGCGGACGACCCGCTCCAGCCCGGACGGGACCACGGTCGCACTCGACGGCATCTCGGGTGACATGGAAGGAGTGACCGGCTCGGTGCGGTTCCTGGCGCTGGCCCGCGCCGTCGCCGACGGCGGCAGCGTCAGCAGCTCCGGCGGCACCCTGCAGGTCAGGGCCGCGAACAGCGTGACGGTGCTGGTGTCCATCGGCTCCAGTTACCGCGACTTCCGCGACGTCGCCGGCGACTACCAGGGCATCGCGCGGCGCCATCTCGACGCGGCCGTCGGCAGGACCTACGACGACCTGCGCGGCCGGCACGTCACCGACTACCAGCGGCTGTTCGGGCGCACGACGCTCGACCTCGGCCGTACCGCGGCAGCCGACCAGCCGACCGACGTGCGGATCGCCCAGCACGCGAACACCGACGACCCGCAGTTCTCCGCACTGTTGTTCCAGTTCGGCCGCTACCTGCTGATCAGCTCCTCCCGTCCAGGCACTCAGCCGGCCAACCTGCAGGGCATCTGGAACGATTCGCTGACGCCGGCTTGGGACTCGAAATACACCATCAACGCCAACCTGCCGATGAACTACTGGCCGGCCGACACGACGAACCTGTCGGAGTGCTACGAGCCGGTGTTCAAGATGATCAACGAGCTCGCGGTCAGCGGCGCCCGGACGGCCCGCGTGCAGTACAACGCCGGCGGTTGGGTGACCCACCACAACACCGACGCGTGGCGCGGAACGTCGGTCGTCGACGGCGCGTTGTGGGGCATGTGGCAGACCGGCGGCGCGTGGCTGGCCACCCTCATCTGGGACCACTACACCTTCACCGGCGACCTGGAGTTCCTCCGGCAGTACTACCCGGCCATGAAGGGCGCCGCGCAGTTCTTCCTCGAGACCCTCGTGGAGGAGCCGAACCTCCGGTATCTGGTCACGAACCCGTCGAACTCCCCGGAACTGCCCCACCACGCGGGCGTCAGCGTCTGCGCCGGCCCCACGATGGACAACCAGATCCTGCGTGACCTGTTCAACGGCTGCGCCCAGGCCGGCCAGGCACTCGGCGTGGACGCCGACTTCCGGGCGCAGATCCTGGCCGCCCGCGACCGGCTCCCGCCGATGACGACCGGCTCGCGCGGCAACATCCAGGAGTGGTTGTACGACTGGGTCGAGACCGAGCCCGCCCACCGGCACATCTCCCACCTGTACGGCCTGCATCCCAGCAACCAGATCACCAAACGCGGCACTCCGGGGCTGTACACCGCCGCGCGGCGAACCCTCGAACTGCGCGGTGACGACGGGACCGGCTGGTCACTCGCCTGGAAGATCAACTACTGGGCGCGGATGGAGGAGGGCGGCCGTGCGTACGCGCTGCTCCGCCTCCTGGTGAGGACGGACCGGCTGGCGCCGAACATGTTCGACCTGCATCCCCCGTTCCAGATCGACGGCAACTTCGGCGCCACGTCCGGCATCGCCGAGATGTTGCTGCACAGCCACAACGGCGAGCTGCACGTGCTGCCGGCGCTGCCGCCGGCCTGGCCGAACGGCAAGGTGCAGGGTCTTCGGGGGCGCGGCGGCTACACCGTGGACATCACGTGGAGCTCCGGCGGGGCCACCGAGGTCCTCATCAGGTTCGACCGCGACGGGACGGTCAAGGTGCGCGGCCGCATGTTCACCGGAACCTTCCAGGTGGCCGACGCCGCGACCGGCGCCGCCGTCAGCGTCACCAGACCCGAGTCCGACGTCATCGGACTGACAGGCCAAGCCGGGCGCACGTACCGCGTGACCGCGTCCGGCCCGCCGGCGAGCTACGTACGGATCACCAACGTCACCACCGGCCTGGTGCTGGACAGCGGCGGCAACGTCGCCTCCGGCTCGGTGCTCAAGCAGTGGAGCTACAACGGCAGCGTCAACCTGCAGTGGCAGCTGGTGGACCTGGGCGGCGGCTGGTACCGCATCGTCAACCGCGCCAACGGCATGGTGATCGACAGCTGGGGCAACGCCGCCAACGGCGCCAACGCCCGGCAGGCGGCCTGGAACGGCGGCAACAACCAGCAGTGGCGCCTCAACAGCACGGGCAACGGCCGCAACCAGATCATCAACCGGGGCACCGGCACCGCACTGGACGGCATGGGCAACAGCACCGCCGGGTCCACCGTGGCCATGTGGGCGCCGAACACCAGCACCAACAACCAGTGGACGATCACGGGCGTATAACGCCGCTGGGCCCGCTCGGGACCCTTGTCGAGGGGCGCTCCGAACGGGCCTGGCTCACCTTCCCTCGGCCTCCTCACCGGGGCCGAGGGAAAGGTCACACCGGAGTGCGGTCAGCAGGTGGAGCCGGTCCGGGTCAGCAGGACCAGGCGCCAGTGCGACAGCCGGTGAAGCTCACGCGGTGCCCGCGTTGTAGGTCCACTTCTGGTTGTTGCCGCCCCAGCAGCCGTACAGCTGCAGCCCCGTGCCGTTGCCAGTGCCGGCGCCGACGGCGTCAAGGCACAGCCCGGACTGTACGCCCACGATCGTGCCGTCGGAGTTGACGCGCCATTTCTGGTTGTCGCCACCCCAGCAGGAGTAGATCTGGACCTTGGCGCCGTTGCCCGTGCCTGCGGCATCCAGGCACTTGTTGCCGTACACCTTCAATTCCCCTGCTGAGGTCTGCGTCCACTGCTGGTTGCTCTGGCCGTTGCAGTCCCACAGGTTCACCGCGGTGCCGTCGGTGGTGCTGGCGTTGGGCACGTCCACGCAGCGGCCGGAGGCCACGCCCTTGATCTGCCCCACGCCCCCGCCGGGCGTCGGCGTCGTGGTGCCGCCGTTGAGCGCGTTGAGCACCGCGGTGTAGGCGGGCTTCTTGTTGCCGTTGCCGTCGAAGAGCAGCGCGGCGGCGCTGGCGCCGAGCCAGGAGTCGGTGTCGCGGACCCCCCAGACCGTGATGCCGGTACAACGCGGCACCGCCAGGCAGTCGTTGACGACGTTGGCGTACGTGGTGGCCGAGCCGCCCTGGATGTCCAGCTCGGTGATCTGCACGTCGACCCCCAGCGCGGCGAAGCTCTGGATGGTCGTGCGGTAGTTGCTGTTGTAGGGGCTGTTGCTGTTGAAGTGCGACTGCAGGCCGACGCAGTCGATCGGCACGCCGCGGGCCTTGAAGTCCCTGACCATGTTGTAGACGGCCTGCGTCTTGGCCCAGGACCAGTTGTCGATGTTGTAGTCGTTGTAGCACAGCTTGGCAGCCGGGTCGGCGGCGTCCGCGGTGCGGAAGGCCACCTCGATCCAGTCGTTGCCGGTGCGCTGGAGGTTGGAGTCACGCCGGCCGCCGGAGTTGCCGTCGGCGAAGGCCTCGTTGACCACGTCCCAGGCGTAGATCTTGCCCTTGTAGTGGCCCATGACGCCGTTGATGTGGTTGATCATCGCCTGGCGCAGCGTGCTGCCCGACAGCGCCTGCATCCAGCCCGGCTGCTGGGCGTGCCAGGCCAGAGTGTGCCCGCGCACCCGCTTGCCGTTCTGCACGGCCCAGTTGTAGACCCGGTCCCCGGCGGTGAAGTTGAACTGCCCCCGGTTGGGCTCGGTGGCGTCGATCTTCATCTCGTTCTCGGCCGTCACCATGTTGAACTCGCGATTGGCGATCGTCGTGTAGGCGGAGTCGCCGAGCCTGCCCGCGGCGATGGCGGTGCCGAAGTAGCGGCCGCTCTGTGCGGCGGCCGCGCCGAGCGTGCTCTCCGCGGCATTGGCCGGAATCGCCGTCGCCAGTGCTGTGATCAGGCCGAGTGCGCCGAGCGCGCCGGTAATCAGCGCCCGGCGACGCGCGCGGAGCGGCCGTCGGGCGGTAGGTGGGGACATGGCGTTGACACGCATGCTTGAGCCTCCGTATGCGAATCATGGGCAAGGGTTCGTGCGGGACACACCCGCGGGACCGACGCCGCGTCCCGGTGGGGACACACACCACAGGCGTCGGGACGGTAGCCCTCTGTTGAGCACCACCGAGCCGGTAGGGGAGATCACCTCGGGCACTCAGTGTGGGAATGTCGCCGAAAATTGTCAAGGATGTAGTGAAAAGTTTCGGAGCGGCAGCTGCTGTTTACGCCAATTGTGCTGGCTCAATGTGTAACTTATTGTTCTTGAAAGTTTCGGCCGCTGTCACTGGGTGGGGGATCGGATGAAAGTTTCATGGCGCCGCTCTCGCTGGTCAACAGCGGCGAGACTCGAAAATCCGAGGTGAGCGGGCTCAGCTGCTGCCTCCTCCGGCCAGCTGCAAGCTAAGGCGCTCTTGACAGTACCTTTCTGCCTCGTATTTGCTCCGTCCCGCCACCACCTCCATACCGGCCCGAGGGGACACTCGACCAGCCAGCGGGTTGTTAGCGCTAACAGCGGAGAGGCGAACCAATGAAGCGAAGTGAACCGCGGACGAGAAGGTACGCGGGCATCGGAGCCGCCCTGGCGGCTCTGATCACGGCGGTGGTCACCGCGCTGTCCGTGTTCCTCACGGCCGCGCCGGGAGCGTCGGCGGCGGTCCTGACCGAAGTGACGAGCTTCGGCGCCAACCCCGGCGGTCTGCGGATGTACGTCTACGTCCCCGACAGATTGGCATCCCGGCCGGGCGTCGTGGTGGCGATGCACGGCTGCAACGGCTGGGCTCCGGGCTTCCACCAAGGGACCGAGTTCGCCTCGTTAGCCGACCGGTACGGTTTCATCGTCATCTACCCGCAGGCGAACAAGAGCGCCAACGGCATGTCGAACTGCTTCGACGTGTGGTCGAACGAGGCCCTGCGGCACGGTGGCGGCAGCGACCCGGTGTCGATCGTCTCCATGACGAACTACGTGCTCCAACGCTACGACGGTGACCCGCAGCGGGTGTTCGCCACCGGCTTCTCCTCCGGCGCGATGGAGACCCTCAACCTGCTCGCCACGTACCCGGACGTGTTCAAGGCCGGCGCGCCTTTCGCGGGTGTTCCCTACGGTTGCCTCGGGCCCGCCGGGTGTGGGGACAAGACGCCGCAGCAGTGGGGTGACCTGGTCAGGAACGCCTACCCCGGCTACACCGGGCCCCGCCCGCGCGTGATGGCCTGGCACGGCACCGCCGACTCCGTGCTGCCGTACACGATGTTGCAGGAGGAGGTCGACCAGTGGACCAACGTGCACGGACTGAGCCAGACCCCCACCTCCACTGACAGCCCGCAATCCGGATGGACCCGGCGGGTCTTCGGCTCCGGGCAGGTCGAGGCGTACACCATCACCGGAGCCGGCCACGACCTGCCGCGCACTGGGATGGCCGCGTACGCCATCCGCTTCTTCGGCCTGGACGGCGGCTCGTCCACCACGACGCCGACGCCACCACCCGCCGGGCAGATCAAGGGAGTCGGCTCCGGGCGTTGCGTGGATGTGCCCAACGCCGCCACCACGGACGGCACCGCGGTGCAGTTGTGGGACTGCAATGGGCGGAGTAACCAGCAGTGGGCCGCCACGTCGGCCGGTGAGCTCAGGGTCTACGGCAACAAATGCCTCGACGCGGCCGGCACCGGCAACGGCGCCGTCATCCAGATCTACTCCTGCCACGGCGGCGACAACCAGAAATGGCGCCTGAACGCCGACGGCACCATCACCGGCGTGCAGTCCGGGCTGTGCCTGGACGCCGTGGGCCAGGGCACCGCCAACGGCACCCGGATCCAGCTCTACTCCTGCCACGGCGGCGCCAACCAGCGCTGGACCCGCACCTGACACACCGCGGCTCGCACCCATGCCCGCCCGACTTCGGAAGGTGACCATGAAAGTCGCATCCCCCCTTCGGCTCGGCGTCATGGCGAGGTTCGGCGTCATGGCGAGGCGCGGTGTGCTGGCGATCGTGGCGCTGCTCTGCGCAGTGGCACTGATCCCGGGCACGGCCAGGGCCGACAACCCGATCGTGCAGACGATCTACACCGCCGACCCCGCTCCACTGGTGCACGACGGCCGGGTATACCTCTACACGGGACACGACGAGGACGGCTCGACGTGGTTCACCATGAAGGAGTGGCGGGTCTGGTCGTCCGCGGACATGGTGAACTGGACCGACCACGGCTCGCCGATGAGCCTCGCCACCTTCAGCTGGGCGAGCGCGGACGCGTGGGCGGGCCAGGCCGTCTACCGGAACGGCAAGTTCTACTGGTACGTCCCGGTGAAGGACCGGGCGAGCGGCCAGATGGCCATCGGGGTCGGCGTCTCCAACAGTCCCACCGGGCCTTTCACCGACGCCATCGGCCGCCCGCTGGTCAGGAACGGTGAGATCGACCCCACGGTCTTCATCGACGACAACGGGCAGGCCTACCTGTACTGGGGCAACCCCAACCTGTGGTACGTCAGGCTCAACGCCGACATGATCTCGTACTCGGGCAGCCCCACCCAGATTCCGCTCACCACCGCGGGCTTCGGCACCCGCACCGGCGACGCGAGCCGTCCGACCCTGTACGAAGAGGGACCCTGGGTCTACAAGCGCAACGGCCTCTACTACAACGTCTTCGCGGCGAAATGTTGTTCGGAGTTCATCGGTTACTCGACGGCCCCCGGCCCCACCGGGCCCTGGACCTACCGCGGGACGGTCATGCCCACGCAGGGCAGCAGCTTCACCAACCACCCCGGAATCATCGACTTCAACGGCGGGTCCTATTTCTTCTACCACAACGGCGCCCTACCGGGCGGTGGCGGCTTCACCCGCTCGGTGGCCGTGGAGAAGTTCAGCTACAACGCCGACGGAACCATTCCCACGATCAACATGACCACGACCGGAGCGCCCCAGGTGGGCACGTTGAACCCCTACGTCCGCCAGGAGGCCGAGACGATCGCCTGGGAGTCCGGCGTGGAGACCGAACCCGCCGGCGAGGGCGGCATGAACGTCGGGTGGATCGAGAACGGCGACTACATCAAGGTCAAGGGCGTCGCCTTCGGCTCCGGCGCGACGTCCTTCAGCGCGCGGGTGGCCTCGGCGACCAGCGGTGGCCGGATCGAGATCCGCCTGGACGGAGTCAACGGAACGCTGGTGGGGACGTGCACCGTTCCGGGCACCGGCGGCTGGCAGACGTGGACGACGGTCACCTGCCCGGTGAACGGCGCGACGGGCACCCATGACCTGTACTTCAAGTACACCGGCGGCAGCGGCAACCTGTTCAACGTGAACTGGTGGCAGTTCACCGGCGGCCCCGCTACCGGCGGGAACCTGCTGACCAACGGCGACATGGAGAGCGGCACCACGGGCTGGGGCGCGTCCGGCGGAACCCTGTCGTCCGTCACCGCCCCGGTGCACGGCGGCGCGCGGGCGCTGTCCATCGCCGGGCGCACGGCGTCATGGAACGGCACCACCCAGGACGTGACCGCCAAGCTCACCAACGGCAAGAGCTACACCACGAGTGTCTGGGTGCGGTCGCAGAGCGGCACGCCCAGCGCGAAGGCGACCCTGGCGGTCACCGCCGGCGGCACGACGAGTTACCTCCAGCTCACTCCGGCGACGCCGGTGAACTCCGGTGGCTGGACCCAGCTCACCGGTACGGCGACCGTGTCGTGGAGCGGGACGCTGACCGGCGCCACCTTCTACGTCGAGACGGCCGCGGGCACCGACGCCTTCTCCATCGACGACGCCTCGTTCCAGTAGTCCAAGCCGGCCGATGCTCTCGCCGAACAAGGGAGCAGCACATGGTCCCTCCATCCAGACGCATCGGAATCCGCACCAAGATCGGAGTTAAGTGATGTCAGGACGCGGCTCCCTTTTCACCACGTTCGCGGTCGCCGCCGCGGCACTTCTCGTACTGGCCACGGGCCGTGCGGCGATGAGCAGCGACTCCGGCACAGCCGCGGTGCCCGTCGGCGCCCTCGCGACGACCGCCGGATGCGGCAAGACCCCGACGCTGAGGAGCGGTACGCAGTCGATTCAGACCAGCGGCAAGAATCGCTCCTTCATCCTCCGGCTTCCCGACAACTACCAGAACAACACCCCCTACCGGTTGATCTTCGGCTTCCACTGGCGGGGCGGCACCGCCACCGACGTCGACTCCGGCGGAACCAGCGGGTACCCCTGGTCCTTCTACGGACTCAGGCAACTGTCCAACAACGGCGCGATCTTCGTCGCGCCCCAGGGCTTCAACAACGGCTGGGCGAATACCAACGGTGAGGACGTCACCTTCGTCGACGACATGATCCGGCTAGTCGAGTCGGATCTCTGCGTCGACACCTCGCAGCGCTTCGCCACCGGTTTCAGCTACGGCGGCGGGATGAGCTTCTCTCTCGCGTGCTCGCGGGCGACGGTCTTCCGCGCGGTCGCGGTCTTCTCCGGCGCGCAGCTCAGCGGGTGCAGCGGCGGGACTCAGCCCATCGCGTACATGGGGCTGCACGGCATCGGGGACACGGTGCTCAACATCTCGCAGGGACGGTCGCTGCGTGACAGGTTCGTCCGCAACAACGGCTGTACCGCGCAGAACCCGCCCGAGCCGAGTTCGGGCAGCCGCAGCCACATCGTCACCACCTACTCCGGGTGCCGGGACGGTTATCCGGTCGTCTGGGCCGCGTACGACAACGGCCACACGCCCGCCCCGGTGGACGGCACCTACACCGACAGCGGCGTCTCGACCTGGACCAAGGCAGAGGTGTGGAAGTTCTTCTCCCAGTTCGGGAGCACCTCATCGCCGAGCCCCCAACCCGGTGGATGCACGGCCACGATGGAGACCGTCAACTCCTGGTCCGGCGGTTTCCAGTCCACCGTGACCGTCCGCGCCGGCAGCAGCCCCGTCAACGGATGGACGGTCGGCTGGACCTGGCCGGGCGGGCAGACGATCAGCAGCCTGTGGAACGGCATCCGCTCCGGCTCCGGAGCCGGCGTGACCGTACGCAACGAGGCCTACAACGGCTCCATCGCCCCCGGCGGCACCACCACGTTCGGCTTCACCGCCAACGGCACCGCGGCCACCCCCACCCTTTCCTGCGACGCCGGAGCATCAACCGCTGCTGACCGACCCGCATGAAGAGGAGAGCCAGATGCGTAAGATCATTCGATTGACTCTGGCGGCGATACTGGCCGCAGGTTCCCTGGTCGCGATCGGCGGCACGTCGTCGCCGGCCGCCGCGCTGGACAACGGGCTCGCCCGTACGCCGCAGATGGGGTGGAACGACTGGAACACCTTCTTCTGCAACGTGAACGAGAGCCTCATCCGGCAGACCGCGGACGTCATGGTCTCCAGCGGCATGGCGGCCGCCGGCTATGAATACGTCAACATCGACGACTGCTGGTCGACGAGGAGCCGCGACGCCAACGGCAACCTGGTGCCGGACCCGCAGAAGTTCCCCAGCGGCATGAAGGCCCTGGCGGACTACGTGCACTCCAAGGGGCTCAAGCTCGGCATCTACTCCTCGGCGGGGACGACCACGTGCGCGGGGTACCCCGCCAGCCTGGGCTACGAGCAGCGCGACGCCGCCCTGTGGGCGTCCTGGGGCATCGACTACCTGAAGTACGACAACTGCGGCGACCACCAGGGCAGGACCGGGCTGCAGCGCTACACCGCCATGCGTGACGCGCTGGCCGCCACCGGACGCCCGATCCTCTACAGCCTGTGCAACTGGGGCCAGGAGAACGTGTGGACCTGGGGGATGCCGGTGGGCAACTCCTGGCGCACGACGGGCGACATCGCGGCGAACTGGAACTCCATCATGGGCATCCTGGACCAGCAGGTCGGGCTCGAGGCGTACTCGGGACCGGGAGGCTGGAACGACCCCGACATGCTGGAGGTCGGCGTCGGCGCGCTCACGGCTACCGAGGGACGGGCGCACTTCAGCCTGTGGTCGCTGCTGAACGCGCCGCTCATCGCGGGCAACGACATCCGGTCGATGAGCGCCGAGACCCGGTCCATCCTGACGAACACCGAGGTCATCGCGGTCAACCAGGACTGGGGCGGCCGGCAGGGCCACAAGATCAGCGACAACGGGAACCTGGAGGTCTGGCGTAAGCCGATGTCCAACGGCTCGGTCGCGGTCGTCCTGCTCAACCGGGGCACCTCGACCTCGACGGTCTCCACCACCGCGTCCGCCCTGGGCCTGGGCTCGGCGTCCTCCTACTCGGTGCGCGACCTGTGGGCGCACACGACGGCCTCCTCGTCCGGGACGATCAGCGCGTCGGTGCCCGGGCACGGAGCGGCCATGTACATCGTCACCGGAGGGGGCATCACGCCCACCCCCACGGGTGCGATCAAGGGGGTCGGCTCGGGCCGGTGCCTGGACGTCACCGGCGCCTCGCAGACCAACGGCGCGCAGGCGCAGATCTGGGACTGCAACGGCCAGCCCAACCAGCAGTGGACGCCCACCGCGAACGGTGAGCTACGGGTCTACGGGAACAAGTGCCTGGACGTCTACAACGGCGGCACCGCCGACGGCGCCCAGGTGATCATCTGGGACTGCAACGGGCAGTCCAACCAGCAGTGGCGCCTCAACGCCGACGGCACCATCACCGCCGTCGGCGCCGGCAAATGCCTGGACGTGCCGAACAACGCCACCGCCAACGGCATCAAGCTGGTCATCTGGTCCTGCAACGGTGGCGCCAACCAGCGGTGGACCCGCACCTGAGGACCGGACTCCATGACCCCGACGGCGGTGATGCGTTCAGGCCGACTGCCGCAGCGACATCACCGCCCAGGGCGCGAGTTCGACGTCGAGATCGAGCACGCCGTCGTCGGGCACGGTCAGCGTGAACCGGAGCAGCGAGTCGGCCACCCCGGTCAGGTACTCGCTCTCGGCCCTGGACAGGTTGAGGGGTGACCCGAGCCGGTGCCAGGCCTCGGCGGCGTTGCCGTGCTCCCAGTCCACGATCTCGACGAGGAACGTCGCGCCAGGCTCAAGCCCGCCGATCGAGTGGTGGATCCGCCGGCTCGGGCCCACCTCGGCCAGCGCGCGTGCCGCCGGGTACGAGTTCGCCGAGCCGACGCCCTTCATGGCCATGTCCTCGGGGTAGTTGTAGAACACCGCCGACACGGCCGACGTACGGCTGTCCCGGGTCACGACGCCGTCGGGCGTCGCGAGGAGCAGCCGGTCGCCGAGCCGCCCCAGCATCGTGAACGCGTGGAACGTGGGTTTGTGGATGCCGCCCTCGTTCACCAGCCCGAATCCGCCGTGGAACGGTCCGATCCCGGCGCCTCCCTCCTCGAACACGTCCGTGAAGGTCCAGTAGGAGATGGAGTCGGCGAGGGTCGCGCACTGCAGGTACGACCTCGTGATGGAGGTCGCCGCGAACGGCGTGTCGTGGATGAAGTCGCGGGCGGACGGCGACGTCGACCACTCGGTGATGTGGATCTCCGCCTCGGGGTACGCGCTGTTCCGCACGAGCTTGTGCAGGAGGGTCAGGTCGTCGAAGGTGGCATCGGCGTACCGGGTGATGTGCACGGCCTCGCCGTTGGCGCCGTACGCGAAGTCGGTGGGGTACAGGTGGGTCGAGATGAAGTCGATCGGGAGCTCGCGTTCCGCGCACCAGGCGATGAAGTCCTCGATCCAGACGGGGCGCCAGTCGAGCGCGTCCACGTCGGTCGCGGCAGCCGTCGCGAGCATCGCGGAGCGGTCCTCGGTCTCGCCCTTGTAGCGGTCGTCGGGCACGAAGACGCTCGTCGCGGGCCCGCCCACTTTCAAGGCCGGATCGATCTTCTTGATCGCTCGCACGGTCTGCTCGTAGAGCTCGAAGTACTCGCTCTTCGTGCCGGTCCAGAAGTGGGGGACCAGGTTCGGCTCGTTCCATACCTCGAAGCGCCACTCCCGCACCTCGTCGAGCCCGTACCGGTCGATCCAGTGCTCGACCGACCTCGTGACCAGCTCGACCCAGCGCGCCATGTCCTTGGGCGGGCTGCAGTGAGCGCCCCACCAGAACACGGTCCCGGTCTGCGTCGCCAGCTCGCGCGGCATGAATCCCAGCTCGACGAAGGGACGGACGCCGCAGTCCAGGAGGAAGTCGAAGACCTTGTCGACGTAGCTGAACGTGTACACGGGCGAGGGGAGGGGCGCGTCCGGGCCGAAACCGCCGCCGTAACTCTCCCGGTAGACGAACATGTCGTCGTGGAAGACACCGTGAAAGCGGATGTACTGGATTCCCGACGCGGCGACGACCTCGGCGAATTGTTGTCGCCAGTCCGCGCGTAGTGCCTCGTTCGCCCGCCCGGCGCCAATGCACCTGCTCCAGACGTGCGGGAGCACACTCTCCCCACGCAGCTCACCGTCGATCCGGAGCCGGGGTTCTCTCTTCATGGCCTCACTTCTCTTCACGAAAGACTTCAAAGCACTAGCCCTTGACGGCACCCAGCGACAGGCCCGACTGCCAGTACCGCTGCAGGCTGAGGAACGCGATGATCAACGGGACGATGGTCAGCAGCGCGGAGGTGATCACGAGGTTCTGGACGAGGGCGCCGTTCCCGGCCGTCGAGCCCAGCTTGTTCCACTGATTGATGCCGACGGTCAGCGGATACCAGGCGGGATCCTTGAGCATGATCAACGGCAGGAAGTAGTTGTTCCAGATCGATACGAACGAGAAGAGCAGGACTGTCACGCTCGCCGGCGCGAGCAGCGGGAGCGCGATCTGGAGGAAGGTCCTGAACTCCCCGGCACCGTCGATCTTCGCGGCCTCCAGCAGTCCGGTCGGCACGGCCTCGGCGGTGAACACCCACATCAGGTACAACCCGAACGGGTTGATGAAGGACGGGATGAGCACCGCCCACGGGGTGTCGGTCATGCCCAGCTGCGCGAACAGCAGGAACTGCGGGATCGCCAGGGCGATGCCGGGGACCGAGATCGACCCCAGCACGACGAGAAGGAACACCCGCTTGCCGGTGAAGTCGAGCTTCGCCAGGGCGTAGCCGCCGAGGGCGGCCAGGAAGGTCGACACGGTCGCACCCACGACGACGTAGAGCACGGTGTTGAGCAGCCACCGGGAGAAGATCCCGTCCTGGTAGCTGAAGACCTGCACGATGTTGTCCCATAGGGCGAACTCGCGGCCGGGAGCGAGCCCGAACGACGACACGAAGTCGGCCTGCGACTTGGTCGCGTTGATGACCAGCCACCCGAGCGGCAGCAGGCAGTACAGGGTGAACAGGCCTGTCATCACGGTGAGCGTCGTGCTCTTCCTGGGGTTGCTCACCGTGGGGAGCCGGGGGCCGCGGCTGGAGGTCTTCCCGGCTTCGGCCGGCCGGCTAGTGGTCCGACGCATTGCGCAACCCCCTGATCTGGACGGCGTAGGCGACGGCGATCGTGATCGCTGCCATGACGAGTGCGAGTGCTGCCGCATAGCCCTGCTGGGACCCGGTGAACGCCAGGTTGTAGGCGTACAGGTTGGGCGTGTAGAAGGTGGTGACACCGCTGTTGGCCACCATCGAGGGCAGGATCTGCGGCTCGTTGAACATCTGGAACGTGCCGATGATCGAGAAGATGACCGTGACGACCAGCGATCCGCGCAGCGCCGGCAGCTTGATCGCGCGCACGATCTGGAGCTCGTTCGCGCCGTCGATCGCGGCGGCCTCGTACAGCTCGCGCGGGACGGCCTTGAGTGCGGCGTAGAAGATGAGCATGTTGAAGCCGGTGAACGCCCACGTCACCATCACCCCGATGGAGATGAGCGTGGTGTCGGGGGCGAAGGGGTTGAGGTCGGTGCCCAGGGCCTCGTTGAGGCTGCCGAACAGGCCGTACTTGATGCCCAGCAGGAATCCCCACATGAGCGTCGACACGATCGCCGGCACCGCGTAGGGGAGGAAGATCGTCACCCGCAGGAATTTGGTGCCGTGCAGGCGCAGGGAGTCCAGCGCGAGCGCCAGCGCCATGGCGAAGATCAGCATGATCGGCACCTGGACGAGCGTGAACCAGAAGACGCGTCCCACCCCGTCCCAGAACTGGGGATCCTGGAACAGCTTGCTGTAGTTGGCGAGTCCGACGAACGTGTTGCCCCCGACGAGCTTGTCCTGGAAGAAGCTGAGGTAGGCGGCGTACAGGATGGGCACGATGAACACGAGCGCGAACAGCACCCCGAAGGGCGCGATGAACGCCAGTCCGATCTGCGGCTTGCGTCGCTTGCGTGTTGGCGCCGGATGCCGTCTCGCGTCCGGCAAAGCCATGGCCGAAGCGGTTGCCTGGTCCATGTCGTGTTCCTCCGATCCATTGCGATGCCCGGCTCCCTCGGGCGGGGCCGCGACCGCTCGCGGGACGGGCCCCGTCCTGATGCGGAGCCGCTAGTCCACCTGGAAGCCCTGCTCGTTGCCGTACTGGATGCAGCGCTGCCGCCACTGCTCGAGGATCTCGGCGAGCGAGCCCTTGCCCGTCGTGTAGTACGGCGAGGCGAGGTCGCCGTAGATCGAGCGTGCCCACTCGAAGAACGGCGGGTACTGCCAGCCGCTCCCGACGATCTCCGTAGCCTCGGCCAGCACGACGCCGGTCTTCTGGTCGCCGAAGTACTTGTTGGCCTTGCTCTGGAACTCCTTGTTCTCCAGCACTGACGTGTTCGGCACGAAGGCGCCCGCGTCGACGCGGGTCGCGAGACCGCCGCCGTGCGTGAAGTACTCGAGGAACTTGAAGGCCGCTTCCTTGTGCTCGGCCGCGGCCGGGATGCCGAAGGAGCTTCCGCCGTTCGCCGCTCCGACCTTGTCACCCTGCTGCCACTGCGGCATCAGGGCGACCCTGAAGTCACCGCCGGCCTTCGGCGCGCGCTCGGGCAGCGTGGAGGTCAGCCAGCCGCCCATGGTCTGGGTGGCGAGGGTGCCGTCGTTGAGCGCCCGGTTCCAGTCGTCGGACCACCCCGTGATCTTGGTGTTGATCAGGCCCTCGTCGAGCATCTTCTGCCAGAAGGCGACGGCCTTGGTCGTGCCGGCGTCCGTGAAGTCGATGTGCACCTTGGTGCCGTCCACCTTGAACGGACGGCCGCCGGCCTGCCAGATGAGCGAGAGCAGGAAGAAGATGTCGCCCGTGTCCTGAGCGATGTAGTAGTCGTCGCCGAGGGCGCGGATCTTCTTGGCGGCCTCGTAGTACTCGTCCCAGGTGGCCGGGGGCTCCTCGATGCCGGCCTTCTTGAGCGTGGCCGCGTTGTAGAACATCGCGGACGGGCCGTAGTCGGAGGGCAGCGCGTAGACCTTGCCGTTGACCGTCACGTCGCTCCACGCGGCCGGGACGTAGTCCTGCTTCAGCTTGTCCACGCCGAATTCCCGGAGGTCGGTGAGCTTGCCGGGAACAGCGAAGTAGGGGACCGCGAAGTACTCGAACATCACGAGGTCAGGCACACCGGAACCGGCCTGGATGGCGTTGTCGAGCGCCTTGTACTCGTCCTGGGACGAGCCCGCGTTGACGACCTCGACCTTGATGTTCGGGTTCGCGGCCTGGAAACCGGGGACGGCTCGTTCGACGGTGCCGTCCCAGCTCCAGACCGTGACCTTCACCTGCTCGCCCCCGCCGCCGGCGCCGCTACCGCTGCCGCCCGAGCATGCGGTCAGCGCGAGCATGGGCACGAGTACCCCGGCAAGAAGCCTGACTTTCTGGGAGAGCCGCATGGGCCTCTCCTCTCGTCCTCAGCTGGTTACGAAAATATTTCGCAACTTGTTCGTTGTTGCGAGGACATTAGGTGGCGGGTCTGGCCCGTGTCAACGGGTGGACGAGCCAGAAAGCCTGGCGGGAAGGGTTCATGGTAGGTTTCGAAATAATTTCGTACCCCCTGAAGGGAGCCCTGATGCGACGGCGAGGTCGTTCCGAGCGAGCCACCTTGGCGGATGTCGCCCGACTGGCCGGTGTCTCGCCGACGACCGCCTCGAAGGTCCTCAACGGGCGCAGCGATGTGGGGGCGAAGACGCGCGAGCTGGTGCTCGGAGTCATGGCCGAGATCGGCTACAAGCCGACGGCGGTGCGGCACGAGCAGACACGGGACCGTACCCTCGTCACCGTGCTCGACATCGTGGAGTCCCGTTATGCCGGAACGGTGCTCAAAGGGGTCCTCGTGGCCGCGACCTCGGCGCGGGCCGAGCTCCTGCTTCGCCTGCCGCCCGAGGAGCCGATCAGCACGAGCCGCACGGCAGCCCGGGCCTGGATGGAGGAGGAGAAGGCGTCCGGCGTCGTCGGCATCATCGCGCTGGCCGTCGCCGTGCCCGACTCGGTGCTCCTCGCCGCGGAGGATCTCGAGGTGCCCGTCGTGACGATCGACCCCATCGATACGAACGAATCACGTCTCGTCAGCATCGGCTCCACCAACTGGGCAGGCGGTCGTTCGGTGACCGAGCACGTCATCAAGTTCGGCCACCGCAGGATCGCCTGGATCGGCGGGCCGCTGGGCTCCGCCCCTTCACTGGAGCGCTTCCACGGCTACCAGGCCGCGCTCGACTCAGCCGGTATCGCGCCGGACCGCGCACTGATCCGCCACGAGGCGTTCTCCGTCGAGGCGGGACAGCGGCACGGCCATGAGCTCCTCGCCTTCGACGAGCGGCCGACCGCGATCATCGCCGGCAACGACGAGATCGCCGTCGGGGTCCTCGCCGCGGCCAAGGAGCTCGGCATCTCGGTCCCGGGCGAGCTGTCGGTCACCGGGTTCGACGACACGCCACAGAC
The DNA here is from genome assembly GCF_005889735.1 of Nonomuraea turkmeniaca. Classification (GTDB taxonomy): domain Bacteria; phylum Actinomycetota; class Actinomycetes; order Streptosporangiales; family Streptosporangiaceae; genus Nonomuraea; species Nonomuraea turkmeniaca. The sequence goes on from NZ_VCKY01000116.1 coordinate 21,516, forward strand.
CGAGTGGACCACGCCTCGGCTCACCTCCGTCCGGCAGCCTCTCGTCGGCATGGGCCGGATGGCCGTCGAGACCGTTCTCGGCATGGCGGACGGCGTCCAGCCCGCCTCCCGGCACCTCCAGTTGGCGACGACCCTCAGCGTCCGCGACTCCACGGGGCCCGCCCCGTCATCCTGACGCCCTGCGATCCCCAGCTCAGCAGCGATGTTCGTGGTCATGGCGCCGCGGCACCCGGCCCGGACCGTGCGATCCGGCCATGCTTCTACCCGATGAACGGCCAGCCGGAAAGGTCTTGTTTCCGCTATCGGCATCGCTTACTTTTGCCGTTGCAAACGTAACCGATAACGATTGCAACTTGTGAGGCTGCATGGTCGAGGGCGATGCGCCGGTGACGATGAGCGACGTCGCACGATTGGCGGGCGTCTCCACCGCGACCGTGTCGCGGGTGGTCAACGGGCGTTACGGCGTCAGCTTGACCACCATCGAGCAGGTCCGTTCGGCCATCGAGCAGCTCGGCTACGAGTCGAGTCTGGTGGCGACGAGCCTACGGCGCAGTCGTACCAACGTCCTGGGGCTGGTGACGCACAGCTTCCAGTCCTATACGGCCGAGGTGCTCAAGGGGGTGATGGATGCGCTGAGTCAGTCGGGCTTCGACCTGATCATCTACGCCAACAGCGACCTCTACGGGACGTATTCGGACGGCTGGGAGCAACGCCACCTGGCCCGCCTGTCGGGCACGCTCACCGACGGCTGCATCGTGGTCACGCCCTCGGGCGAGGTGCGGAGCGGCACTCCGGTCGTGGTCATCGATCCGGCGAGGGGCTCGACGGCGCCGTCGGTGACGGCGGACAGCTTCGCGGGCGGCACCGCGGTGGTCGAGCACCTCCTCGGGCTGGGGCATCGGCGCATCGGCTTCATCGGGGGCCGGGCCAGCCTGGAGGCCGCGTGGTCGCGCGAGGAGGGTTACCGCACGGCACTGGCCGAAGCCGGCGTTCCCATCGATCCGCAGCTGATCGTAAGAGGGAGCTTCAATCCCGAGTCCGCGGCGCCGCTCGCGCGGGCGCTGCTGGAGAAGGCGGACCGACCGACGGCGATTTTCGCGGCCAGCGACGGAATGGCTCTGAAGGCTCTGCAGGTCGCAAAGGACCTGGGGCTCGACGTTCCCGGCGACCTGTCGGTGGCCGGCTTCGACAACATCCCGGAATCCGCGCTGGCAGCGCCGGGACTGACCACCGTGGACCAGTCGATGTACCGGCTCGGGTACGAGGCCGCGCGCATGCTGAAGTCGCTGGTGCGCGGCGACTGGGAGGGCCCGAGCCAGACCGTGCTCCCGACCCGTTTGGTGGTTCGCGGCTCCACCGCGGCGCCGAGAAACCCTATGTGACCGTGACGCCACCTACGGCTGCGGCGTTCAATCGCACCTGACGTTCGCGGCAACGAACATCAGGTGGGCAAGCTGACCCCACGACGGATGGAGGTGCGAACACCAACCACGAACTATCCACCGCATGAATCAGGCCGGCCAGTCGGGCATCAACCGTGGCCAGCCATTAAGGGAGTTTTCGCATGCCATTTTTACTTTATCACGGCAGGTCACGCCCTCAGGGCGGGCGCCGGCTCGCAGCGGCGATCACCGCCGGGGTGATGGCGATCGCGGCAGTGTTGCTCGCGCCGCTGCCGTCGGCGGCGGACACGCCGTGGCTGCATGTCTCCGAGGACGGCTACGCGTCCTTCAGCGTTCCGGCGGCCTCCATCGAGGCCGGTGTGGGCCCGGTGTCGCAGATCGTCATCGAGGGGAACTTCGGCCCCTCTTTCACCTGGGCGGAGTTCGGTCTGACCCGCCGGGGCGACGTCTGGTCAGGAGTCCTCGGCCCGCTCCGGCCCGGGCTGTACTCCTATCAGGTCACCGGCGATGACACCAAAGGTCTGAAGGATCCGACGAACAACACCGGTGTGGCGTCCAAGCCTCTCTGGAGCACCTTCCTCGTTCCGGGCGACTCGGCGCGCCTGCTGGCGGACGTGCCCCAGGGGCGGGGCGGCAAGGTCGAGACCCTGACCTACCGGGCCGAGCACCAGGAGCGGTCGGCTCTGGTATGGACGCCTCCGGGGTACGAGGCCAAGGGCCCCCAGGCCTACCCGGTGCTGTTCCTGCGGTCCGGCGACGGCGGGAGCGCCACCGACTGGCTCGACCTCGGCCGGGCCAAGCAGATCCTCGACAATCTGTCGCTCCGGAAGGCCATGGAGCCGATGGTGGTCGTGATCAGCGACGGTAACGGGACGAATGACGACCTCCGGAAGGCGGTCGCGGGCCACTACCGCGTCCATCGCGACCCGGCGCACCAGGCCATCGCCGGTGTGGCCGAGGGTGGGACGCAGGCGCTGCGCGCCGTTTTGACCCGCCCGGGTCAGTTCGCCTACGCCGGCTCGTTCTCGGGGCTCCTGACGGACGGCGTCAGCCGGGCGGACGCGGACGCGATCAACCGCCATGTCAAGCTGCTGCGTCTGTACACGGGGAACGTGACGGATCCCGCGTACAACGCCGCCAACCGCCTGACGAAGGCGCTGGACCGCGCCGGTATCACGTACGAGTCCGACGGGGTCAACCCCGATGCCGGGGCGAACTGGAACGCCTGGCAGGAGAACCTGATCGATTTCGTGCCGCGGCTGTTCCGCAAGGTGTCGGACCACGGTCCGAGCGCCGGTCACGGGCGGCTGAAGGGCGAGTTCACCCCGCCGGCGCCCGGCACCACTCCGACGCCGTTCGTGACCGAGGACGGCTTCGTCACCTTCGAGACCACGACGGACTTCCAGAACGCTCAGCACGTCAAGGTGTGGGCGAACTGGGCTCCCAACGGGAGCTGGCTGCGCATTCCGCTGGCTCGTGCGGGCGACCGGTGGCGGGCGACCGTGGGCCCGCTCGACCCGTGGTTCTACTACTACCGGCTGATGGTGGACCGGGTCTCGGTCAAGGACGCGTCGAACCCGACGAAGGTGACCACCGAGCCGACCTGGAGCACCTTCCTCATACGTGGAGAGAAGGCGCGCCTGCTCACGGACGTTCCCGCCGGCCAGGGCGGAAAGGTCGAGAGCATGACGTACCGGAGCGCCGTCGCGAACCAGGACCGGACCGCGCTGGTCTGGACCCCGCCGGGATACGACCCCGACCGCGCGGAGCCGTACCCCGTCTTCTACCTCCAGCACGGTGGCGGCCAGAGCTACACGGACTGGGTCGAGATGGGACGCGCCAAACAGATCCTCGACCACCAGTTCCTCGACGGGGACCTGGTGCCGATGGTGGTCGTGATGGGCAACGGCAACGTGCCCGACTTCAACAAGGAGCTGCTGGAGAACCTCGCCCCGGCGGCCCGCGCCCGCTACAACATCTCCAGCGACCCGTCGCAGCAGGCCCTGGCCGGCCTCTCGATGGGGGGCGGGCAGACGTTCGGAATGCTCAAGGCGCACCCGGGTCAGTTCGCCTATGTCGCGGCGTTCTCGGCCGGGTTCGGCAGTGCCACCGGCGTCGACGCCGAGGCGATCAACAGCGGCACCAAGCTGCTGCGCCTGTATGTCGGCGACCAGACGGACTTCGTCTACCCGTCGTTCATGACGTCCCTCACCACCCTGAACAACCTCGGCATCCGCTACGAGTTCGACGGGGTCACCCCGGGACCGCACGGCTGGGACGTGTGGCAGAAGAACCTCATCGACCTGGCGCCACGCCTGTTCAAGCGCTAGGCGAGCCCGTCCGGCCGGCTTCGCCGCCGGACGCGGGCGGTGTCAGCGCTCACATGAGGATCGGCACGAAGGACGGGGCGCGGGTCGCGTCACCCGTGCCCCGTCCCTGCCGATCGCTCGGTTTCAACGGCGGCGCATGAACCTTCGTGCGCCGCGATCCCAAGGGAAATATGCCAATGAACAAGAAATGGCTCTCTGCGGCGGCCAAGCTCGCCGCCGCGACCGTGCTCGCAAGCGTGCTGGCGGCCTGCTCCGCCGGCGGGGGAGGGGGCACGAACACCGCGAGCGGCAGCGGCGCGAGCAACTGCACGAACACGATCCCCAAGAAGAATCTGCCGGTCGTGACGATGTGGGGCTGGTACCCCAACATGCAGCTCGTCGTCGACAACTTCAACAAGCAGAACGGCGAGGTGCAGGTCTGCTGGACCAACGTCGGCCAGGGCAGTGACGAGTACGACAAGTTCCAGACGGCCATCTCGGCTGGGACCGGCGCACCCGACGTGATCATGATCGAGATGGACCGGATCCCGACCTTCCAGATCCAGAACGCGCTCGTCGACATCAAGAAGTATGGCTTCGACGCGGTCAAGGCGGACTACAGCGAGGGCGCGTGGAAGGACGTCTCGGTCGGTGACGCGGTCTACGGCGTGCCGGTCGACGGCGGCCCGATGGCGATGATCTATCGGAAGGACATCTTCGAGAAGTACGACATCACGCCGCCGAAGACGTGGGCCGAGTACGAGCAGGCGGCCCAGAAGATCAAGGACGCGGGTGGTCCGGCGTTCGGCGACTTCGCCGCGAACGTGTCGGCCCTCACGATGGCGCTGCAGATCCAGAAGGGCGCGGCCCCGTTCACCTACGACCCGGCGCAACAGAGCTCGGTCGGCGTCAAGCTGAACGACCAGGGTTCCAAGGACGTGCTCGACTACTGGGGGCGCCTGGCGAAGAACGGGCTGGTCGGGACGCAGGACCAGTTCACCCCGGAGTACATCTCCGGGGTGATCAACGGCAAGTACGCGACGTACATCTCGGCGGCCTGGGCACCCGGCTACCTCACCGGTGCCGGCGTCGGCAAGGGTGAGGACACCGGCAAGTTCGCGGTGGCCCCGCTCCCGCAGTGGGATGCCGACCACCCGGTGCAGGTGAACTGGGGCGGGTCAGCCTTCTCCGTGACAAGCCAGGCGAAGAACCCCGAACTCGCGGCGAAGGTCGCGTACGGCCTCTACGCCGACAAGGAGTCGCTCACCGACGGCTGGACCAACCAGATCATCTTCCCGCTGAACCTGAAGGCGCTCAACGACCCCGAATTCGTGAACTTGAAGGTCGCGTTCTTCGACGGCCAGCAGGCGAACAAGGAGGTCTACGTGCCTGCGGCGAACGCCTACAAGGGCGTCACCTACAGCCCGTTCGGCCAGTACTACTTCGACGCCATGACGAAGCAGGTCAGTGCGCTCATCGAGGGCTCCGTCACCGGAGCGCAGGCCGCCGATCGGCTTCAGGAGGACGTGGCGAAGTACGCCAAAGAGCAGGGCTTCACCGTTCAGTGACGTCAACGATGGGCCGTCCTCGACCAGGGCGGCCCATCCGCAATCCCCAGCATAGAGATCTCGGAGTCCAGGTTGACCCTCATGATCGAGAAGAGTGCGCCACGCACCCAAGAGAAAACGCACAAGATCCGCGGCAAGGTGCGCCTCCGTGAGCATCTGATGGGGTGGCTCTTCGTCGGGCCATTCGGGATCGTCTTCCTGGCGTTGCTCATCGCGCCGCTCGCGTACGCGTTGTACCTCAGCCTCTTCCAGAAGAAGCTGATCGGCGGCACCAGCTTCGTCTTCCTCGACAATTATGTGAAGGCGTTCACCGACCCGAGCTTTCTTTCCGGGTCATGGTTCGTCATCCGCTTCTCGCTGGTCTCCATCCCGCTGCAGATCATCGTCGCCCTCGCGCTGGCCCTGATCCTGGATGCCGTGACCTCTATGTTCACCCGCTTCTCCCGCCTCATGATCTTTCTTCCCTACGCGATTCCCACGGTCATCGGGGCCGTCATGTGGGGGTTTCTGTACAGCAAGAGCTTCGGGCCGCTCTCCGACATCTTCGGCTTGCTCGGCACCGCCCCGCCTGATTTCCTCGGCAGCAACCTGATCTTCTACGGTCTGGTCAACGTCGTCACCTGGCAGTGGGCCGGTTACTACATGATCATCCTGTACGCGGCGCTCCAGGGCATCGACCCGGCCCTTTACGAGGCCGCCCGCATGGACGGCGCCGGCAAATGGCAGGTCGCGCTTCGGATCAAAATCCCGCTGATCGCTCCTGCGCTGCTCCTGATCCTGGTCTTCTCGCTCATCGGCACCCTGCAATTCTTCAACGAACCGCAGATTCTGCGATCCCTCGCGGCCGGCACGATCGGACCGGACTTCACTCCCAACATGTACGCATATCAGCAGGCATTCGCACTCGCGAACTTCAACTACGGATCGGCGATCTCCTTCGCGCTCGGCGGGATCGTCTTCGTCGGCGTCTACGCCTTCCTGTTCTTCACCCGCAAGCGGAGGAGCTTCCTGTGACAAGTGACCGCTCCAAAGCCGGCGCCCGCCGCCGGCCACAACGCCACCTCCCCCTGCAGGTGCTCGTCGGCTTCCTGGTCGTGTACTTCCTCGTGCCGTTCTGGTGGGTCATCGTCAACAGCTCCAAGGACGCCCCCGGCCTGTTCGGCGGCGGCAACACCCTGTGGTTCGCCGAGCGGATCGACTACTTCGGCAACCTCGAGCAGCTGTTCACCTATGACAATGGGATCTACGGCAGATGGATCCTCAACTCGACGCTGTACGCGCTCGCGGGCGGCGTCGGGGCCACGGTCCTGGCCGTCATGGCCGGCTACGGATTCGCCAAGTACCGATTCGCCGCCAGGCGCTTCAGCTTCTCACTCGTGCTCGGCGCGTTGATGGTGCCGGCGACGGCCCTGGTGATCCCCACCTTCATGATGTTCTCCGAGTTCGGCCTGACCAACACGATCTGGGCGGTGATCCTCCCGTCACTGCTCAACCCGTTCGGCGTCTACCTGATGCACGTCTACGCGCGGGACGCGGTTCCCGACGAGATCCTGGACGCGGCGCGGGCCGACGGTGCGGGTGAGATACGGACGTTCCTCCAGGTCGCGTTCCCCCTGATGCGGCCGGCGGTGGTCACGGTGCTGCTGCTGTCTGCGGTGGCGTCCTGGAACAACTACTTCCTGCCTCTCGCCATGCTCTCCGACAACCGCCTCTTCCCCGTCACCGTCGGACTGGGCCTCTGGCAGGGAATCGCCTCGGCGAACAACGCGGGCAGCACCTCCCTCTGGAGCCTCATCATCATGGGCGCGCTCGTGTCGGTCATTCCCCTCGTCATCGCCTTCTTCACGCTTCAGCGGCACTGGCGCGGAGGGCTGTCCGTCGGTGGCCTGAGATAGGCGGGGGTCCATACCTAGCGCTGGCATGCCATGAGGTGCAGGATCCATGGTGCGGCGCCACGTGCCATGATCAACTCATGGACGGCCGTGCTCGGTGCGTGCTCGTACGCCCCGTTAGATGCCGTCAGGACCCGACACTGGGGGACACGCAGAGCCACGCATCGCTGCACGGCGGTCCAGCTGACCGGGTCCAGAGGCGTGGGGGCGCTGGCCGAGACGAATGCCGAGCAGCGCCTCGTGCGGGTGGCCACCCGGGTCGATGATCCACCGCTGGAAGAGGCGTCGCTCGCCGGGGCCGGTTCTTGGGCTGAGCGGCCAGGAACGTCTCGACATCGTGCACGTCGAGACGTGCACAGTCCGGCTCTCCGCGCGCGCAGACATGTCGGGCCAGGTCGCGCAGAGTGGACAGATTGATGTCGAGGGTGACGTCGGTGCGGGGGCGTGTCCCGCCCCCGGCGAGAGGCCGTTCTTGGGTGCGCAGCAGGAAGGCGTTGAACGCCTCCGTCGCGCGCCGCAACGGCTCGGGGACGGCGTCGATCCGGCGGCGACGGCGTCCGGCCGCCGGCCGCTCGGCGTGGTCTGTGGTCAGTGCCCAGACCACGTTCGGTGAAGAAGATCTCCAGCCCTCGCGTCGGTGGCCCCATCGAGCGGCCAGGCTGGTGGGCCTGCTCCAGTAAGGCTTGGGGTGGTTAGGGTGTTCGTCGACCAAGAGCTGTCCCAGCTGGCCAATCAGACCGCAGGCCGGGCCGGAGAATGACGGCGGCCGGGTGGCCGATCAGCTCGCCGAGCCAGGCCCCGGCGAGACCTCCTGCGTCAGCCTGGTCTGGGCCGTCCTCGATCGCGCCGCCCTCGGCCGGCGCGGCTTCATCAGCACCAGCAAGGGCCTGCGCATCCTGCAAGACCTGCGCCGAGCACTACTCCGTCCGCCTGCCCAGCTCCACCCAGCCAACGAGCCGGCCTTGGCCCCCCGCAACCGATGCCGCCTAAGATCAACCTATGGCACCCACCTCCTCGAGCCTTTTGCACCGCTCCGAGGACGCGACGCGAACGATCTTGACGCGAGACAAGCAGCGTTGATCGTCATAGCTTCGAGGAAGAGCATGGCGAGGGCGACATCGGTTTGTGAAAGGATCACGTAACCCCACCTGAAGGGGGTTCGATGGCGGCTGCCGAAGCCCCGAACAACACCGCAGGCTCGGGGATCACGGCGATTCTGTGAGCTCGCTGATGCCGTCGGATCGCTCGTGACGACTGGGCCTTGTCCCCTCGGGACGCGGGCGGGGGGTGAGGACGTCTTCTGATTTTCTGCGGGGATGTCGATTGGCGTCGAGCCGGTTCGTGGTCAAAGTGAGAGGCCGGCAACGGGCCGGTCGCCACTCACCGGAGGTCCACGATGTCCGTCTCCACTACCAACACCACCACCGGTCCCGCGAAGCCACTGATTCTCGGTGGGCTGACCGCCGCGGTCGTCGCAGCCGCGGCGACGGCGACTGTTGCCGCGGCGGGGGAGTTCGCCGGGATCAGCCTCGTTGTCGGCGGTGCGCCGATCCCGGTGTCCGGGTTCGCCGTGCTGACCGTCATCTTCTCCGTGGTGGGCCTGGTGCTGGCCCTGGTGCTGGCTCGCTCGGCTCGCCGTCCGCGCACCGCGTTCGTCCGCACCACGATCATGCTCACCGCGTTGTCACTGGTACCGGATGTGCTCGCCGGCGCGTCCGCGGCCACGAAGGTGCTGCTGATGGTGACGCACGTGGTCGCCGCCGCGATCGTGATCCCGGCCATCGCCCGCCGCCTGACCGCCTGACCGCCTGATCCTTTCCAAGGGGTTTGCCATGAAGAAGTACCTGCTCGCCGTCCAGTTCGACGAGAGCGCGCCGTCGCCGTCCGAAGGGGAGATGCAGGAGCAGCAGGCCCGGACGGCCAAGGTCACCGCCGAGATGCAGTCCGCCGGTTCGTGGGTGTTCGTCGGCGGCCTGCTGCCTTCGCACGCCACCACGGTCGTGCGCCCCGGCAACGGCACGACCACGATGACCGACGGCCCGTTCGCCGAGACGAAGGAGCAGCTCGGCGGGTTCTGGGTGATCCGGTGCGACGACCTGGACCAGGCGCTGGCCTGGGCCGAGAAGTGCGCGCTGGCCTGCGGGGCCCCGATCGAGGTACGCCCGTTCGAAGACGCGCAGTGGACATGAGCACGGATCGATCTGGACAGCTGGATCTGGACAGCGTTTACCGGGCCGAATACGGCCGGTGCGTGGCCACGCTGACGCGCCTGCTCGGTGACATCACCCTCGCCGAGGAGGCCGTGCAGGACGCCTTCGCAGTGGCCGTGCAGAAGTGGCACGAGGCGCCGCCGCCCAATCCCGGCGCGTGGATCGTGACCACCGCCCGCAACCGGGCGATCGACCGCCTGCGCCGGGAATCCACCCGCGAGGCCCGCCACGCCCAAGCGCTGCTGCTGCACCAAGGCGACGAGCCAGAGGAGGTGGGAGCGGTGCGCGACGACCAGCTCCGCATGATCTTCACCTGCTGCCACCCGGCGCTCTCGCCGCTCGCGCAGACCGCGCTCACCCTGCGCCTGCTCGGCGGGCTGGAGGTGGCACAGATCGCGCGGGCCTACCTGGTGCCGGAGGCGACCGTCGCCCAGCGGATCGTCCGCGCCAAGAAGAAGATCCGCGACGCCGGCATCCCCTACCGGGTGCCGGACGCCGCCGAGCTCCCCGATCGGCTGACCTCGGTGCTCACCGTGCTCTACCTGGTCTTCAACGAGGGATACACCTCCACGTCCGGAGAGCTGCTACGGACGGACCTGTGCCTGGAGGCGGTCCGCCTGGCCAGGGCGCTCGCCGAGCTGATGCCTGATGAGCCGGAGGTGATCGGCCTGCTGGCGCTGCTCCTGCTCACCGAAGCCCGGCGGCCGGCGCGGGTGGGGCCTTCGGGTGAGCTGGTGGTGCTCGCCGAGCAGGACCGGTCGCTGTGGAACCGGGAGCTGATCGCCGAGGGACATGACCTGGTACGCCGCTGCCTGCGCCGTGCTCGACCGGGGCCCTACCAGCTGCAGGCCGCGATCAACGCCGTACACACCGACGGGCCGGCCACCGACTGGGCGCAGGTGCTGGCGCTGTATGACCAGCTGCTGCAGCACACCCCGACCCCGATCGTGGCACTCAACCGCGCGGTCGCCGTCGCCGAGGTGCACGGACCGGCGCCGGCGCTGGCCACCATCGACGAACTGGACCTGCCCGGCTACCACCTTCTGCCCGCGACCCGCGCGGACCTGCTCACCCGCCTCGGTCGCACCACCGATGCCATCGCCGCCTACGACGAGGCCATCACCCTGGCCACCAACGACACCCAACGAACCTTCCTGCAGACGCGACGGGCGCGTCTAGGGCGGGAGGCCCGAGATGACAAGGAGCGATGAGATGACAAGGAGCACGCACACCGTGGACCAGGAGAACGTGAGCGCCACCCTGACTGTCGCCGTGCCCGCCGCGCGGGTGTTCGCGGTGCTGGCGGACCCGACGACCCATCCGGCGATCGATGGCACCGGCTGGGTTCAGGAATCTGTCTACCGGGCGCCGCTGACCGAGGTGGGGCAGATTTTCCGGATGGACATGTATCACGCCAACCATCCAGACGGTGACTACCAGGTGGTCAACAAGGTCGAGGTGCTCGACCCGCCGCGCGCCATCGGCTGGCTGACGGGGTATGACAAGGGCGACGGTCACCTGGAGTTCGGCGGCTGGACCTGGCGTTACGACCTCGCGCCGCTCGGTCCGTCCGAGACTGAGGTCACGCTCACCTACGACTGGTCGGCGGTGCCGCAGTCCATCCGGGAGTACATCCAGTTCCCGCCGTTCGGCCCTGAGCATCTCATCAACTCGCTGCACCACCTGGCCGAGCTTGTCTCCGGCAGGTGATGTCGTCGACCAAGATGACCATCAGTACAACATCGTGCCTCCTGGAAGGGGAAGAGGCTTCTTCCCGCCCGCCGAGTCTCGCTGTGGTTTCCCGGCGGCAACTGGGGCGGCTACTGGGGCAGGCAAGGCCCCGTGTCGGCGTACAGGCTCAAGTGCAGAGGTGCGTACGAGTATTCGGGCTCTGTCGCTGATCTTGTGATTGATGATCTTTAGTCTCGAAGCAGGATGAGCTTTCGGAGAAGGTCGAAATTCGCGCGCCCGTAGCCCCGCCGCTTGAGCAGCTTGACCCTCGTGTTCTGACCTTCGGCCTGGCCGGAATTCCACGGAAGGGACAAGCCTGCGGTGACGGCCTCCAGGTCGTAGGTCAGCCCGTCGGCGAAACGCTGCAGGTGGGGCAGATCGTCGTCGTGGACGTGGCTGATCCAGTCGGGCAGCCGGTCGCCGCGCAGGTCGCGCATCATGGTGGCGAAGCTGCGCACATGGCTCACGGCGGCATCCAGCTCAGGGCAAGCGGCCCGGGCCTGCTCGAGTTCGAGGCTCTCCTCGGACGTCAGGTGGTCGGGGTGGGTCAGGATCCAGGAGGTGATCGTTCGGGGCT
>NZ_VCKY01000117.1 GCF_005889735.1 Nonomuraea turkmeniaca
GGGGTGGGCTCCGTGCAGGGTGGTGGGGGAAACGGGCTCGGCCCGGCCTTCGAGGTGCGAAGGCCGGGCCGAGGTGCAGTAGAGGAAGCTGGGCTACCAGTTGTCGTGGGGGCGTTCCAGATCGAGGAGACGGGATCGGGCGGGACTCAGGCGGGACCGGAGGTCATCACCGATGTACTCGAACGTTTCGGCGCCGTCCCAGTCGATGGCACCGCCGTCACACAAGGGGGCGGCGACGGCCTCGGTGTTCTCCGGCGTTCCAGGGCACAGCCACACCACGCGCCGGTTCTGCCTGTCCAGCACCAGCGCCTGCCTGCACCACGGCGCGAGAGGAGGCGGCAGCAGGTGCCTCTGGCGTGGCCGCACGGTGAGGTCGCCGATGTAGGGCGGGTACAGGACCGGGGCGATCACGGCTGGGTCGAGCAGCGCGGTCAACGCCTGGCGTGCTGAACCTGCGCCGGGCGGCACCGCGCGGGTGTTGTACTCGATGGCGTTGTCCATGGTGACAAGGCCGTCGTCACCGGCCAGAGCTTCGAGGAGCCGCCGTCCGGGGCCACGCAGGCTGACCGTGTACTGGCCGGAGCCGGTGTCGAGGTGGGCGTGCCGGTCGGCCAGCCAGTAGACCGCTGTGAAGGCGGGGTTCACGACCACCATGTGGCCCTGGTCTGGGTAGATGTCGTTGTCGATGCGTCGTGGGATCACAAGAGGCGTCCGATCGCTAGGGGAGGCGGCCGCCACGGAAAGCATTCCGCCATGCGTAAAAAAGAATACAAGATAGTTAATTTTGTGGCGAGCTTGCGGTGTGACCGGTGCATACCGGGGCGGCCGGACACCTGCTGCGACATCCAGGAGTCGGAGGTGCTCGGCGCGGCGTGGTACCCGCTGGCCGAAGCCGTGCGCCTGGTCGCCCCTACATCGCGCGGGCGACCGGCGTGCTGGGGGTTGACCGGTGGAGCTGATCCCGCTGATCGACGCGAGGCGCCGCAGCGCTGTTCGCGCGGCGCCGACCCGCCGGTGGACGAGTCCTGCTGATGGCCGGGCGTGCGGTGGCCTGTGGTCGGTAGGGTGCACGCACTGGTGAGCGCGGAAGGGCTGGAGCTCACCAGTCCGTCGATCAGCGGAGGGTGCCCGATGCCCGACAGGCAACTTGATCCGCGAGGTGTTGTCCGTGACCTCGTGCAGGCCGTCGCGCCGCATGACGAGCGCGAGTCGGCCGATCAGCGGTGGATGCTCGATTGGATCGATTCCGGGCATCCGCTGTTTCGTACGGCCAAGCCTGCCACCCCGCCGCAGCACCTGGCCGTGTATTCCGTCCTGATCGACGCGCCGACGCGGTCAATCATGATCGTCTGGCATGTACTGGCACAGGCTTGGTTGTTCCCCGGCGGCCATGTCGATGATCTTGAGGATCCGCGTGCGTCTGTGGTCCGCGAACTGGCAGAGGAGCTGCAGATCACGCCTGCCTTTCACCCGGAGTTCGGAGACGACCCCTTCTTTCTGACGGTGACCCAGACCCGCGGCGCGGACTCCCATGTGGACGTCACGCTCTGGTTCGTCTTCGAGACTGACCGAGACGCGCCGATGGTGCCCGATGAGCGGGAGTTCGGCGAGGTGCTCTGGGTTCCGATCGATGACCGGACCGCGTGGCCTGACGGGGTGTTCGACCCGGGCCTTGCGCGCTTCCTCGCCAAACTGGCTGCGCGTCTTGGCCCTGAGGCCCTCCTCGGCAGGTAACGGGCGCGTCCTGGAGGGCAGCCGAGCAATTGTTGGGCTCGCTGGGGCGCTCGGAGTCGCGTTGATCGCGCCGGAGGTCGGGGCTCCCACCTGCATCAGGGACAGGTCAACGCGGGTGGCCGTCTCGATGACCTTGGGTCGCTCGCGTAGCGTGGCGAACGCTGGCCGTGATGCCCTCAGCGGCCGGCCCGCTGATGATCACTTTTGGTAATACAGAAAGCCTGAGCGCGAGCAGATCTCCCGGCATCCTGGCATGCGCGCACGTCGCGGCGGCCCACAGAGTTGGCGCGCCGCACGACCTTATGACACACGATTTTCGAGCCGTCTTCCTTACTTGGTGAAGGTGCGCACGAGGGCCGTTAGTCCAAGATCGGAAATCTAATGGCGGAAGCAAATTGTTTAGCCTTTTGCAAGGGAGACTTCTCGTGTCGCATTGCCTACAATTATCTTCATGGCACGCCCCCGAATATCGGATCAGTCGGCAAGTCAATCCTCTTCTCTTCCGAGTCGCGCACTCGATGTTTCCGAACGTGCGCAACTTCCGTGACGCCGGAATTTCCGCGCTGAAGTCCGGTCTCCTCTTCAGATCAGGGTCGCCGCCGCTCAGCGCTGATCGCGAGGGCGCGTACCCCGAACTCGCGCCCGGAATTACCGATCTTGAAAACGGTGCGCTTTCCACTCCATTTTGCCGATTTCCGTGAGTCGGGACCGTCGTCCGTCCCGGCTCCGCTAAGCTCGCTCGGGTTACAGGGTGGGCTCTGGATGCCCCGCTGTATATGAGTGCTGCACGGTGCGCATGAACCCATCGGCGATCAAGGTGTGGGAGCGACGATAATGACTGATGTGTCTGATGGCGCGGTCGCACTGACCGGAGGACGCATGGCGTCGGCGGTCCTCCGAAGGAACGACACGGTTCTGCGGCCTGCCTCGGATTCCTCGGAATTCATGGCCGCACTTCTCAAAACTTTCGAGCAGCAGAATTTTACTGGCGCCCCGAAGTATTTGGGCCAGGTGGACGACAAGGATATGTTCACCTATATCCCGGGTGACGTGCCCGCGAAATTCCGGCCCTGGTCCGATGACCAGGTGGGCGCAGCGGCCCGCCTTTTGCGTCAGATGCATGACGCTACGCGCGGAAGTGACTTGGCTGGTCGCTTCGATGTGGTGTGCCACCATGACCCCGGCCCCAACAACGCGGTCTTCCAGAACGACATGCCGGTTGCGTTCATCGACTTCGAGTTGGCGGCTCCGGGTGGTCGCCTTGAAGATGTCGCGTACATGGCCTGGACCTGGTCGATCTCGTCGAAACAGACGATGGCGCTGGTGGACCAGGCGGCGCAGGTGCGCCTCATCGCCGACACCTACGGTCTGCACGAGGCGGAGCGCCACGCGCTGACCGACTGCGTCCTGGAGCGGCAATCGCGCAATGTCCGTTTCTGGGCGGAGCTCGCGGCGCATCCGGAGACGGCCCCGGCTGCACCGGAGGTCCTGGCTGACCGGATTGCGTGGAGCAAGCGGGAGCACCACTTCGTCTACACGCACCGTGAGGTCTTCGACGGGGCACTGGCCTGACTGCTGGCGGGTCGGCTCAGCCGCTGGTGTGCGCGGCCGGGCGTGCGGGTGCGTCAGGGAGCCCGAACATAGCCCCGGAGGTGCGCGCGAGATGGGCGATGTCGACGGGTCGTCCCTTGCGGTGCACGAAGGGTGGCGCGGGCCGGTCGAGCGGTGGGTTGGCCAGGAACAGCATGGTCAGGCGCTGCGGGAGCCGGTGATTGCGGACCTGGTGGTAGAGCGGCGGGATGTCGCCGCTGGTCATCGCGGTGAGAAGGCTGCCCGGCATCGCCAGGATGAGCAGTTGATGCCCGGTGCCCAGTGAGCGGTGGGCGGGTTCAATGCTGGCCTCGGCAGGGCACGCTCGGTGTGAGCCTCAGGCCGCCCGAGCCTTCCGTGCATCTGCTGCGAGGTTACGGAGGTGCTCGGCGAGGCGGTCGGCGTCGTCGGCGTTCATGGTGGACAGGACGTTGTTCCACGTGATGGTGATCGTGTTGCCGCGGAGCTGGGCGTCACCGCGCAGGGTCTGTGGCGTGCCCGCGCCGCTCTTACGCCACGTGGACTGGACGATCACGAAGGCGAGGCCAAGGGACCAGCCGGCGACCATGGACGTCATGAGGGCGAGCACGTTCTTCGGCCAGATGTGGGCGGCCCACATCAGAGGAAGGAGCGTCGCGGCCACTCCCAGGTAGACCCTGATGAAGCGGTCGAAGAGGGGCGTGTTGAGCATGAAGACCTCCTGGAAGGGGTTGCAGCGGCTGTGCTGGGGCCGGGGCCCGGCTGGGCGGCGCCGGGAGATCGTGGTGGGCGGTCATGGTGTCGGGGTGACTGTCCATGTGCGGCCGCACCGATCGCAGAGCATGGCGACCGGCTCGAACGACGCCATGCCCTTGAAGATCATCGTGGTGTCGTGTCCGCTGGTGAGGCACTTGCGCCGAGCCAGTTCGGCTGCGGCCGCCTCCAGCGTCCAGAGCTGTGCGCTCATGTCCCGCCCTCCCAGGAGCACGCGGGGGCGCGCTCGGCGGGCTCGGCCGAGGTGCGCTGCGCGAGCATGGCGGCCAGCTGGCCGTGTGAGGAGCCCGGCGCGGCGATCGTCCAGAAGCCCGGCATCGTGGCAGCGGCGACCAGGCGGCCGGCGCCGTCGTCGCATGCGGCGACCACGCGTGTGCACGGGGCCGGGGCGGCCGTGACGTGCTCCTGCAGCAGCCAGCCAGGGCACCATCGTGTCTGGTAGCCGCCCTGCTCGGAGTCAGCGGCGAACACGAGCAGGCAGCCGGGCTGTGCGGGGAAGAAGCCGATGGTACGCCAGCGGAGCGGCTGTTCATCGTCGGGCATATGCACTCCAGGTTCGCCGTCGCAGCGGCGGGGTGGGTGTGAAACGCCGGGTGGGAATGCCGGCGCGTTCGGCCCGGCGGGCGCAGCCGAAGGTGCCGCGCGACCATGGGTGCGGGAAGGCCACGCATTCGTCGGCGCCGGAGGCGATCATGGCGTTGTTGCGGATCGGCCCGGCGGCGTCGCCGTAGCGCCCCCAGTTGGCCGGAAACTCCCTGTCGGGAACGCCCCGGGCCAGGCACCACAGATGGGCGAGCCAGTCCGCCGACTCTTCCGACCGCCGGCCGTGCTCGTCCTCTGCCGGGTAGCAGGCGCCGTGCTTGACGAGCATGTCGGGGTGTTCGGCGTGGATTTCGTCCAGTACCCGCCACAGAAGCGCCTTGTCGACGCAGTCTCTGGCCCCGGTGAACAGAACCTCCCACGGACGCCCGCCGGCGGCCGGCGGCGTCATGGCTGCTCCTTCGATTCGTCTGGTTGGGTGTGGGCCGCCAGGTAGGAGAGCGGCATCTGTCCAAGGGTGAGCGGGTCGGGGTGACCCTCCAGGACGCTGATGGCGCGGCTGATGCCGTCGAAGCAGCCTTCGAACGCTTCGGCGAGCAACACGGCGATGACCTTCGCCTCGAACACGTCCCTGACGCCGTCGGCGACGACTCGCTCGCTGGGCGGGCAGGTGGCGCTGGCGGCCCGTCCTTGTTCAACGAGGTTGCTCAGGAACCGGTCGGCGAGGTCGCCGGCGGTGAACGGGGCCTGGCCGTGCCACTTTCGGTTGTCCCAGCTGCTGAACCATCTAGGGGGAGGCTGGTACGGCAGCGTCCCGCAGTCGTGGATGGCCTGCCACGCGCGACCGTCGGTCTTGACCACGGCGACGAAGGGCACGTACCTGGAGCGGCATGTCCGCCAGTGGTCATGGTTGTGCTCGGTCGTCACGCACACCTGCAGCGTGCCGTCGATCTCGGAGGCGCTCCATCCGCCGCGTCGGCACTTCTCCCACCAGGGGCGTCGGTCGGCGTTTGCGGGCACGGGCACGTCGGCGAGGACGCCGTGCCACTGGCCGCGGCACCGGCACTGGCATGCGCTGTCTGTGTGCGGGCCGGCGGCGACCAGGCATGCCGGGGTGCACAGGCCGCTGCTGATCAGCTCGGAGGCGGGAACGGCGGACGCCGCCGGCGACGCGGTGCTCGTGGCGGTCACGCGGTCACCAGCCTGAGGCCGCCGTACACCGCTGGGTGGCGGCTCATGCTGGCGCGACGCTCCTCCACCGCGCCGGCAAGCGGTTCCACGCCGGTCAGCGTCACCGGCACCGTCGGGCGGCCCGCCCGGGCGCACGGCTCGCACATCGGTTCGGTGTCACCGGAGGCTGCCGCGGCGCGGTGAAGCTGGCACACCAGGACGGGACCGCGGTCGCATCCATGCGCGCACGTGAGCGTGACTCGCCACCAAGCGCCGAACGTGCAGCGGGCCGCCGCAGCGGAGTGAGCCGGGTCGATCCGAACCTGCACCTGGCAGCGGGCACCGTCTGCTACCTGCGAGTGCTGCGCGATCTCCTCCTCTTCGGCGTAGCGGGCCTCGATGAACGCCGCCTCGAACGCGCCCCGCGACTTCGGTCGCGCTGGCACATAATGCACGCTCGAGCGGCCGCAGCCACATGCGCCCGGGCACCACGGCACCGCCCGCACCCAGCCGGGCTCGATGTCGGCCACGCCCTCGATGACCACCAGGTCCTCCTCGGCCGCGTACGTGACGGCCGCGTGACGCAGCTCGACCGGAGCGTGGCCGCGCACCAGCAGCAGTGGCCCGTTGCCGCCTTCCAGGAGTGTCACCTTGGGCACGAGGTCGCGGCGGTCGCCGTCCACGTACACGACCCGCCACGTGGGATGACACGGCTCGACGTGCCGCGGCTGATCGTCGAAGCGCACCCGGAGACCGGCGTCGAAGCCGACGATGCGGCCAGGCCGGCCATCGACGACGACCCGGTCGCCGCGGTAGGCGGGCACGCCGTAATAGATGCGGACGTACTCGGCGTTGCCGCCCTTCCAGCGGTCCAGCCGGTTCACTGTGCCACGTCCGCGACCGTGCCGCTGGCCGAGGAGGCGGTGCCGGGAGCGGGCGTGCGGTCGCAGCCGCACAGGCCGCACTCGTGCGCCGGCCGCCGCGGCGGCAGCGGCACCTGCTCATACGCGCCAGGCTGGGCACGCCACAGGACCGGCTCCCACGTGTTCAGCCATTGCCGCCAGGCCCGCTTCTGCTTGGCGTAGCGGGCCACCCACCAGCAGCAGATCAGCAGGTCGCCGCGGCTGATGCCGTACTCGTCGTAGAGCACCTGCGGTCGGTCGCCGGCCAGGTACGCGCTGATGATGACGGCGACGGACACGCCGCTGGCCTCGATCGTCGGCTTGCCGAAGTTCACCGCGGGGTCGGCCACGATGCGGGGCCGCCGTACGCTCTCGTCCGCGGCCTTCTGCATGGCGATCATCGGGTCGCCTCCCCGGCTGGCTGGTTCAGGCCGGCGAGTTCGTCGATCGTGACGCCGAGCGCGGGCGCGAGACGCGCCAGTGCCGGCAGCGTCGGGTACATGCGGCCCTCCTCCAGGCGCCACAGGCGTGCCTGGTCGAGTCCGGCGGCGGCCGCCGCCTGCGCCTCCGTGAGGCCGGCGCGTTTGCGGGCCGCCCTGATGCGGGCTCCCACGGCGAACGTCGTCAGCTGCGCAGCAGGCGTGTCGCCGGCCACAGCGAGCATGCCGGCCAACTGGCGGCGCGCGTCGGCGTCCAGGTGGTTGCGCAGCACAGCGGCGATCGCTGGCAGCGGCGGCATCCCCTGCGAGCCGAACAGCTCATCGGCGGTCGGCTCGGCCGTGAACTTCCGGTGGCGGCCCGGGTCGAAGTGCTCCCACTCCGGCGAGCAGAACCCGGGCCCGTCAGGATGGAGTCGGCAGCGCTGCGCCAGGTACCTGGTGGCGACTTCGCCCTCCAGCGGTCCGTACACGCGCGCCGCAAGGCCGCTGATGAGCACCGTGGCGTACCCGGCCTCCTGGCCGTGCTCCCACACGCGGTTACGGCAGCGGAGGTTCTTTCTCGTGCGGCCGGTGCACTGGCCGCCCTCCAGGTCGGGAAACACGTACAGCTGGCTGGCGCCGCCGGCGGAGATCAAGATGGGCATGTTGCGCATATCAGGTCCTCACGAAGTGGGGTGTCGCGGGGGTGGGGGCCGCGGTCAAGGTCATCCCGTCACGTCCAAGCCATGTTCGCCGTCGCCGCCCCCGCCCCCGTCGCCGTCGTCTGCGTCTCTTGCGTCGCCTGAGGCGCCGGCCAGGCGGAGCTCGCGCGCCTGCACGACGCGAGGGCCGTGCAGGTGCCGTTTGGGCATCTCCACGCCGTCGCGGTTCACGCACAGGGCGCCTTCGTCGGCGCCGCACAGCCGCACCGGGCACGGAATCTTCAACGCGTCGTCGAGTTCCCGCTCGCGGTCGGAGGCCGCCGACGGCCGCAGCGCCGCCCGTGCCGCCTGAATCGCCGCCGCCTTCGCTGGGCGTTCCGGATCGCGGCGCGCTGGCCGGAAGTCGGGCGCGACCGGTTCAAGCTCGCGCGGCGGCCGGAACGCCAGCACCTCCGCCACAGGCGGCGCCGTCGGCGCCGGCGTGGAGCTGTCGCGGGCGGTGCTCACCATGGACCTCGCTGGCGCTCTGGGGTGCAGATGCACGACCGAACCTCCGTGGACGTTGCCGCCCTGCGCGAACGCTGCCCCGCCCGGAGGAGACGGCGGGCGCGGGCCTCGCCCGGCACATGCCGGGCACCGTGCCCCGCTATCCAGGTCGATCCCGTCCTCACAGCGCACGTTCGCGCAGTGCCGGCGTTGCACGAGCGACACCGCGACCGCGACCGGGTCGCCGATTCTGCCGTGCGGGTTGAGCGCCTGCCAGCCGTCCCAGCGGCGCTCCACCCGCGCCACCAACTCCGCCACCGTGCGGCCGTTCGCCTGACCGATCTCCCGCGCGATCGCGCCCAGCACGATGCCCTGCCGGTTGCGGCCGATGCGGCGCCGCACGTCGGCCGGCAGCGCCCGGAACACCGTCAGGGTCGGCGGTCCCGGCAACCCGGGCACCGCCGCCGGGGCAGGCCGAACTGACGGATGATGATCTTCATTCCCGGCCGGAACGGCCGACTCGGGCGCGCCCTCACCTACAGGTAGTTCGCCTACGGCGGGAAGGAACCCCTTTCCTTCTCTCTGCTTCTTCTCTCTTCTCCCAAAGGGCCCCACGTTTGCGGCCCCCGGATGACCGGGCCCCGCAATCTCTAGGTCCGGAGGAACCGGTGCCTCAGTTTCCGGCTCCGGGAAATCCGGCACCTCGGTTTCCAGGTCCGGGAAATCCGCCTCCTCGGGGTCGTCGTCTGGGACGTCGTCGTCGCCGAAGTCCTCCCAGTCGCCGAAGCCGTCGTCGGTGAGCTGACCGTTCTTGTGCCGTACGAGGAAGGTGCCGTCGGGCTGCTGCACGAGCGGAACGGGCTCCCCGCCGAACTCGGCGTTGTCGGCCGCCCACTCCTCCACCGGCTCCTCGCTGATGGCGGTCCCCATGACGAACTTGCCGTTGAGCAGGCGGCGCCGCTCGAGCCGGTAGTAGCCGGCGGCGCGCAACTGCGCCAGCGACTTCATCACCTGGCCGTTGCTGTTGGAGCGCTCCGCAGCGAGGTTGTCGCCGCGGACGCGCCACCCGCGCGGCTTGTCCAGCAGATGCACCAGAAGGCCGAGCGCGGTGTAGTCGATCCCCGTGTCGCGGATCGTCGTACGAGGCACGAAGCGGCCAGGGCGCCGCCGGTGCCGCATGCCTGAGCTCAACGAGGCACCACCCGGTAGCCGGTCCGCCGCAGGTTGTTCCGCTCGTAGCGGACCTCCGCCGTGACGAGACCGAAGGCGATCAGCTCGTTCACGGTCGTCGTCAACCCGTCGCGCTTGTCGGTGAACGTCTCCATCAACGAGGCGATCGTGAACCAGCCGCCCGGCAGCGTCAGCACGTGCAGGTAGACGCCGTAGGAGCGGGCCGACAGTTTCGGCTCGCTCGGCGGCTCCGGAACGGCGATGAGGTCGGTCACTCGTTCACCCCGAAGAACTCGTGCTCGTACGGTCGCGTCGCGCCTTCGACGACGCGCCAGTTCAGGCGGGACGCCCACGCGAGCTTGCTCAGCGTGGCCCGGATCAGATCGGGGTCTTCGCCAACGAGCACGGCAACGTCGGCGAGCGGATAGCGGACGCCCGCGTCCAGGTGCGCGAGCACGGCGGCGAGGCCGACCACCTTGAGGCTGTCTTCGCCCCACCGGACAGGCACGACGGCGCTGTACACCCAGGTGGCCTCGTTCAGGTCGCCGGGCACCCACTCGTGCGGCCACACGCGGCCGTTCTTACTGCTGTTGCACGGCGCACATGCAGGCACGACGTTCTCAGGCCCGTCGCCGCCGCCCCGGCTCAGCGGCGTGATGTAGCCGAGCGTGACGCCGTCACGATGCCGCTGCCGCCAGAACGTGTACGAGTCCATGCCCGCCGTGCACGGGCACTGCAGCGGCCGGTGGCAGAACGTGCACTTCCAGGGGCCGTCGCCGAACAGCGCATGCATGCGGATATGGCTGGGGCCGGTGATCGCAGGCGTGCCCATCGCGGCGTTTTCCCGGCCGCGGGCAGCGTCGGATACTCTCACGGTGCCTCCCTCATCTCGGTGACCAGTGGGTGAGGTGGGGCAGCCGCTCCAGGTGCTACCAACACCCGGGCGGCCGCGACGGCGGTTCCTACGGGGACCGCCGTTGTCGTATGTGTGTTCGAGATCGAAATCTAGCCCGGCATGGCCGGCTCCGGCGAATACGCGTTCACGCCATGACGTCCGCGGCAGCCGGGCGCAACGCCGCCGGCCCGCGTCGCCGCCGCCGATGGCCACGTTCACGCCGGGATCCTGTCGGCCGAGCCGGACGCAGCGCCCGCCAGCTCGTCGCCAGCGGGATGCTCCACATACCGGCGCAGCACCGCCTGGGCCGCCTCGCGCAGACGACGCCCGGGCCGTTCGCCCGTCCACGACACCACGAACACGTCGTCCTCCCGGACGACCGTGAGACCGGACGGGGCGAGCTCGACGCCTGCCATGCGCGCCGCACGCTGCAGGACCGCTTCGTCTCCCGGGGCAGGCCGATGGTGGAACTCTCCGCCGCGGCGCAGCGTGCGGACGATCGCGGCGCCCAGCATCACCTCCAACGGCATGGCCAGCGCCTGGGGCGCCGGCGGAGCAGGGGAGCGAGTGGTCAACGTCATGGGCGAGCTCCGCGGGTGTGTGTCGTAGCGAATGAACGAGATGCGGCCCGGTCGCGCCGAGGTGGGCGGACGCCGCGCGCTTCAGCCGACAGCCGGGCGAAGGTGTCGCGAGCGTGCCGGACGGCCTGCGGCCGGGTCAGGCCGGGCGGCCCCAGCCAGACGGCGAGCAGTCCGTCGCTGGAGCGGATATGGACCGGCTGCGCGAAGCGGCCGCGTACGAACCCCGCAGCGCGCCGCAGCGCCCGCCGCTGGCCGTCGCCGGCGTACGCCGTGATGTAGGCGCCGCGGTCGCGTAAGTTCCGCTCGATCGTGTCGGCGGCCCGGTCAAGGTTCTCCGCAGGGTCATGCGCCAGCTGATGGACGCGCAGGCGCCTGTGCCGCCCCCTCACCGAGCCGCCTCAGCGGTGCTGACGTACGGCACCGGCCCCCACAGCGGCTGAAGCCGGGCGGGCTCAGGAGCAGGCTCAGGGTCGGGCTCGGACAGGAACGCGATCCACTGCTCGTGGTCGGCGTCCGAGGACGAGGGTGAGCCGAAGGCGGCCGCCGGTGCGGCGGCGGTGTGCGCGCCACGGTGCTGGCGGCGCGGCAGGGCGAACTTCATGACGGAGTCTTTCTTCTCGGCGGGGACCGGGCCGCAGGATCAGAGCACATCCGGGAGTTAACGTCCAACCGCCAAGATCATTTAATGTTTTCGCAGCTCAACCGGCATACCGGTTGAGGCCGGGTGTGCACGCGCCACCCGGCCGCACAGCGGCGTTCCAGACTGGTTATGAACCCGTAGCCGAGCAGCAGGCACCGGCCCTTCCGGCTCAGGTGAAGCAGTGGCCGGAATCGCACATGCCGTCGTCGCTGTCGTCAGCGAACTGCAGCAACTCCACGCCGTCCGGAATCACTTTCCGCAACGGCTGCCCGAATCGCGTGAAGAACACATGATCCTTGCCGAGTTCGTCCCGTCGCTCGTTGAGCAGGTCCTCCAGCTGCGCGGCCCGCTCGAACAGCTCAGGCTCTTCCCGCCGCATGTCCTGCCAGGTGCTCGGCCGGTGATGCGGGCAAAACCAGCACGCCGAACGCGGCGGCCGCGGAAGCCCGGCGTCGGCGATGATCCGGAGACAGTCGGTGCGCCGTAACTTCAGGTCCAGCAGCGGATAGATGATCCGCTCGTACGCCTCCACGCGCCGGGCGTTGGCGCGGTGGATCTCGTCAAGCGAAATGCCGATCCCGACGGTTGCCGGATCGTCCGCGGTCGCGCCATGCTCGCGCAGCCACTTACCAATAACCCTGATCTTGAAATCCGCCGTGCACGACCTCGTGCCAGGCGCTCCCGTGTCGCCCATCCGGACCGGAATCGGCAGCGACCGCGACCCCGGCTTCGTCAGCCGGCCGTACAGCGTCTCCTCGCTGCCGTCGCGCCGCTTGCGGAACACGGTGCGCAGGTCAATGCCATGCCGTTTCGCGAACGGCTGCGACACCTCGCGAACGTACGTCAGCGTTGCCGGATGCTCGGAGTCGTCGCCGACGTTCGCGAACAGGAAATGCTGGAAACCGCCGTCGGGCAGGCGGCCCTGAGCTTGCAGGACGAGGACAGCGGTGGACTGGACGCCACCACCGAAGGAGAACGTGCGAAGGCCCACGAACAGGCTCCTAGGAAGAAAGGGAGAAGAGGGCGTCCTGGCTGGTCACGTCGCGAACCCAGCCGAGAAGAATGGGCAGATTGCGATCAGGGCCGAACGTCAGGAACGTGCCGTCGGCGGACTTGCAGCCGATCGCCTGCGCGTACCGCAGCCGGGTGAGAGAGTTGACCCGGCCCATGTGGACGTGCTTGCCGCGGGCGACCGCCTCCGCCGTGAGCTCGCGCGCCGCCGCGCCGAGCTTCCAGCCCGTCGAACCGCCGAGGAACAGCGCATCCATCGATCGCCACGGCACCTGCAGGTCCTCCAGGCCGTCCTGCGCGACCAGCGCGGCCCGGAACCCAGCGGCGCGAATCAGCGGCAGCATCGGCGCGGACCGGGCCAGCGTGGCCACAGCGTCGCCCACCACATCCGGAGCCGACGCGAACAAGCAGTCCTCGGCCCAGCGGCGCTGCCGGTCCAGCCACGTCAGGTAGCCGGCGTCGCCCGGGTAGCCCTTGCCGAAGCAGCCGTTGTCGGCGGCCCACACCGCTCCCGGTATGTGCCGGTTGCCCTGCGCCGGCGTCGCCAGCAGCCCGATCTGCCGCGCTGCCATGGCCGCTCTGGCGCCCACGGTCGGGTTTGCCAAGTACCACACGGTCCGCCGGCACTTCCGGCCCGCTCACGCGTCCCCGGCGATCACGCGGCCGGCCCGCCTCCACGCGAGCACCGCAGCCACGATCAGCGCTGGCACGACCGTCAGCCACGCCTTGCCGATCAGCTGGCCAGGCAGCGACGGCCACACCGGGAACCCCGCCAGGTACAGGAACAGCACCGAGTCGATGGCAGCGCCGGCCAGGCCGGACACGACGACGGCGAGCGTCCAGCCCCGCCGCCGGAGCGGCGTGTAGACCCCCATGTCCGCCAACTCCGACACCACGAACGCCACCGCCGACGCCAGCGCCAGCGACCACGACGCCAGAAGCGCCGACAAGCCCGCGCCGGCCAGCACCGCCCAGACAGCGGCGCGCCGACCGAGCACGTCCTGCAACACGTCACGCAGCAGCAGCGTCAGCCCTGCCACGTACGTGCCGGCGGTCGCCGTCAGGGCGAACCCGACAGCCACCATGCCGAACCGGTCGGTGAGCAGATTCGCCGACACCAGCGCAGTCACGTACGCGGCGAACACAGTCGGGCCGATCCAGCCTGCGCCCGGCGTCCACGCGCGATCACCCGCCTCGGCCGGCCGAGGCGGAGAGGAAGCATGCACGAAAGAGCCCCCTTCTCGTGCAGATGGGAGAAGCGGGCGAAGCGAATCGAAGCGGCGACCTAAGGTCCAGCCACGCGGAAACCTGGCACAGGCGGCAGCGCCGGCCAATGACGCGAGACCGGAAAGGGGGGAAGCCGGAAGGACGGCGAACATCTGCTGACCTGCGTCCGCCGTGTCCGCCGCCAAGGAGCGGACAAGCAGCGGACACGCCGCCTCTTGGCCTCGGCGGATCAAGCGACAACGCTATGAGCAGGACGACGCGCAACCAGGGCAGCGGACCCGAACACCCACAAAGGGAAGAGGGCGAAAACCCGCTTGCCGATGCCCTGCGAACTTCTCGGCCGCTGGCCTGCAACACGGGCGGCGGCCGAGAACAAGCTGGACCCCGCTCTCCTCCAGACCGCCACCCCGCAGTGGGGAGCGGAGGCTGCTGTCACGGTGGGCGCTCGGGAGCGTCCGCCAGCGCCCGCTCGTCCTGCGCTGTCTCTGCTGAGCCCTCTTCTGGCGGACGAACCTCTCGGCGTCCGCTAGCAAGCCCCTCCGACCTTGAGAAGCAGACATGGAAGAGATGCACTTGCACCTCTACACCTGGACCGGCCCCCGAGCCGACCGCCGGCAGGATCACAACCCCAGCTCACCGGGGTTCGCCACGTCGCCCTTGCCGTGCAGCCGCCCCAGCGACTGGCTGGCAAAGCCCGCCGACCGCATCAGCGACACCGTCTCCAGCCTCGACGAGGCCCTGGTGTGGCTGGCCGCACAGTACGGCCATGCCAAGCCGCTGTTCCTCCGCGAGGACCGGTTCTCGCTCCGGCAACGCCTAAGGATCGCCGAGGAGACGCTGAGGACCGACGGGGACGTGCACTGGGGGGAGTACCTGACCCGCGACCGCTACTTCATCGCCAGCGCCGTGCGCTGCCCCAACACGACCAGTCCGCGGCCCTGCCCGCTCTCGCAAGAAGGCCGCTCCGCGGCATAGACGTCTGGGTGCTCTTCCCCTTGAGCGGGCGACCTCCAACGCCCCTGACCTCGACCACCCAGACCCCGCCCTTCGCCGCGCGGAGATTCACGGCGAAGGCGCGGAAAGGCCGTGAGGCTGCGTGTCCCCGCGCGCACCCTCACGGCCGCTCCCCCTCGAACCCCCCGCCCCGGGCGCCGGGGCTTATGCCGGCACGGACACCCCGCCAGCGATCACGTCTCCTCGTACGCCGTCGTGTAGCCGTTGGTCCAGCCGTTCAGCGCGGCGAACGCCTCCTCCGCCGTCAACCCGCGGGAGACACGGAAGGACTCGAACATCTCCCACGCGGACTCGGGCGCCCCCACCGCCGGGTCCGCCGAGGCCGTGCCGTCGCTGGCGAGCACGATCGCCCCCAACACCCGGAACGTGGTGCTGCTCTTGTAGATCAGGCGCCTGCCTGCCACTGTCTGTCACTCCCTTTCAGCGGCATGCTTGACCGCCTCGTCCAATCGATCCATTACGTTACCGAGCCAGTCGGCCCGCCCCAGCTCAATGAACCGGGGACGCACCTGATTGAGCCGCCGGCGAATCTGCGCCACCTCTGCGGCCGTGAGCTCGTTGCCGTCCTTCCACGTCAGATCGTCCGTCAGCAGCCGGGCGACGAACGCGTTCCGTACCAGCAGCAGCCGGCCGTCGCCGGGCGGCGGCGGGTCGAACTTGGCGTTGCCGAGGTCGATCCCCGTCACCCGCCCATCGGCGTACTTCCAGTTCCCGTCGTTGCGGTCGCTGTTGGCGATGAGCACGTCCAACAGGGCGATCCGCCAGCCGTCGTCGGTCGCCGCGGCGGCCTTCCGCAGCGCGGGAATCTCGTCGAACGGCCGGTCCAGCGCTGACGGGTCAGGAGCTTCCTGCAGGAACAGTTCGTGCTCGCTGACACGATGAACCGCCGGCACACGGGCACCGACTGCCCACCCCACCAAAGCGCCCAGTTCCTCGGCATCGGCCTGGTCCCGAGCTGAGCGCCACCGCGTGTCCTCCACCCGCTTGCGGTAAGCCGTGCCGCCGTTGGCGAACTCGACCCGATGCACCAGCGCGGTCGCTCCCGCCGACGGTGCGCCGGCGAACTTCACTCCGCTGGCCACGTCCGCCGCCAGCGTCGCCGCCGCCTCCTCGTAGGAGGTCTCGCCCGGTGCCGGCCGGGTCGAGCCGGGCGGCCGCCCGGCGGCATCCAGGAAGATGCGCGCCATGCTGGCGGGCTCCCCGGCGCGCTCTTGGCCCTGGAGGGTCTCCACGTCGATGGTGGCCTGCGACTGGCCGCCATGCGGGTGCACCGCGACCACACGCCCGTACTCGCCGCTGCCGAGCGTCACCACGGCGCCCACGCCGATCGACCGCCCGTGCGCATCAGCCGCCGGATGGAGCGTCCCGGTGTCGGATGGCTTGCCCGGCCCGTTGACCGGAATCCAGCCGTGCCAGTATCGCTGGCCTGGCTTGGGCACCCGGCTGGCGTTCTTGACCTCAGGCCCCGCCGTGAACCAGGTTCCGTACCGCCGCCACTGCACAGTCCGCATGACGGTGCGATGTAGCCGATTTTGAAGCTAACGTCCTGGCGGGCAACGGGGAGAGGGGCGGAAACCCACTTGGCTCCCACCCCTCTGGTGTTCGGCCCTCGGGGCCGCCGGGGTGGCGCGCTCCGGCGAGGGAGAACGTCTTAGCTGGCCCGGGCCAGCCCGTAACCTCGGCGACGCAGATGGCGCCGCTCGCGAGGGTTCAGGCCGCCCCAGATGCCCCATCGCTCCCCGTGTTCGAGTGCCCAGCGCAGGCAGTCGCCGCGCACGGGACAGCCGGCGCAGATTGCCTTAGCGAGGTCCTCGCCAGCCAGCAGGAACACGTCGACGTCATCGTCGGTTCTGGAGTCGGCGTCGCTGTAGAACAACTCGGCGTCCGCGCCGTCGCAGGCGCTGCGCTCCCACCAGCGCCCCGGCTGTGCCTTTTTTCCGTCCGGTCAGCGCGGTCACGACGCGGCGCCTCCTGTCTCGCCGAGGGCAGACTCGGGCCATGTCACCGGGTTTGACGAGACGACGTCCGCGTCCGCGCCCCACGACCGCAGCAGTTCCGCGCGCGACTCGGCTGCCCGCTTGGAGAAGAACTGGCGCTCCTTCGGCCACACGAAGCGGCCCTCGGCGTCGATCCTGTGGCTCAGGCCGTTCTCTCGTTCGCCGTCCTCGTAGTCGCAGCAGTTCTGGCCCGGATCCCACGTACACGGCGTCGACGTGACCCAGTCGGTGCAGTGCTTGTCGTGCCAGCCGGGAGGACGCCAGCCGAGCTGGTCGCACCCTTCCGGGTAGGTCACGTTCAGGCGGTGGACGCGCGTCGGGCGGGTCACCTGTCACTCTCCTCGTTCTCGTTCGTGGCGCCCGCGTCCACCGCGGGCAACGTCAACATGCGGCCGAACAGCGCCGCGAGAATCCCCCGGGCGTGTGCGTCGGCCAGGACCTGCTCAGCGTCGGCAGCTGGCGTGAACGTCGGCGCGAGCGCCGCCACGTTGACCTGCACGCCCGGCACGCTGATGAGCTCGCCCGTGCGCGGATGCACCAGCTTCAGCTCGCGCCGGGCCGCGCCGGACGCCTCAGCCGCCTTGCGCAGCATGGCGAAGAACGCCGGCCGCACCCGCTGCTTGGTCTCCACCTCGGTGGCGAACCCTTCGGCGAGCGCCCAGGCGGCGAATCGGTCAGGGTCGCTGATCGTGATCGACAGCCGCCGCGTCGGCACGGACACGTCGCCGAACTTGCGGCCGCCCACGTACGCGCCCATCCGGTCGCCTTCGCCCATGACCGGCCGGCCGTCCGGCCGCATGGCGATGAGCGCCCGCTTGGTGATCTGGTCTCGGCGGGTGATCGGGCCGTGCTTGCTGTTGAGCCAGCGCATGAACCCGAACTCGTCAACCGCCTGCGCCGCGTCCAACGGCGCAGGCGGTTCGCTCACGTTGTGGTCCGTGCCGCCCACGTCGGCGGCCTCAGTCATGCTCGCCCCCCGGTCACATGCACGACCGTGATCGGATACCGGTCCTCCGCGAGCACGACCAGGCGCCCGATCTGGTTGTCCCAGCCGATCTGCCGCTCGATGGCCACTTGCTCGTCGCACCCGGGATGCCACGGCCGGGTGACCGTCGCGCACGTCAGCCGCCGCATCAGCTCGTACAGGTTGGCCAGCGCCTCGTCCTGCGTCAGGCCGTGGCCGGCGAGCTCGTCCATGGCATGCGCCGGGTCGTCAATGGGGAGGTCGGCGGCGTCGCAGCCGTCGAACTGGGCGCCGTTCACGTCGGCCAGATGGGCGCTCCATCGGGCGATGCTGTTGTCGAGCGGCACCGCCGCCGTGATGGTCAACGTGGCGAAACCGGCGAGGGCGTCGGCGGCGGCCGCGACAACGGCCGCCTGAGTCGGCGCGGGCGGTGACGTCGTCATCGCGTTCTCCTTCTTCGGGATGGGGTGAGGCGGCGCAGCAGCGTGCACGGCGTGCTGGCCGGGTAGATGCGTTCGCAGCCTTGGAAGGGGCGATCGCCGACGTTGGCGTCTGTCAGGCCGACCATCGGCGTCCCCTCATGGGTCCATGAGCGGATGCCGATGAGGATGACGTCGCGGTAGCCAAGCCAGCCGTCGCCGTCGGTGACGCGCACCTCGAAGCCGAGGTGCGCGTCGGTGAGTTCGCCGACCGCGACCGGAAGCAACTCCCCGGAGCGGGTCAACTGCCGACCTCCTCGGACTGCTGCTGGCTGGCCTGCTCCTGCGTCCTCAGCTCCGCCATGCGCGTCTTGTACGCCTGCTCCAGGCGCACCCGATCAGCTAGGGACACCTGTCCCTGACTGCGGGCAGAGCGCACCCGCCCCGCCACGTCGTGAAGGGCTGCGACGGTGTCGGCGGCCTGGAGCGCCGCGCCAAGTTCGTCGATGACCTGCGGGTCACTGACGGCGCGCTGCTCGGCCAGCCGTGCCAGCATTCGCCCAAGCTCTTCCTCGCGGCGGTGCTCATTGGTGACCACCAGATGGTGGAGGGGCTCAGCCTCCCGGTACAGCTCCGACAGCCGCTCCCACGTGCTTTCCTCGTTCAATGCGTCGGCGATGATCTCCTCGGGGCTGCGGTCCGGATGTGGCGCCACCACGACTGGGACCGCTGCCGTCGTGGCGTCCAGCCGCAGCACGTCGAACACGATCTGCTCGAGCGACCAGTCCTCGCCGAGCGCGGGCAACGCGCCCGGCCTGGCGGCGACTGGCGAGTTCAGCGCGATGACCTGCGGCAGGCTTCCTCCGGCCAGGCGAAGCCACAGCGTGGCCACCGACCCGAGGCCCCAGTGCGTGTCGAGGACATACTCGCGGGGACCGCTGACGGGCTGACCTGCCTTGTCGGTGGGGGAGACCCAGTGGCCGCGGCCCGTCATCACCACGATGCCGGGGATGCGGCGAAGCGCTGCCACCAGCGCCTGGTGCATGTCGTAGGAGTCGTTACGGTGGTGGCGGCTCACCTCGATGTCGGCGTCGCGGTCCTCGCGGAGCTTCGCCTGGGCGGCCTTGTTGCGCACCGAGCGCGCCCGCGCCCAGTCCGACAGCAGCCGCCAGACGCCGACCATCGTGATGATGAGAACCACTGGACGTTCGCCGGCCGCGTTGGCATCTTCGGCGACCTGGCGGACGCCGTCCAGCGCGGCCATGATGGAGCGCACGCTGCCGTCGTGGACGACTACCTCGTAGTCGGCGCCGTCGACGGCCGCGTAATCGTCCTGGCGGCCGTCGCCGACGTCCAGCCAGAACGCCCGCCCCACGCGTGGGCTGGCGGTGAGCTGGGCGCACGCGTAGTTGATCGTGCCGCCGTCTTCGTTGCCTCCTTCTATGAAAAGGAGAGGCCACGAGGGGCGGCCGGTGGGGCGGCGCGTGGCGAGGCCACCAGGCCAGCGCGCAGCGGAAGCCTCAGCGGCGCTGGTCGCGATCGTCATGGGGACTCCGTTCAAGACGAGGGGAGCCGGGTGCGCTACCGCAAAACCCCGCCGCCAGGCAGGCAGCGGGGCGCGGGCAGAGCTTAGAGATTTCCCGGGCTTGCATCTCAAAAGGTGCAAGACAGTTAACTTTGGGAACCGTAGCTTGGGGGCGCGCACATGGTCAACCGGCGTACCTCGGACGTAAGTGACCGGAAAGTGAACAGCATGTGCAGGCGTACGCGGCTTTCGTCCCGACTGGACTTACCAAAGCACGGGCAACGGCTCTACGCTGTGGATCAGCTACTAACCGACACCCATATCAACACCGCCCGCAACACCGAATGGCATCACCCCCACTCTGCTGGCGCCACTTCCCCCATCAGACGCCGCAAGGAGACCCGCGTTCATGCATCACCAGCCAGACGACCGCGACTGGTTTGAGCTCCACTCCGACGCTGGGCGCGGCAACCCAGGCGACTTGAGCGCCGCGCAGGAGGCCCGCCTTGGATACAGCGCCGCCCTGGCCGCCCTGGGTGACGAACTGCTGCCATTGATCGAAACCACCGGAGACAGCCGCCGCAGCGACGAGGACTTCATCCGGGAGACCAGACGGCTGGTGCCGCTGCTCATGCGGGCGGTCGAGAACTCGATCGCGCTGGTCCGGCTACGCGGCGGCGACTGGCAAACGGTTGCGAACGGCCTCGGTACCGGCCATGACGCCGAAAGCGCCGCCGGCGAGTTCGAGGACCTTGACCTCAGTAACCTGGCCGGCGACCCTGGTGCGGTGTGGCGGCGGCTGCGGCCCCGATGGTTTCCTGAGGACCCGCGGGCGGCCGCGCAAGAACTTGACGACTGGGCTCGCCGTCACGCCCACCCGGACGAGGCCGTCAGGGCGGACCAGCCCGTCTCGGCAGGGCTGTAGCCCAACATTGCATCAAATAACGTCCTTGTACTAAATTTTTCGGCATGCGGGGGAGTGGTCCCCGCCTGCCGAAAGGAACCCCATGAGCGACACCAGCGCGCCCGACTACCTCAGCCCGAAGGGCGTCGCCGTCCGCGCCCGCCGCCTGGACGTCATCGCCCGCGCCATCACCTACCTGGACAGCACGCCGACGGCTGACCTGGTCACACAGCTGGCAGATGTCTCCCGCCGTGACGCCTTGCAGGAGCCCGCCGCCCTGGCGGACTTTCTTCGCTCGATCACGATGCACAGCGACACTGCCGACGTGTTCGCCGGGTGGAAGGTCGCGCAGAACACCCTGCGCGCCGCCGGCCTCCCTCACGACTGAACCTCGCACAGCAAAGCGAAGACCCCCGCTGGACGTCGCTTCCAGCGGGGGTCTTCGGCTGTGAAAAAGGTTGTGCGCGGACCGCCATCGGATCATCAGGGGGACAACCCCGAGAGGCTGCTTGCGATCCCCTACCTCAGGAGCCCGCGCACGGTGTCCTTCGCCCAATCCAGGAACCTAAGGGACACGAGACGGAACACTATATGCGACGATCAGCGGCCAGCGGAATCCCCACCGTCGTCACCGCTCGGCGCGAGCGGCCGCACGGCGTTGTACAGGCCCGACAGCAGCGCGGCCCCGCCAGCCTGAAGCGCCAGCAGGCCCAGCGCCTTCGGCTCCATCGAACCGGCCGACGCCACCGCCGCCGCAGCGGCCACGACCGCGGCCGACAGCAGGTTCTGCCACAGGCTCCGGTTGGCGCGCAGCACCACGTCACCCAGCTTGCCGCCTCCAGCCGGGCGGATCACGTTGTGCAGGTAGGCCAGGACAGCGGCCAGCGCGGCCGTGCCACCGGACATGCCCAGCGTCTTCAGATCGGCTCCGTCGCCGACCACCACCACGGAAGCTGCCGCAGCTGCGGCAGCGTTCTGGATCAGGGACCTGCCCATGCGCAGCCACGCCTGCGGGTCCATCGGACTACGGTGCATCATTGCGATCCCCTCCAACATCGGATGTCGCGACGGCACGCACCGTGACGTAAAACCGGCCTAACGTCGCGCCGCCCTCTGCGGGGTCAGCCGCGGCCGAGATACTGCAACCCCCACCCGATGACGGCCAGGGCGATGCTGATCCCGATCGAGATCCACACCGCCTTGCGCTTCGACCACTCCACCAGCGCGGCCGCCGCCGCGCGTTCCTTCTCGCCGTCGGCGATCCGCTCGGCGTGCTTGTCGAGCTCGGCGCGTACCTCCCGGAACTGCGTCGCCACCGAGTCGGCCAGCTCCGCATGCCGTTGCTCGCCGGTTTCCGTGCGCAGGATCAGCAGAGCCAGCTGCCCCTTTGTCTCGGTGAAGCCGACCTCGAGCAGGCGCCGCACCTCCGCGATCTGCTCCGCCAGGTTGCTGCCATCGCTCACGAACGCTCCCCGCGTTGCACCCACCCTGTGTCAGCGGGGCATCGTGGCCGGTCAGACGCCTAACGTCCAAGTCCGGCCAGCGCGAGTTGCCGCGTCAGATGGTTACCGGATGCGGGCGCCCACCTTGCGGGCGGCGATGGTGGCGATCTCCTGCTCCGACTGGCCACGCTGCGGGTAGATGTTCATGACGATCGGAGGCTTCTGCCCGGCGCCGCCCTCGCGGGCAGGCTTCGGCCGGGCGACTCGCCGAGCGGACGCGTACAGCGAGCTGGCGCCGCTGGCCGTCCCTGCCCGGCTCCCACCAACGACGCCGCCTGTGGCGAACCGGGTCAGGGAGCCGCGCCGGGCGGCGGCGTTCACGGCGTTGATCCAGCCTTCGCCCAGCCAGGAGGCGGCCTCCGGGCGCAGCCACGCCTCGCCGGGCGACACCGCGGCGATGGTGCCGCCCGCGACCATGCCGCCGGCAGCCTTCTTCTGATCCGCTGGGGGAGCGGCACGGTTGAGGCCCAGCCAGGAGATGATGCTGTCGATCACGGTGGCCGGGATGCGGCCGATGATCTGGTTGAAGCCGTTGCCGGTGCCGATCGCCTTGGCGGCGGCGGCCTTGAGTGGGTCCAGCACCTTGCGGGCGACCGCTGCGGCCCCTTGCTTCAGCCAGTCGGTCCACGAGTTTCCCTCGCTCTTGTTGACCTGGCCGCCGTTCTCGAAGCGGGGCAGCCGGCCGCGGCGGGCGGCGTCGTTCACCCAGGACACCCAGTCGGCGCCGAGCCAGCGGGCCGCCTCCGGTCTCAGCCACGCCTCACCCGGGCTGACGGCGGCGAGCATGGTGTCCCGGCCGGGAGCGTACCCAGGCATGACGCCGTAGGAGCCGCCCGGCACGACACCGCCGCGCGCGAAGTTGAGGCGGATCTTCGGGAGCGTCCCCAGCCCGACCTTCTCGGCGAGCCAGTTCCACATCGGGACGATGCCCTCGTTGTATACCGTATTGATGACAAATCGGACGGGCGCTTTGGCGATGTCCTGCAGGCCCTTCCAGATCTTCTCCACTGCGGCGATGCCCTTGGAGAAGCCATCCGGGAGCGTCTTGGTGATGAAGTCCCACAAAAAGGACAAAACTGGCTTGATGACCTTGTTCCACGCGAACGAGATCGCCGAGCCGATCGCGTCGAACGCGGGCTTGACGATCGTGTTGTGGAACCACATGAACTTCGGACCAAGATCGTTGACGAGGAAGTTCCGCAGCGCCTGCAGGGCGGGCTGGATGTAGGTGGTCCAGGCCGTCTGCACGGCCTTGGTGATGCCGTCCCACGCAGGCTTGATCACCGAGTTCCATAGCCAGGTGAAGACGGGGCCGAGGGTGTTCTTCAGGAAGCCCCAGATGGCGTCCCACGCCGGTTTGAGCACGTTGTTCCAGGCCCACTGCACGGCCGTGGAGATCGCCTTCCAAGCGGTGTCCACCGCGTTGCGGAACCAGTCGACGTTGTTGTACGCCCAGATGACACCGGCGACGAGGGCGGCGATGGCGAGCACGATCAGCCCGATGGGGTTGGCGTTGAGCGCCACGTTGAGGAGCCACTGCACGGCCGTCCAAGCGACCGTGGCGACCTTGACCACGCCGGTCGCAGCCGCCATGAGGAGCTGCTTGCCCTGGGCCAGTCCTGCCTGGAGTGCCACCCTGCCGTACGACAGCGCAAGAGAGCCGAGCTTGGCCGCGCCCTGCACGGCGGCGCCGCCGACGGTGGACAGCACGGTCGACGCCTTCGACACGCCGGTCATCAGCGCTGTGCCGCCGGCCTTGGCCAGCGCGACCGTGTACTGGCCGAGCGCGGTGGCGCCCGTCTTGGCGGCGCTGGCGACCTTACCGATGATGCCGCTGCTGTCGGCGACCTTGCCGGCGCCGGCGGCCACCTTCGCACCGCTGCTGGCCGCGGTGGTGGTCTTGCGGTGCTTGCCGGCGGTGCTGGTCTTGCCGTCGCGGTCCGGCAGATCGACGTCCGCGCCGGTGCTGCTGCTCTTCGCGGACTTCTTGGTCTTCTTCGACGCCTTGTCCGAGCCGTCGTCGCCGCACCCGCACCCGCAGCCGCCACCGTGATCGGAGCCCCCGCCCTGACGGGCCGAGCCGCTGGTACGGGAGGAACTGCCAGTCGACCGCTTCTTGCCGCCGCTGTCATCACTGCCGCCGCCGTCGTCGCCGGTGCCGCCGCTGCCGAACGACTTCGCCGCGCCGGTCAGCTTCACGATCGCCTTGCCGGTGGCCAGCAACGGCTTCAGCAGGAACCCAAGGCCCTTCTGCAGGAACGACAGCTTGCCGACAAGCGTCGCGACAGCCAGGGCGAGGCCGCCGATCAGCAGGGTCCACTTGAGGATCTCGCCGATCACGGGAGTGTCGGCCCACTCGGTGAGCTTGGTGACGATCGCCTGCAGCACGTCGACGAACCAGTTCAGGACGCCGCTGTTGACGATGCTCGCGACGAGGGCGCCGACGAACTTCACGACGCTGACCAGCAGCGTTCCGGCCTTTTGCAGCAGTGGGACCAGGTTCTCGAAGAACTGGGTGAACTGGGCCTGCACCTCCGGCTGGTTGACCCAGGCGGCGAACTCCTCGGCCGCGACCGCCAGGTCCTCGAGCAGCGTGCCGCCGGAGGGGGCCGCGAGCTTGATGATGCCGAGCAGTCCGCCACCGACGCCCTTGATGATCCGCCACAGCCGTGATGCGGCCTGCCACGCGGCGTCGAAGTAGCCCGCCAGCTCGCTGTCCTTGCCGCCCGCGCTGACGCGTTTCGTCCAGTCCTCGAACCGCTGGGCGAGCGTCTCGACGCCGTCGGCGAACCGCGTCACGTACGGCATGCTCACGCGGACGATCTTGAGAAGGCCGCCGAAGCCGGACACCGCGGCACGGCCGAATGCGCCGGTTGCCTTGGCGTTGCCGTCCATGATGGCGGCGATGTCCAGCTTGGTCTGCGGGTCCGAGACCAGGGCGGCGAAGTCCTCGCGGAAGACCTTGCCGATCGCCGAGCCGGTCTTGGCCATGCCCTTCTCGACGGTCTTGGCCAGACCAAGTGCTGCTGCGAGACCGGCCTGGATGCCGGGCAGCATGTTGCGCTGCACCGCGTCGCGGATCGCCTCGCCGGCGGGCTTCAGCTTGCCCACCACAAAGAGCGCGAAGTCGCGCCCTTCCTTGGTCAGCTTGCCCATGGCGGTGGCCGCGGCGCTGGTCGCGCCGCTCTGCTGGGTGGCGGCGGTCTTGGCGGCCTTCTGGGCCTTGATCAACTCGGCCTGGGCGTCGGCCAGCCGTTCGGCCGCGTTCCGCGCCTCCCGGCGTGCCTGAATTACCTCTTTTTCGGCATCTCTGACCGATTCGCGGGCGGCCTGCTCGGCCTTGGCGGCATCGACCGCCGCCTTCGCCGCCTGCTCGCGCGCCTCCCCAAGCGCGTACTCTGCGTCACGAGCCGCTTGCTGGCTGTCCTTGATCCTTTCGAGGGCGGCCTGCACCTCGTCGCTGCCCTCGACCCCCTTCGCGTCCGCCTCGGCCTTCTCCTCGGCGAGGTCCGCGTTGCGCTCCCGTACCTCCTCCAGGCGCAACACCGCCTGCCGGTACGCAAGATCAGCTTCTTGTTTGTCCAGGTCAGAGCTGTCGCTGTCAGCGAGGACTCGCTCCAGCCGCTCCTTGGCGCGCTTGATGGCGATCTCGGCGGCCTCCTCGTCGAGCGCCGCCCCCTTCTCCGCCAGAGCAAGATCCTCAAGGCGCTCCTGCGCCGCCCGCCTCGCCTCCGTCAGTGCCTCAACGGCGCGCTGCGCGTCGCGATGCGCCTCTGCGACCCGCCGCTCGGCCAGCTCCACCGACCGGGCCGCGTCACGCAGCCGCTCGGCCGACTCCTCGGCGACCTCGGCGACGCGCCTGCGGGCCTCGCTGACCCGCTCCTGGGCTTCCTTGATCCGGTCCTGGCTGGCGGCCTCGGCCTCGGCCGCGTCGCGGACGGCGCGACGGGCCTGCTTGATCCGGTCGGCCGCAGCTTCCTGCGCCGCGGCGTACGCGCTGGCCGCCTGCCCGCCCGCGGCCTGCTGAGCACCGAGGGCGGACACCGCCTCACCGATCCCGGAAAAGCCCAGCAGCAGCGCGCCCAGCCCTTGCCCGGCCGCCGCCGCGATCCCCGGAAGAACGCCGATCAGGCCGATGGCCTGCCCCGCGCTGGCCGCCAGCGCGAGCAGGCCACCGCCGGCGGCCGCCGCAGCCGCGGCAAGCAGGCCAAGCCCGGCACCCTTGGACGCCACGCCGGCGAGACTGGTGAGGATCGACAGCGCGGCGCGCGCTTCGCTGGTGTCCCGCACCGGGATGGTGATCGGGTTCCGGCGAGCGTTCTGCCGTAAGTCGTCGATCTCTCTGCGCATCGCCGCGATCTGGGCATGCGCCTGCTCCAGCCGCGCCTCAACCTCAACGATCACCTGCGCTCGCGCATCCCGCGCGGCCGCCTCGACCTCGGCCCGCAACCGGCCGGCGTCCACGTCCGGCGTGACACCAACACGAAGCTCCCGGCCGGAGCTCTCGCGCAGCGTCCGCTCCAGGTCGGAACGAACCCGCTCGGTGTCCAGCGTGGCTCGCAGCCGGATATCGTCGATGCGCGAGGTCAGGTCCTCGACCGCGTCGAGGTCGGCCAGCAGCCGCTTGGTGTCCAGCTTCGCCTGAATGGTCGCCTGGACCGACTTCAGCCGAGTGTCGATCTCCCGCTGCAGCTTCTTCGGCTTGAGCGTCGAGGCGTCCGCGACGACGTCCATGCTGATGACGCCGCCGTCGATCCCCTCGACATCGCCTGCATCGGTCATAGCACCCTCGCCCCCCGGGGAAATCCGCAGGCGAGAGTGACCTATTCGGGGCCTTACGTCCTGGAGGCAGCAACCGAAACGGATCTACTTTGTACAGGCGCCCGACCGGGTAACTAAAGCCTGCAAGCTTGAAACCCAAGCAGCGACGCCGAGACGTTAACGCAGCGTCCCGGCACCATGATCCGCCGTGACTGCCGCGCACCTTCCGCTGCTCATCGAGCAAGGCTCAGCCTTCGCCCACGAGCTGCACGTGAATGACGAGAACGGCCCCGTCCACCTGGACGGCTACACCGGTCAGATGGACGTGCGACCGCACGCCGGCTCCGAGACGCTGCTTCACCGGTTGGACACCGCATCCGGCGGTATCGTCATCGACGGCCCCGCCGGACGGATCAGTCTGCGGATTCCCGCGACGGTCACCGCGGCGTTCACCTGGCCAGCCGCCGAATACGACCTGCTGATCATCAGCCCTGACGGAACGCCCACGCGGCTCCTGCAGGGAGTCGTCACCGTCGACGCGGCGGTGACACGCAGGTGATCACCAGCGTCGAACGCCGCACCGTCGTCCACGTGGACGAACACACGACCGTGGTCCGCGTCGGCGTGCCCGGGCTGCAAGGCCCTGCTGGACCTCCGGGCCCGGCAGGGGAGAGCGGCCCACCGGGCCCGGAAGGTGGCGCCTACCAGCGCGACTACGTCATCGCCGTGCCGGCTCAGGTATGGGAGGTCAGCCACGAGCTGACCCGGCAGCCGAACGTCACCAGCTACACCCATGGCGGCGACCGCATCGAAGGCGACGTCACCTTCCCCACGCCCGCCATCGTTCGTGTCTTCTGGCACATGCCGATGACCGGGCTGCTGCGGCTGACCTGAGAAAACAGGAGGACACGGTGCCGAACTGGTACAGCCAGCAGCGCCTCAACAAGATCCCCGTCGTGGGCCTTGTGCCAGAGACATCCGGAGCCGAACCGGCAGAGCCCGTCCCGTTCCAGATGTGGGGGGACAGCGGAAGCGGCCGCGCGAAGTGGCGCACCCCAGCCGGCACCTGGATCGCGTTCGACGACGTCCGGGATGGCGCCATCACCGACGCGAAGATCGCGGCCAGCGCCGGGATCTCGCTGTCGAAGCTCGCGGTGAATCCGCTCGCGCGCTCCGCTCACACCGGCACCCAACCGGCGTCGACCATCTCCGACTTCGTGCAGCAGGTCCGAGCGACCCGTCTCGACCAGATGGCAGCGCCCACCGCCGACATCGCCCTGGCCGGCTACCGCCTCACCGGGCTGGGCGCGCCCATGAACCCCAGCGACGCGGCCCGCTTGGCCGACGTCCAGGCGGCCGCGGCCGGCATCAGCGTCAAACCGGCCGTCCGGGTCGCCACCACGACGAACATCGCCCTGTCCGGGCTGCAACAGATTGACGGTGTGACGCTCCAGGCCGGTGATCGCGTCCTGGTGAAGGACCAGACCGACGCGAGCCAGAACGGCCTGTACGTGGCCGCGGCCGACGCCTGGCAGCGGACCGGAGATCTGCTGGCGCCGAACACGTTCGTGTTCGTCTCCGCGGGCACGGCGGCAGACACCGGATGGGCCATCTCCAACGACGAACCCATCACGGTGAACGCCAGCCCGATCACGTGGGCGCAGTTCACCGGAGGCG
The DNA here is from genome assembly GCF_005889735.1 of Nonomuraea turkmeniaca. GTDB lineage: Bacteria > Actinomycetota > Actinomycetes > Streptosporangiales > Streptosporangiaceae > Nonomuraea > Nonomuraea turkmeniaca. Next base: position 28,544 of record NZ_VCKY01000117.1, read on the forward strand.
GAACTGGTGGGGTCGGCGCGGGCGCCGGTCTGGTGCAGAACGGCCAGATGATCAACGTGGCCGCGGCCGACGCCAGCATCGTCGTCACCGATGACAGCATCAGCGTCGGCCTCGTGTCGGTCGCCCAGGGCGGCACCGGCGCGACCACGCCAGCGGGCGCGCGGGCCGCGCTCGGCGTCGGCGGCTCCTACGCCGCCGACCTGCCCGCCTTATCCGCGGGCGAGGGTCAGGCCATAACGCACAACCTCGGCACCAAGGACGTCGCGGTGTCGTTCTTCGAGGTCGCCACGGGCGCCGACGTACATCTCGACGTGGTCGATCGCCCGGACGCCAACACGATCACCGTCCGCTCAGACATCCCGGTCGGCGCCGGCGCGATCCGCGTCCTGGTGCGGTCCTGACCCTTCCTGGCACCGAGCACGCCAGCCGCCACTGGGCCGCATTTAAGAAGAAGGACACACCCGCATGCCTGCCGCCGCTCACCCTGCCGCACTTCACCTCGTAAGCCGCCGATGCGCCGCCTGACCGCCGCCCGCCTCCCCGTGATCGCGGCCACGCCGGCACCGCCGACCCAGGGCGAGGTGGTCCTATACCCGTGCCCGGACGGCAAGCTGCGCCAGCTGACCCATGAGGGAAACGTGGGAGTCCTGGCCCCGTCCACGCGGACGGCCCTGACGTCCGACTTCGTCCACACCAACATCGGCTACTGGGAAGAAGTCCCTGGCCTATCGATTCCCGTGCCGCCCGGCCTGCATCGCCTCAACCTGCACGTGGACATCACCGGCGGCTTGGGAACCTGGTACGACGTCCGGCTGATGGGGCCAGCGACGGCCGCTCCAGGGCCCCTGACCGTGCTGACGGTGGACGCCGACGGATGGCCGTGGAGAAACGTCACGTACGCGGGTTGGGGAGAGGACCTGCTCGGGACGACGAACATGGGCACCGTGGCCGCGGCGGAGGGCTTGATCCTGGCCAGAGAACCCAGCGTCATCAGCCTCGAGGCCGCCCTCATCTATTTTGCCAACCCGGCGACGTTCGAGGACTTCCTCCAATGGTCGCTGAGCGGCGCCGACATCGACATCGAAAGCACCGATTTCGTCCACAGCGGCACGTACGCCGGCAAGATCACCGCCCAGGACGACGGCCGCGCCGTCATCTACAACTGGCTGGACATCGCGCCGGCTAGCACATGGCATCTGAGCGGCTGGATCTACTCACCGACCGGCCACCCGCGGTGCGGCGTGTCGATCTCGTGGTACGACGCGAACGACCAGCAGATAGCGGACGCGGCGGATCTGCGCCCCCTGCCCGCCGGGCAGTGGACGCAGTTCGTGCTCGATGTGGTCGCCCCGGACAACGCCGCCCAGATGTACGTACAGGTCGGCATGGAAGTGAGCGACGGGCACGGCGCGGGCAGCGCCGTCTACGTCGACGACGTGATGTGGCGGATCACCACCGCAGAGATGCGCGTCCGCGCCGGCACGTACGTGCAGGTCACGCCGGTGTAGGCGCGGACCCCAGCCGGGTTTTCAAGCTTGCAGGCTTAAATGGCCTGGCCGGGCCCGCGCCTCACGTGATCGTCTGAGCGGTTGCCGCCATGACGGCGAACGCCCGGTCCATGCCGCTCTGGCCTGCTCCGGCGCGAGATGCCTTCTTCACCCAGTCCGGCCGGCGGAACGTGCGCGGCTTCTTCCTGCGGTGATCGGCGGCCAGGACGCCGATCTCCTCGCCGAGCTGGGCGAGCAGCTCGTCCTTGCGGTCCCACGGGTCGGCCCGCTGGTCGGGCGTCGAGTGCACGAGCGCGTCGTGGGGGAGACGGTTGACAAGAGCTAGGAAGCGACGGACTCCGAGGAATCCGGGCTGGCCGGGGGCTCGCCAGAGTCCGCGGAGGTCAACATGGGGGTAGTGGTGGGCGAAGTCTGCGTCGATGTCGTCCCACCGCTGGAGATGGCGGAGGACTTCGGGGATTCCCCCAGGCGCAGCCCATAGATGCTCATCAGGCCCTTGCCGAGGGCGATCACGTCCGGGACTGACGGGCGCGCCGCGATGAACGCCTCGTACCCCTGGTCGCCCATGAGGCGGCGCCCGATCTTCTTGACGGCTTCGAGCACCTCGTCGGGCAGCTTCTTGTTCATCACCAGCAGGTCGATGACCGTGTCCAGGACGGACACGGTGGCCGCGTCAGCGTCCTGGCCTTTGAACGCGTCGATGGCGGTGCGGAAAATGAGCGCGATGTCCACGTCAATCTCTGTCAGCGGCTCCAGCGCGTCCAGTGGCAGCTCCGGCGGCAGCGTGCAGATGATCTGGCCGCGGAACCGCAGCGGGAAGGGGTCGCCGGCGGCAGTGCGTTCGGCGCGGGCGGCATCCAGGTCGAGCATCCCCGTGAGCTCCTCATATGCAGGCGGGTGACATGTGCCGCTGGAAGGTAGAGATCGCCGGGGCTTACGTCGCTTCGCCGCCAGGGCGGCCCGCGCAGGGCGGGGAACGCCTCGTGGGCGTGAACCAGCAAAGGTTCACGCCCACGAGGACGAGGCCGGGTTACGTCGGGCCACCGTCTACACCTGTATCGATTTAAGCCTGCAAGCTTTAATTGCCGGCTGGCGGAGTGGCTGGCGGGGCGAAGGCCGCCCAGCTTTGGGCGATGACGTCGTAGTAAGGCGCACCCACGTCCGAGCCGAGCACACTCAGCCGCAGCGGCAGCGTCGAAGAGCTTGTCTTCTCGAAGGTCTGCTCGACGCCTTCCGCCTGCTCCGCCCGCGGGATGATCCGCCGCATGCGGCGCAGGGGGCCGTCACCGAGCTCCAGGCAGGCGGCGATCTCGACGCGCTGGCCGATGGCCGGAGGGGTGAACTTGTAGTACGGCGTTCCGCCGCCGGTCGGCGTGATCTGCTCGATGCTCCCACCGCCATAGACCGCCTGAAACGACTGCAGAGTCCACTCCAGAAGATCAACTTCCAAGGTGGCGTTGTCTTCGGTCTGCCAGCGCTTGACGGGGAAGTTGCTCTGGTGGGCCCTCGTTTCCTCAAATTGAGGATCGGTGCTCCAGTTCAGGCTGTCCGGCGTGAACATTCCGACGTTGTACCAGCCCTCAGGCATGGCCACCGTCGGGCCGTCCGGCGCGATCGTGCCCACCGGCCCCAGCCACAACCGGGCTGTCTGCGCGGTAAAGACGTTCTCGGCACCCACAGGGGTCCTCCCAGCCACTCATCACGCCCGCCCCGCGAGGGGCTCGGCGTGTCGGGTTGGGGACCCGGCGTGCACAGTAGGTAGTCGGCCGGTTTACGTCGCGGCCCGTCGGATCACGGGCGCGCAACGCCGCCGACACGGCAGCGCGCACGAGAGCTGCAACGCTCTGACCTGGGCAATGCGACGTAAGCCGTTGTTTCGGCTACACGTCCGGGCATGGTCACGACCCTCGCCCCTGCCGCGGCGCCGTCGCCTCGTTCCGCCAGGTGGCGCTGCATGCTGTCGTGCGCGCTGCGGAGAAGCTGGCAGCCGGCCCCGCACGAGCAGGCCGCGCTCGCCGCCTGGAGACGCCACTACCTGACCGAGCACTGGGAGCCGTCATGATGGCGCAGCTGCCGGGCACGGACACCGCCGTCGCGATGGTGCAGTGGGCCATCGCGGTCACGCCGGTCGTGGCGGCCGTGGCCACGCTGACATACCTGATCGGCGTACGGGTCGGCCGAGCCCGTCAGGACCGTGAGGTCAAGCGACTGCGGGCGCGGCTGGCCACGTTCACCACGGTGCTGGCCCCGCTTCCGGCGGCGATGAGGTCAGGGCGGGGCGGCGCGTTCATCCCGCGCGACCAGCTCGCGGTGCTCGCGCTGCTGGTCGAGCATGAGGGGCCCGACGGGGAGAAGCTGGTTGAGCTGGAACAATCCCTCGCCGCCCCGCCCGAGCTACCGCCAAATGGACATCAGAAATAACCATCCTGTACTGTCAATGTCGTTGAACGGGGGAAGTGGTTCCCGTTCGCCATTCGCCCCCTCTGCCCACCCGAAAGGGAACCTCGTGGTTTTCGAGCGCCTGCCGTTCCACGGCCACCTCGCCAAGGAGCTGAAGAGCCTCGGCTTCGACGACGGCGTCCGCGACATCCACGCGCGCGGCGACCTGACGTCGCTGCACGTGGTCACTTACCGCAAGCAGCACATCGAGATCGCCGTCAACGAAGACGACGGCATCGCCACGATGCGCCTGTACGACGAGAGCGACGCCGCCCACGCCTACGACAGCGTCCGCGTCGCCATCTTCGACGTGCTGCTTCCGCCGAAGGCGATCGCCGCCGTCGTCTCTGTCGTCGCCGACCACGAGGAAACCTTCGCCGAACGCTACGAGTGGCTCGTGGCACGGCGCAGGGCTGCGCTCGCGTAGCCGTCCCTTAGTGCCTGTCTCTTATAAACATCTCCGAGCCCACGAGACCCTAAAACATATC
>NZ_VCKY01000118.1 GCF_005889735.1 Nonomuraea turkmeniaca
GGTTCTCGCTGGGCATGTCGCAGCGGCTAGGCATCGCCGCGGCGCTGCTCGGCGACCCGGAGATCCTGCTCTTCGACGAGCCCGTCAACGGGCTCGACCCGGACGGCATCCTGTGGATCCGCACGCTCATGCGCAAGCTGGCGGCCGAGGGACGGACGGTGTTCGTCTCCAGCCATCTCATGAGCGAGATGGCGCAGACCGCCGACCACCTGATCGTGATCGGCAAGGGCGAGCTCATCGCCGACACGAGCGTGGAGGAGTTCATCGGGCGCAGCTCGCAGGGATACGTGCGCGTGCGCTCGCCCCGGCTGGCCGAGGTGGCCGAGCTCCTCAAGGTGGCTGAGCTGCATCCCGACCACCTGCGGGTGACCGCGATGAGCCCGATCGAGATCGGCACGCTGACGGCGCGCGCCGGCCTGCCGCTGGAGGAGCTGACATACGTGCAGCCCTCGCTCGAAGCGGCCTACATGGAGCTGACCAAGGACAGCCTGGAGTTCTCGTCATGATCGATATCCTCAGGTCCGAATGGACCAAGATCCGCTCGGTCCGCTCGACGGTGTGGACGCTGGCCGTCACCGTCGCGCTGATGGCGGGCATGTCAGCGCTCATCACCGCCGCCACGAAGAACAACCCCGGCGGGCCGCCCACCGGCGAGGACGCGGTCATGATGGGCCTGACGGGCATCCTGTTCGCCCAACTGGCCATGGCCACGCTGGGTGTGCTGGTGATCTCCAGCGAATACCGCACCGGCGGCATCCGCACGTCGCTCATGGCCGTGCCGCGGCGCATGAGCCTGCTGACCGGCAAGATCGTGATCTTCACGGCCACGTCACTGGTCGTCTCCGCGGTCGCGGCGGCGGCCGCGATCGGCGTCGGCCTGGCCATCTCCCAACCGCCGTCGATCGAGATGGGCGAAGTGGCGCGGGCCGCGCTCGCGTCCACTCTCTACCTGACCGCGTGCGGCCTGTTCGGGCTCGGCCTCGGCACGCTCATCCGGCACACACCGGGCGCGCTCGTGACGGCCATCGCGCTGATGATGGTGCTTCCCACGGTGGCGAACCAGCTCCCGGGCGAGTGGGGCAGGACCGTGGCCGAATACTTCACGACGAACGCCGGCCTGCTCGTCGTGTCCGGCCCGCAACAAGGCGGCTCTTTGGGCCCGTGGAGCGGCTTCGGCGTCTATCTGGCCTGGGTCGCCGTGGCCATGATCGCGGGCGCGGCGCTGATGCAGCGCCGCGACGCGTAATCCGGCCTGCTCGGCGCGGAGTGCGACGACCGGATCGGGCCGGACCGCACTCCGCCCGCCTACTCCGCGCGGAGTGCGATGACCCAATCGGGCCGGACCGCACTCCGCCCGCCTACTCCGCGCGGAGTGCGATGACGGGGTCCAGCTTGCCCGCCCGCCGCGCCGGCGCCACGCCGAAGAACACCCCGACCGCCGCCGACACCCCGAAGGCCAGCGCGATCGACCACCACGTGATCGAGGCCGGCACCTCGGTGAACGCGGCGATGGCCAGCGAGCCGCCCACCCCGATCAGGATCCCGACGAGACCGCCGATCGTGGTCAGCAGCACCGCCTCGATGAGGAACTGGGCCAGGATGTCGCGCTGCCTGGCCCCCAGCGCCTTGCGCAGCCCGATCTCACGGGTGCGCTCACGCACGCTGACAAGCATGATGTTCGACACGCCCACCCCGCCGACGAGCAGCGAGATGCCGGCGATGGCGGCCAGCACGCCGGTGAGCATGCCCAGCACGCTGCCGATCGTGCCGAGCAACGCGGTCTGCGTGACCGCGGAGAACTGCTCACCCGGATAACGGGACCGCAGTGCGGCCGTCACCTTGTCCGACAGCGGGTCGATCTCGTCGGGCCCGGAGGCGCCGACGGCCATCCCGTTGATCCGCTCGAGCCCTAACAACCGCTGCGCCGTGGTCACCGGGATGTGGATCTCCTGGTCACGGGAGAGCCCGAACGTCTGCCCGACCTCGGCGTAAACCCCCACCACGCGGAACCTGGCCCCGGAGATCGTCACCTGCCGCCCGATGGGGTCGAGGTCGCCGAACATGCGGTCGGCCACCTCCGAGCCGAGCACCGCCACCCGGCGGCGGGTGTCGACGTCGGTCTCGCTCAGCGGGCGGCCCTTCTCGACCGGTCGATCGAAGATGTTGACGAGGTTCTGGTCGGTGCCGACCACCGTGACGAACGCCTCCGTCCGGCCCACGCGCACGGTCTCGCCCGACTGCAGCGAGACCGTCACCTTCGACGGGTCGCCGACGACGCGCCGCACGTACGCCACGTCGGCCAGGTTGAGCTTGCTCTGGGTCGGCGCCGCGCCCAGGCTGATGCGGCCGGGGACCACCAGGATGATGTTGGTGCCGAGGCCGGAGATCTGCTTCTCGATCTCGTCCTTCGCACCGGTGCCGATGGCGACGAGGATCACCACGGCGAGCACGCCGATGATGACGCCGAGCATGGTCAGCACGCTACGCAGCCGATTGACCCGCAACGCCTCCAGCGCCATGGCCAGCGCCTCACCAGTATTCATGGCCTCACTCCGTAAGGCGGACTCGGTCGCCCGACGCCACCGCCTGCCCATGGCCTCACTCCGTGAGGCGGACTCGGTCGCCCGACGCCTCGGCAGGCGACGGCGCTCCGCCGCGATGTCACGCGGTGTCCTTCTCGATCAGCCCGTCACGCACGTGGATTTGGCGCCTGGCGTGGGCCGCGACCTCCGGTTCGTGCGTGACCAGCACCACGGCTACACCCCGGTCGCTGTTGAGCCGGTCGAGGATGCCCATCACCTCGGCGCCGTTGGCGGTGTCGAGATTGCCGGTCGGCTCGTCGGCCAGCAGCACCTTGGGCTCGCCGACCAGCGCCCTGGCGATGGCCACACGTTGCTGCTCGCCGCCGGACATCTGGGACGGCCGGTGCCCCATGCGGTGTCCCAGCCCGACCGACTCCAGCGCCGCCCGCGCCCTGTCCCGCCGCTCGGACCTGCCGACTCCGCGGTAGACCAGCGGCAGCGCCACGTTGTCCAGCGCGGTGGTCCGCCCCAGCAGGTGGAAGGACTGGAAGACGAAGCCGATCGTCCTGTTCCGCAGGTCCGCCAAGGCAGTGTCCGACAAACCCGACATCTCCACCCCGTTGATCCTGAGCACCCCCGAGGTGGGCCGGTCCAAGCAACCGAGCAGGTGCATGAGCGTGGACTTGCCGGAGCCGGACGGGCCCAGGATCGCGGCGAACTCCCCCTGTCCGATCGTCAGCGAGACGCCGCGCAGCGCCTCCACGGCCACGCCGTCGAGCTGATATCGCCTGGTGAGGTCCACCGCCTCGATGGCCGGCGTCATGGCAGGCGCTGCCCTTGCCGTACGGAGTCCGCCCCCTTGACCACGATCCGGTCGCCCACGGACAGCCCGCTCAGCACCTCGACCACCGCGTCGCCCTGCGCGCCCAGCTTGACCACGCGCCGCTCCGCGACGCCGTTCCTGATCGCCCAGACCACGCTCTCGCGCCCGCTGGAGACGATGGCCGAGGCAGGCGCCGAGACGGCGGACGGCGACTCGCGCACGGTCAGCCGCGTGACCGCGCTCATTCCCGGTTTGGGGGTGGGCGCTTCAGAGCCGTCGTCGAACACCCCGTCGCCGAGCGTGAGCCGCACCGGGTAGCTGACGCCGCCCGTGGTGCCCTCCTTCGGCGTGACGCCGATGCCGGTGACCACGGCCGTGTACGTGGCCCCGGGGACCGCGTCCAGCTCGACCGCGGCCTTCACGCCCTTCTTCACCAGCAGCACGTCCGTCTCGTCGACGTCGGCGTCGAGCAGGAGCGTGGAGACGTCGGTGACGGTGACGATCGTGTCGCCCGCCGAGACGGGCACCCCCGTCGCCACCGGGGTCCCGCCCGAGGAGCCGCCCGAGGGCAGGGACGGCAGCTGCTGCCCGCCTCCGCCGGGGAGCTGGCTGAGCAGGCTTTCGACGCCGCCGCCTCCACCGCCGCCGGACACGCGGCCCAGCGTGACGACCCCGCCGAACGGCGCCTTGATCGTGAGCGACTTGACCGTGCTCTCCGCCGCCTTGACCGCGGCCTTGGCCTGGGACTTCGAGGCGGCCTGCAGCGAGGCCATGGAGCTCGACAGGCCGCTGGTCACGCCGGACAGGATGCCGTTGATGGAGCGGTTGAGCTGGGTGGTGACCGTGGCGAGCGCCTTGGTCTGTGCCTTGTGCTGCTGCTGGGCCAGGTCGATGGCCTGGAGCAGTTGCTTGCGGGCCCTGGCGTCCTCGACCTTCTTCGCCTCCTTGCGTGCCTTGGCGAAGTGGGCGGCCACCTTGCGGTCGAACGCCCTGGTGTCGAGCGACGGCAGGCGCACGCTCGGCATGGCGGCACCCGCGGGGGCGGCCATCTTGGAGGCCTGGCGGGCCTGCTCGAGCTGGCTCTGGGCCTGGGGCGAGCGGATCTTGGCCAGGATGTCGCCCTTGCGGACGCGGTCGCCCTCGCGGACGTACAGCTTGGCGATCGTGCCCTGTGCTGGGGAGCGCAGCGTGGCCGAGGCCCGTGCGCCCACCGTGGCGGGAGCCTCGACGACCTCGGTGACCGGGGCACGCCTGACGTCGCCGACCTGGACGCTCGACGGCTCCTCGGACGTGCAGCCGGTCAGTGTTAAGAGGACGAGCAGCGGCGCGATGCCGCGACGTAACGTCACCCGAGACATCGTATGAGCCGGTACGGCCGGGCCGCCGACCGGCTCTCAGTGAGCTCTCAGCTCTTAACCGGAGGCAAGCTGGCGGCCGCGGTCGCGGGCCGCCTCGATGGCGGCCAGGAACGCCGCCCGCACGCTGTGCCGCTCCAGCTCGGCGATCGCGGCGATGGTCGTGCCGCCCGGCGAGGTGACGGCCTCACGCAGGATGACCGGGTGCTCGCCCGAGTCGCGCAACATCACGGCCGCTCCGACGATGGACTGGGTGACCATGTCGAGCGCGGCGGCCCTCGGCATGCCGAGCAGGATGCCCGCGTCCACCATGGCCTCCACCAGGTAGAAGAAGTAGGCGGGGCCGCTGCCGGACAGCGCCGTGGCGGCGTCCTGCTGGGACTCCGGGATGCGCAGCACCTTGCCGACGGGCTTGAGCAGGTCTTCCGTCAGCTTCAGGTGCTCCTCACCCGCGTGCGCGCCCGCCGAGATCACGCTCATCGCCTCGTCGAACCTGATGGGTGTGTTGGACATCACCCTGACCACGGGCACGTCGACGCCGAGCCGCTGCTCGACGAACGACGTCGTGATGCCGGCGGCCGCGCTGATCACCAGGCGGTCGGCGGGAACGTAGGGGGCGATCTCGGCCAGGAGCGTGGCCATGTCCTGCGGCTTGACGGCCAGGATCAGCGTGTCCGCCGCCTTGGCCGCCTCGGAGTTGGAGACGGTGCGGACGCCGTACGTCTCGCGCAGCGCCTGTGCCCGCTCGGAGCGGCGGGTGGTCGCCATGATGTCGCCCGGCTTGAACCCGGCCCGCAGGAGACCGGACAGCAGAGCCTCGCCCATCTTGCCCGTGCCCAGAATCGCAATCACGCTGGCAGCCTACTAACACCCGGCCCGCGCATCGGACGCACTCCCCACCGTCGTCCGGCGGAGGGCGGAGGCGGGGCCCGGCCCTCAGGCGCAGAAGGGGCGGGGCGGAGGGATGGACGCCGGTCGGCCCGGCGGTGGGTCAGCGGCGCGACATCAGCGATCTGAGGAAGAAGGTCAGGTTGCGGGGGCGCTCGGCGAGGCGGCGCATGAGGTAGGCGTACCAGTCGGAGCCGTACGGGACGTAGACGCGCATCTGGGCGCCCAGGCTGGCCAGGCGGGTCTGCTCGTCGGGCCGGACGCCGTACAACATCTGGTATTCGAAGCCCGTCACGTCGCGCCCGGACAGGACGGCCAGCGTGGAGGCGATGCGCACCAACCGGGGATCGTGCGTGGCGACCATGGGGTAGCCGGTGCCGGCCATGAGGATCTTCAGGCAGCGGACGAACGAACGATCGATGTCGGCAGGCCGGGTGTAGGCGCCGGGAGCGGTGTAGGCGCCCTTGCACAGGCGGACCCGCGCACCCTCGAGCTTCTCGCACCGCTCGAGCGCCTCCGGCAGGTACGCCTGCACCACCACGCCCACGTCCGGATGTTCCCTGCGCAGCGCGGCGTGCACGGAATGCAGCCCAGGGATCGTGTCGTGCTCCTCGGCGTCGAGCGTCACGGTGACGTTCCTGGAGGCGGCGGCCCGGCAGATGGTGGCGGCGTGGTCGAGTGCGAGTTGTTCCGACAGCCGCAGCCCGAGGGCGGTGAGCTTGACCGACACGTCGGCGCCCGCGGGCATGAGGTCGAGCAGCGACAGGTATTCCCCGACGGCCGACGCCGCCTGCGCCGGGTCCGTGACCTCCTCACCGAGGTGATCGACGGTGACGAGCAGCCCCCTGCGGGTCAGCTCGTCGATCACGTCGCCGACGTCGTCGGCGACGTAGCGCTTCACCACGTCCCTGGTCAGCGGCGAGGTGGAGATGACGCGCTCGGCGCGTTCGCTCTTGGAGACGGCGAGCAAGACCTGACGGAGCACGTGAACCACACTAACTCCGGTATGACGCTGAACCGGAGGCGGACGGTATCCGTCACATGAGTATGCGCACAATGACGAAAGCGACTCTTCTGGCCGGATCCCTGGTGCTCGCGACGAGTTGTGCCGCAGCGCCGCCCGCCAAGCAGGCCGCGTCTTCCACGCCCGACGCGCCCGTCGCCGTCAGCCCGGTCACCACCGCCCCCACCAAGGGACCGGAGCCGGTCAAGCCGACGGGCGACGCCATCAACGTCCGCAAGGTCCGCTGGACCAAGGCCAAGCCGGTCTCCAAGGGCAAGAAGATCCAGCTCGTCTGGTCGTCGGGCGTCGCGCCGTGCACGGTGCTGCACAAGGTCAAGGTCAAGGAGACCACGAAGAAGGTCACGATCACCTTGTACGAGGGCACCGCGCCCAAGGCCAGGAACGTGTCCTGCATCATGATCGCGGTGGAGAAGACCACGACGGTGAAGCTGAAGAGGGCACTCGGCAAGCGCAAGATCGTGGACGGCGCCAAAACCTGAGGCACAGCACGCCAAACTGTGACATGTCCACTTACGGACAACCCAGTGACAAATGATCGATTTGTTGCGATACATCGATCAGAACAAGCAGGCGGTCGGGGGCCCGCGCTGACGTCACGCTCCAATGGGGAGATCCGTGAGACCGGTCTTTACGCTGCCTGATTTCCGCCGTCCTCCTGACCGGCCTGATCGCGTTGTCGCCCCCAGCGGCCCTCATCGACGGAGTCCGCATCTACAACCGCGCACTCACCGCCGCTGAGATCCAGACGGACACGAACATGCCCGTCAGCTGAGCCATCCCCCTACGCAGACCCCCGATGTGCGCCCACCGCATCGGGGGTCTGCTTTGTCATGCAGAATCGGGAATGCGGCCGCACTCACGAGGGTTGAGTCGAGTAGGCTCAAGTCGTTTGACAACAACGACAGGCATCCGTAACTTGAGTCCAACCGACTCAACTTTGACTACAAGGACGTACTCATGGCACGTGCGGTAGGTATCGACCTTGGGACGACCAACTCCGTCGTCTCGATCCTCGAGGGCGGTGAGCCCACCGTCATCGCCAACGCGCAGGGCTCGCGGACCACGCCGTCCGTGGTCGCCTTCGCGAAGAACGGCGAGGTCCTGGTCGGCGAGGTCGCCAAGCGACAGGCCGTCACCAACGTGGACCGGACGATCCGCTCGGTCAAGCGCGAGATGGGCACCAACTGGTCCCAGGAGATCGACGGCAAGAAGTTCTCGCCGCAGCAGATCAGCGCCTTCGTGCTGCAGAAGCTGAAGCAGGACGCGGAGGCCTACCTCGGTGAGAAGATCACCGACGCGGTGGTCACCGTCCCGGCCTACTTCAACGACGCCCAGCGCCAGGCCACCAAGGAGGCCGGCACGGTCGCGGGCCTCAACGTGCTCCGCATCATCAACGAGCCCACCGCGGCGGCCCTCGCCTACGGGCTCGACAAGGAGCAGGACCAGACCATCCTGGTCTTCGACCTCGGTGGCGGCACCTTCGACGTGTCGCTGCTCGACGTCGGCCAGGAGGACGGCCACGGCTTCGTCGAGGTCAAGGCCACCTCCGGTGACAACCACCTCGGTGGTGACGACTGGGACCAGCGCGTCGTGGACGAGCTCGTCAAGCGTTTCCAGAACGCGCACGGCGTCGACCTGGCCAAGGACAAGATGGCGCTCCAGCGCCTGCGCGAGGCCGCCGAGAAGGCGAAGATCGAGCTGTCCAGCCAGTCCGAGACCAACATCAACCTGCCCTACATCACGGCGTCGTCCGAGGGCCCGCTGCACCTGGACGAGAAGCTCACGCGCAGCGAGTTCCAGCGGCTGACGGCCGACCTGCTCGAGCGGACCAAGGGTCCGTTCCACCAGGTCATCAAGGACGCCGGCATCAAGGTCGCCGACATCGCGCACGTGGTGCTCGTCGGCGGCTCGACCCGCATGCCCGCCGTGACCGAGCTGGTCAAGGAGCTGACCGGCGGCAAGGAGCCCAACAAGGGCGTCAACCCGGACGAGGTCGTCGCCATCGGCGCCGCGCTGCAGGCCGGTGTGCTCAAGGGCGAGGTCAAGGACGTCCTGCTGCTCGACGTGACCCCGCTGTCCCTCGGCATCGAGACCAAGGGCGGCATCTTCACGAAGATCATCGAGCGCAACACGACGATCCCGACCAAGCGCTCCGAGGTCTTCACCACGGCCGAGGACAACCAGCCGTCGGTGCAGATCCAGGTGTTCCAGGGCGAGCGCGAGATCGCCGCGTACAACAAGAAGCTGGCGACCTTCGAGCTGACCGGCATCGCGCCGGCGCCGCGCGGCATCCCGCAGATCGAGGTCACCTTCGACATCGACGCCAACGGCATCGTCAACGTCTCCGCCAAGGACCTGGGCACGGGCAAGGAGCAGACGATGACGATCACCGGCGGCTCGGCGCTGCCGAAGGACGACATCGAGCGCATGATGCGCGAGGCGGAGTCGTACGCCGAGGAGGACAAGAAGCGCCGCGAGGAGGCCGAGGTCCGCAACAACGCGGACGGGCTGGCCTACCAGACGGAGAAGTTCCTCCGCGAGAACGACGACAAGGTCCCCGGCGACATCAAGACCGAGGTCAACGACGCCCTGACCGAGCTGAAGAAGGCTCTGGAGGGCACCGACACCGACGTCATCCGCACCTCGGCGGAGAAGCTCGCCACGGTCAGCCAGAAGATGGGTTCGGCGATCTACGCCGCGAGCCAGGGCCAGCAGGCCGGTGGCGAGGGCGCCCCGCAGGACGCGTCCGCCGGTGACGGCCAGAAGGCCGACGAGGACGTGGTCGAGGCCGAGATCGTTGACGACGAGCCGAAGAAGGACAAGTGATGCCGCCGCGTGAAAACGGGCATGACGAGCCGGTGATCCGCGACAACCGCAAGATCGACCCGGAGACGGGACAGGTCAGGGAGACCCCCGCCGACCAGGCGGACGGACAGCCGTTCGCCGAGGCGGCGGCGGGCTTTCCCGACGGCGAGCTGGCCGCCCAGCTCGCCGAACGGACCGCCGACCTGCAGCGACTCCAGGCCGAATACGTGAACTACCGCAGGCGGGTCGAGCGCGACCGGGCCGCGGTCAGGGAGCAGGCGGTCGCGAGTGCGCTGGTGGAGCTCCTGCCCGTGCTCGACGACGTCGGCCGGGCCCGCGACCACGGCGAGCTCACCGGGGGCTTCGCGAAGGTGGCGGAGTCCCTGGAGGCGGCCCTCACCAAGCTGGGCCTCAGCTCCTTCGGGCAGAAGGGCGAGCCGTTCGACCCGACCGTCCACGAGGCGCTGATGCACAGCTACTCGCCGGACGTGACCGAGCCGACCGCGATCGAGGTGTTGCAGCCTGGATACCGGATGGGTGACAGGGTGCTCCGCCCGGCGCGCGTGGCCGTGGCCGAGCCCGAAGACGCGCCCGCGGCGCCCAACGGCGACGCACAATCCGAAGAAGACAACTGACGAGGACGAAGGGCCCTAGATGAGCACCAAGGACTACTTGGAGAAGGACTACTACGCCGTCCTTGGTGTGCCCAAGACCGCCACCGCCGATGAGATCAAAAAGGCGTACCGCAAGCTCGCCAGGCAATACCACCCCGACAGCAACCAGGGCGACGCGACCAAAGAGGCCAAGTTCAAGGAGGTCTCGGAGGCCTACGACGTCCTGTCGGACAGCAAGCGCCGCAAGGAGTATGACGAGGCGCGCACGCTGTTCGGCTCCGGGGTGGGCGGCCAGCGGGCCGGCGGTGGCGGATTCCCGTTCGACTTCGGTGACCTGTTCGGCGGGACGGGACAGCAGAGTCACGCCGGCGGCGCCGGCGAGCGGCTCGGCGACCTGTTCGGCGGGCTGTTCAACCGCGGTGGCACGACCCGTACCACCACCACGTCCAGGCCGCGTCGCGGCCAGGACGTCGAGTCCGAGGTCGCGCTGACGTTCACCGAGGCCGTGGAGGGCACCACGGTGTCGCTCAGGCTGACCAGCTCGGCCGCCTGCGCCGCGTGCACCGGCACCGGCGCCCGGGCGGGCACGACCCCCAGGGTCTGCCCCACCTGCGAGGGCACCGGCGCGGCCAGCCGCAACCTGGGCAACTTCGCCTTCTCCGAGCCCTGCCGCGACTGCAAGGGCCGCGGGCTGATCGTGGACGACCCCTGCCCCGTGTGCGAGGGCAGCGGCCGAGCCAAGAGCACCCGCACCATCCAGGCCCGCATCCCCGCCGGCGTGGCCGACGGCCAGCGGGTCAAGCTCAAGGGCAAGGGCGCGCCCGGCGAGAACGGCGGGCCGGCGGGCGATCTCTACATCCAGACCAACGTCAAGCCGCACGCCGTGTTCGGCAGGTCGGGTGACAACCTGACCATCACCGTGCCGGTGACGTTCTCGGAGGCCGCGCTCGGCGCCGAGATCAAGGTGCCGATCCTCAAGGGCCTGCCGGTCACGTTGCGCATCCCCGCGGGCACGCCCAACGGGCGTACGTTCCGGGTGCGCGGCAGGGGCGTCACCCGCAAGGACGGCACGAAAGGCGACCTGCTCGCCAGCGTCGAGGTGGTCGTGCCGAAGACACTCGACGACAAGTCGCGCGAGCTCCTGACCGAGTTCAACACCGCGACCGCGGGAGAGGACCCGCGCGCTGATCTCATTCAGCGAGCCAGAAGCGAGTAGCCGATGGACGCCAATTATTTCGACCTGTCAGACGACACACCCGTCTACGTGATCTCGGTGGCCGCGCAGTTGTCCGGGCTCCACCCGCAGACCCTGCGGCAGTACGACCGGCTGGGACTGGTCAGTCCCGGCCGCACGGCAGGGCGCGGCCGCCTCTACTCCACAAGAGACATCATCCAACTCCGCGAGGTGCAGCGGCTCTCCCAGGAGGAGGGCATCAACCTCGCGGGTATCAAGCGGATTCTCGAGCTCGAGAACGAAACTCTGCGGCTGCGTGAGGAAGTTCACCGCCTGCGTGCCGAGATGCGGATGGTCAGAGCGTTGATCCGCTATGAGCTGCCACCGGGGGCCTAGAAGGAATGGACTACAAGCTCACCCAGAAGAGCCAGGAAGCGCTCTCGGGCTCCATGCGGCGTGCCGCCGCTGAGGGCAACCCGGAGATCTCTCCGGCTCACCTGCTGACCACACTGCTCTCACAGACCGGCGGCACCGCCGTGCCGCTGCTCGAGGCCGTCGGCGCCGACTGGCGCACGCTGCGGGCGCGGGCGGAGGAGCTGCTCGCGGGGCTGCCGAAGGCGCAGGGCGCGACGGTGGGGGCACCGTCGAGCTCGCGCCAGCTGCTCACGGTGATGAACACCGCCGCCCAGCACGCCAACCGTCTCGAGGACCTCTACGTCTCCACCGAGCACCTGCTGGTGGGTCTGGCCACCGACGGCGGCCAGGCGGCCGAGCTGCTCAGATCGCAGGGCGCGACGCCGCAGGCGCTGCTCGACGCGTTCGAGAAGGTACGCGGCCACGCCCGCGTCACCAGCGAGACCCCTGAGGACACCTACCAGGCGCTGGAGAAGTACGGCGTCGACCTGACCGAGAGCGCCCGCGGCGGCAAGCTCGACCCGGTCATCGGCCGCGACACCGAGATCCGCCGCGTGGTCCAGGTTCTCAGCCGGCGCACCAAGAACAACCCGGTGCTGATCGGCGAGCCAGGCGTCGGCAAGACCGCCGTCGTCGAGGGCTTGGCCCAGCGCATCGTGGCCGGTGACGTACCCGAGTCGCTGCGCAACAAGCGGCTCATCTCGCTCGACCTGAGCGCGATGGTGGCCGGCGCGAAATACCGCGGCGAGTTCGAGGAGCGGCTCAAGGCCGTGCTCTCCGAGATCAAGGAGAGCAACGGGCAGATCGTGACGTTCATCGACGAGCTGCACACCGTGGTCGGCGCGGGCGCCGCCGAGGGCGCGATGGACGCGGGCAACATGCTCAAGCCGATGCTGGCCCGCGGCGAGCTGCGCATGATCGGCGCGACCACGCTCGACGAATACCGCGAGCGCATCGAGAAGGACCCGGCGCTGGAGCGCCGCTTCCAGCAGGTCTACGTGGGCGAGCCCACGGTCGAGGACACGATCGCGATCCTGCGCGGGCTCAAGGGCCGCTACGAGGCCCACCACCAGGTGCAGATCGCCGACAGTTCGCTGGTGGCCGCCGCAGCGCTGTCCGACCGCTACATCACCAGCCGTTTCCTCCCTGACAAGGCCATCGACCTGGTCGACGAGGCCGCCTCGCGGCTGCGCATGGAGATCGACTCCCGCCCTGTGGAGATCGACCAGCTCCAGCGCAACGTCGACCGTATGAAGATGGAGGAGCTGGCCCTGTCGAAGGAGACCGACGAGGCCTCCGTCCAGAGGCTGGAGCGGCTCCGTAAGGAGCTGGCCGACCGCCAGGAGGAGCTCAACGCCCTCGTCGGCCGCTGGGAGCAGGAGAAGGCCGGGCTCAACAAGGTCGGCGAGCTGAAGAAGCAGCTCGACGAGGCCCGGGGCGCCGCCGAGCGGGCGCAGCGCGACGGCGACTTCGAGGCCGCCTCGCGGCTGATGTACGCCGAGGTGCCGCGACTGGAGCAGGCGCTCAAGGCCGCCTCCGAGGCCGCGCCGCCGGAGAACGCCATGGTCAAGGAGGAGGTCGGGGCCGACGACATCGCCGAGGTGATCTCGTCGTGGACCGGCATCCCCGCGGGGCGTCTCCTGGAGGCTGAGACGGCCAAACTGTTGCGGATGGAGGAGGAGCTGGGCAAGCGGCTCATCGGCCAGCAGCATCCCGTACAGGCCGTCTCCGACGCCGTACGCCGCAGCCGGGCCGGCATCGCCGACCCCGACCGGCCGACGGGCTCGTTCCTCTTCCTCGGCCCGACGGGTGTGGGCAAGACAGAGCTGGCCAAGGCGCTGGCGGAGTTCCTGTTCGACGACGAGCGGGCGATGACCCGGATCGACATGAGCGAATACTCCGAGAAGCACAGCGTGGCCAGGCTCGTCGGCGCGCCGCCCGGCTACGTCGGCTACGAGGAGGGCGGCCAGCTCACCGAGGCGGTCCGGCGGCGTCCCTACACCGTGGTGCTGCTCGACGAGGTGGAGAAGGCCCACCCCGAGGTGTTCGACATCCTCCTTCAGGTGCTCGACGACGGGCGGCTGACCGACGGCCAGGGTCGCACGGTGGACTTCCGCAACACGATCCTGATCCTCACCTCCAACATCGGCTCGCAGTTCCTCATCGACCCCAAGCTGGAGAACGGCGCCAAGCGCGAAGCCGTCATGGGGGCGGTGCGCAGCTCGTTCAAGCCGGAGTTCCTCAACCGCCTCGACGATGTGATCCTCTTCGACGCGCTGGGGACGGAGGAGCTGGCACAGATCGTCGACCTGCAGGTCGAGCGGCTGGCGCGGCGCCTGTCGGACCGCAGGCTGACGCTGGACGTCACGCCCGCGGCCCGCGAATGGCTGGCCATGACCGGCTACGACCCGCTCTACGGCGCCCGCCCGCTGCGCCGCCTGGTCCAGTCCGCCATCGGCGACAAGCTGGCCAAGGCCGTGCTGTCGGGGGGCATCGTGGACGGCGACAAGGTCATCGTCGAGCTCGGCGACGACGAGCTGCTCGTCCAGCGAGCCGCCTGACCCTGTTCGGAGCCGTTCGGAGCCCGTTCGGAGCCCGGAGATCAGCCGCGATCTCCGGGCTTCGGCGTGTCATGACAGGGTCATCGGGCCTGCCGCTTGGTAAGGTCCGGCCCACTCTTCGGACAAGCCCCACTCGCGCCGTCCCCGCTGCGAGTACGTTCGGCGTTCGTCAGATCACCGACATCGATCAGGGGGCGTGCGGTGCCATCCCAGAAGATCCGAAGCATCGTCG
Organism: Nonomuraea turkmeniaca; assembly: GCF_005889735.1. Classification (GTDB taxonomy): domain Bacteria; phylum Actinomycetota; class Actinomycetes; order Streptosporangiales; family Streptosporangiaceae; genus Nonomuraea; species Nonomuraea turkmeniaca. The sequence continues at coordinate 14,413 of NZ_VCKY01000118.1, forward strand.
CGGCAGCGGCTCTGGCCGCGGGTGTCACCTGGCTCGCCGTGGGAGCCACGCAGGCGAGCGCCTGCGGGAACAAGGGACGCGCCGTGGCGACGTCCGACGCAGCCGGCCGGGACTGTGGTGAGGGCAGGGCGCTCCACCCGCACGACGGCCCTCCCGGCTCCAGTGTGCTCACCCCCGAAGCCGTCCAGCTCAGCATGGCCGCCGGGGAGCTGGCCAGGCACGCCGGCATCAGCGGCATGGCGGCCGGGAACCCGGCGCCCGGACTCGCCGACCTCGGCGGGATCGTGGCGACCTGGGGCATGCCCTCGCTGTCGACCTCCTCTCCCGAGTTCTTCCCCTCGAAGGCGGGCCCGGCCGGGATGGAGGATCTGGCGACCGCGGCCCACGTGCCCACGCTGCCGTCCCTGCCCCTTCCTGGTACGCAGCTGGCGGAACGGGTCCCGAACAAGATGGCGATCGGCCACGGGCCGCACCACAACAAGGTCTCGGCGGCCGGCAGGGCCATCACCGCCAAGGACTCGAACGGCATCGAGAAGCCGGTGCACGAGATCGGGGCCAGGGTCATCGGCGAGGTGTTGCCCAATGCCATGAAGGGCCTGGAGAGCACCTCCATACTGCCGGGCGGCGTCATGGGAGTGGAAGGCCTCGCGGGTCTGGTCAATGGCTTCAACCTGAGGTGAGGGGTCCTCGCCACCTCGTCCGGGCGCGGACCGTGCCTGCCGCGCCCGGCGCCCCCTGGTGAAGGGGCCGCGGACCTCGACCGACCGCGGCCCCTTCACCCTTGCCCCGCGCCCCGGACCGTCTGGAAAGCCCTTCGGCTTCCGCCACCCAGCGCTCCCAGCTGATCCACGCTTGCTCCCGGCCGTGCGCGGCCATCCCGTCCGCCTGCGAGCACTGGGCCCACGTGGCCGCGCCCATGAGTCCAGCGCCCGATCACTGCGGTACCCCGCCGTGGGACATCGTGTTCACCCATAGGTGTGCGCTGGTGGCGGGTGGCATAGGCGGCGAACGTCGCGGTCAAAAGGATGGGGGCGTGGTCACACCAACCCCTCAGGACCCTGGTGTCTCTTCGTCAGGCATGCCGACATGGACCGCGTGCGCCGAGCCGCGCACGCAACCGCCGGCCGACTTGGCCGGCCGCGGCGGTCAGTGGACGAGTGCGTCCAGTTCGTCCTCGGGCAGACCGAGGTCGACCCTGATGCGGTACCGCGTACGCAACGCGGCCACATGCTCAGGATCGCTCTCATCGGACCCCAGCGCGGCCTGGGTGGCCCACTCGAGCCCGCCCTGCAGATCCCCGTACGCCACCAGCGTCTCGGCGATCGTGTGAGCGGTCGCCGTGGACACGCCGCCCTCGGCCCGTATCGTCTCGATGACCTCCCTTGCCTCATCGGCCCTGTCGAGCTCGAAGAGCGTGTCGGCAATGCCGGCACGCGCATCGAAACCCGCCTCGCCACCGTCCTCGACCGCGCGCTGGAAACACTCCATCGCGCGCGCGGGCTGGCCCGCCGCTCGCCACTCCTCGGCGGCGAGGACCAGGATGGACGCCCTGGAGACGTCGCCGGACGAGTAGTCGAGCGCGACGTCGTAAAGCCGACTGGCCAGGGAACTGTGGTCGTCGGCCAGCAGGGCCTGCTCAAGCAGACGATCAAGGTGCTCACGGGTCACATGCGCCACACCGCGAGACTACCGAGCCGCTCGGCGCTTTGCCCGGTCAATGCACATCGCCGGTCGGTGCGAAATTCGGTAACGACTTGTTCAACCATGCTCACAGTCCGCGTGTTTATGCAGGTCGCGGGGCATATATCGGATGCTTTGCGCCTTGCGAGCGGAAGGGGCTGTGATGGGCATGTCCAAGCAGATGACCTTCGCGCTGGCCTGTATGGTCGTCCTGTCGGCCCTCGTTCCCGGTGTGGCCGGCTACCTGTCAGCCCGGATGGAGGCCATCGAGGCCGCGGAACGTAACCTGCGGGCGCTGGAAGCGAGGCTGGATCTCAGGGAGGCCAGGGACGCGCGCCCGGTGTCGTTCTCCGCGCCGTGCCGGCGCACGCCTCCCACACCGCGCTTCCAACAGGTGCCCGCGACCGCGCTGGACCGCCACAAGCACTGGCCCAGTGAGGTGCCTGCCTGGCTGCCAGGACTGCTGAAGCAGGTCCAGAACGTCATCGAGGAGAACTGAGCACCCTGCCGGCCCTCTAGGGAGCTCACCACCCCGACCAGCCGGGGTCCAGGCGCCCCACGACCGGGCCCGCACCCTCCAGGCGGCTCACTGCCCGGCCAGCCGCGCCTCCAGGCCGTCGAGGACCGTCTGGAGCCCGAACTCGAAGCTCTCGTCCGGGCCGTCGCCGTCCGGAGTTTCCAGGCGCGCCCGCAACCTCGGGAACTGCGCGGCGACCTTGGCGACCCACTCCGCTGTCGCCCGCATCCGCTCCTCCTCGTCACCACCGGTCCGGCGGAGCCGCCGGCGCAAGGCGGCGTCGGACGCCTCACCGAGCGCCTGGCCGAGGGCGAACACGAAGACCGCGTTCAGCGCCCAGTCCACCTGCCGCCCGGTGAACCCGGCGGCCTCGTAGACCCCGATGAGGTGGTCGTCGTGGCGGGCCTTGCCCGGGCCGTAGATGGTGTGCGTGCTCATGGCCGTCACCAGCCACGGGTGTCTGAGGACCATCGCATGGAGGTTGCGGGCCATGACGGCGGCCGCCTGGCGCCAGCCCACCGCGGCCGGGTCCGGCAGCTCGATCTCGCCCCACATCTCGTCCGCGGCCAGTACGAGGAGCTCGTCCTTGCTCTTGACGTGCCAGTAGACCGCCGTGGCCGCGGAGCCGAGCCGGGTGCCGAGGCGCCGCATGTTGAGCCCTTCCACACCCTCGGCGTCCAGGACCTCGACAGCGGTCTGGATGATCTGCTCCCTGGTCAACGTGTCACGCGGCATCTGCCAAGGATAGGTGTCTTGAACAAAGTTCAAAACCTGCTTGCACTTAGTACAAGTGCGGGCATACGGTCGACTTGCACAAAGTTCAAGCCGTCTCCGCAGAGGAGCACATCATGAAATCCGGAACCCGTACCGAGCGTCCGCGTGGCGTCGTCCTGGCCGCGACACTGCAGTTACTGAGCGCCCTCCCGTTCGTGCTCGGGACCTACGTCGTCCTCGTCCACGGCGCCGGCGCGCAGGCGGCGGCCGAGGCGGAGGTCGCCCGCCAGGGCGTGCCGCCCTCCGTCCTCGCCGAGCACGGCATCAGCTTCGGGTCGAACGTCGCGGATCTGCCGTTCGCCATCGCGATCGTCCTGATTCTGGCGACTCTGGCGGTGCTCAACCTGAACGGCAGACGCGTCGGCCGCATCCTGTCCTGGACCTTCCACCCGATCCTCTTCGTCGCCGGCGTCGTCATCGTCCCCGGCCAGGTATGGGTCGCCCCGCTGCTGGAGTCCATGTTCGCGAGCGACCCGGTGCTGGCGCGCGTCAACGTGACGGCACTGGTGGACGCGGCCGCGCAGGCCATGCCGGGCTGGCTGCACTACGCGGCCGTCGTCAAGCTCGTGCTGACGACGCTGGGCTCGGTGCTCGTCGTCGTCCTGCTCGCGCTCCCGCCGGCGCGAGCGTACTTTCGCGGCAAGGCCCTATGAGGGCGGCGACCAGGATTTCAGCTGGCGGGACAGGAAGCCGCGGATGAGCTGTTTGGCGGCGTCGATGATCTCGGGAGCACCGTCGGGGTCCCGGCGGAAGGCCAGCTTCAGCACGGCGTCCCCGGCCTCGACCGCCACCAGCACGGCCAGGTCCAGCTCCGGGCTGTCGGCCAGCCCGAACTCCGTCAGGAACAACCCGCGCAGCCGTCCCGCGATCACCGTGTTGTTGTCGGAGTCGGAGTCGAGCATGTTGAGGTCGACGGCGTCACCGAAGTGCAGGCTCTTGAAGCCGGGGACCGTCCTGTGCATGTCGACGTACTCGTCGATGATCGCGTCGACCGCCTCCCACCAGCCGCGATGGTCCTCCTCCAGGAACCTGCGGTCCACCCTCCGGACGAACTCCTCGACGTTGCGCCGGGTGACTTCCTGGGTGATGGCCCGCTTGTCGGGAAAGAACTGGTAGACCGACCCGATCGCCACGTCCGCCCGCTCGGCTATGCGGGTGGTGGACAGGGCCTCGTATCCGGTCTCGTCGAGCAGCTCGGCACAGGCGTCGAGCATGCGCTCGACCCGCCGCGCGCTGCGGCGCTGTGCGGGCTGCCGCCTCAGAGTTTGGGGCTGGGCACAATCGTCATCCATCTGCGGCGAAGACACGGATTCATCTTCTCCCGTACGGGCGATCGTTACTTGCAAATTTGTGGATTTCTTGTCGCTCAACCCAGCCGCGCCAGCCCACGCATCGCCCGCGGTGAAATCCGCGACAGCGCATAGCCTATTTTGCCTTCCAGGTTGACCGGCACGACCGCCTGATTCCGGTGTACGGCCCGCAGGATGTGGGCGGCCACCCGCTCGGGCGGGTACCGGCGCCGTGCCAGCCCGCGTACGGCCGCCTCGCGCAGGTCCCGCCCCACGTACGTGGCGTGCCGCGCCAGCGGCGTGGACACGAAGCCCGGGCAGACGGCGCTGACGCCGATCCCGTGCCCGGCCAGTTCGGCCCTGAGGCAGTCGCTGAGCACCTTCACGGCCGCCTTCGAGACCGCGTACGCGGGCAACATCCTGGACGGTGCGAACGCGGCCAGGGAGGCGACGTTGACGATGTGCCCGCCCTGGCCGCGCTCCACCATGGCGGCCCCGAACAGCCGGCACCCGTGAACGACACCCCAGAGATTGACGTCGATCGTTCTGCGCCAGTCATCCACCGTATGATCGAGAATGGGCCCGGCAACGGCGATCCCCGCATTGTTGACCACAATGTCCGGCACCCCATATTCAGAGATGATATTTCGCGAAAAGTCCTCCATTTGATCGATATTCGCGACATCTACCTGCTTGGCCCACGCCGTGCCCCCGAGGTCCTTGACGATCCCGCTCGCGACCCGCGCGGCGGCATCGGCGTCAATGTCCGCGCAGACCACCTCACCCCCATGGGCGGCGAACGCCCGCGCCGTGGCCAGCCCGATCCCCGACCCCGCTCCCGTTACCACCACGAGCCGATCCCCGAAAGCCCCGCGCGGCGCCCCCACCCGCGCCCGCCGCAACTCCCTGGACGACGGAGCGCCGTCCACGTGCGCCGCGAACTCGGCGATCATCCCGGCGACGAGCTCGGGATGGCTGCGCTGCGCCCAGTGGCCTGCCGCGATCTCGCGATGCCAGAGCCTGGGCACCCACTGCCCGATCGAGGTCAGCAGTGCCGGCGTCACGAACCGGTCGCGGGTGGCCTCGATGAGCTGCACGGGGACGTCCCCGACGGCCGGGCTGAGATCGGGATCCGCGAGCGTGCCACGCATGTTGCTCCGGTAGAGCCACAATCCGTTGTGCGCGTCCTTGACCAGCGTCTCGGCGGGATGCCCGGCACGCGCCGTGACCCCGTCGCCGAAGCCCTGCGCGATGAGCCGGGGCAGGATCGTGCTCCACATGAGCTCCGGCAGCCTGGGGATCATGAACCCGCCGATGTACCAGGACCTGACCAGCTGAGCGGCGACCTCGCGCCGCCTGCCGTGCCGCAGGAAGTGCGCCGCCTGCCGCAAGCCCGGCCCGCCGATGCTGGTGTACGAGGCCACCCGCTCCAGGATTCCCGGCCGCCCCACGGCCTCCCAGCCCTGCAGGGACCCCCAGTCGTGCCCGACGAGATGCACCTGGGGCTTCCCCACGGCGTCGAGCACGGCGGACAGATCATCCATCAGCCGGTCGAACCCGTAGTCGCGATCCCACGGCTCGGTGGACGCCCCGGCCCCGCGTACGTCGTACCGCACCACATGGAAGCGGTCGCGTAACAGCGCGACCACCTCGTCCCAGACCCGGTGCGTGTCCGGATAGCCGTGCACGAGCAGCAGCGTCGGGCGGGCCGGGTCACCGTCCTCGAAGACCGCCAGCCGTACGTCACCGGACTCGACCCACCGCATCGCGACCTCCCCATTGGACGGCCTATTGGACAGCACGTCCAAAATATAGAGCCGTCAGGGCCGCGCGGCCAGCCCGGCGCAGGAGCGCAGCGCCTTCCAGTCCGACACCGCCTGGGTCCTGGCGGACCCGGTCATCGGGACCGGGACACCGCCCTGGATGGTGGCCGGCGTCCAACGGTCTTTCAGCACCTTCCGCCCGTTGATCGTCAACGTCAACACCCCGGTCCTGCCGGTGGTCGCCGGATTGGAGTTGTAGAAGACGAAGTTGCCCATGCCGTAGTTGACGTACGCATTGCCGAGATATCCGGACCCGAGCAGGATGTGCGCGTGCCCGCCGACGATCACGTCCGCGCCGGCCTTGATCAGCTTGGGGGCGAGCGCGAGCTGGGCCGGGTTCGGGCACTTCTGCATCTCGGTGCCCCAGTGCAGGTGGACGATCACGGTGTCGGAGTTCTTGCGCGCCTGCCGCACCGCCCGCAGCAGGCTCGCCTCGTCCTTGGCCGAGGCCAGCCCGCCCTTGTCGGCCGTGGCCGTCCACGACTGGATGAACTCCGCGTCCAGCACCTGCGTGGCCCCGATGATCGCGACCCGGTTCCCGTTCACGGTCTTCCTGAACGGCTTGTACGCCTCCGCCGCGTTCCTCCCGATCCCCACCACGGGATACCTGCTGCGCTTGATCGCCGCCAGCGAGTCGGCCAGCCCGCTCTCCATGTAGTCCATGCCGTGGTTGTTCGCCATGGACACGACGTCCACCCCTGCGGCCTTCAACGCGGTGAACGCGCTCACCGGCGCCCGGAACGTGAACTGCTTGCCAGGCGCGGGCGTCCCCCCGGTGGTGATGGCGGTCTCCAGGTTCACCATTGATAAATCGGCCTGGCGCAGCACGCTCGCGATCGGCCCGAGGGCGGTGCGCGGGTTCGACAACCTGGGCCGCAACATCCCTTCGAAGTGCACGTCCCCGCCGAAGGAGATCGTGTACGGCCGCCGCTCCGGCGTCGGCTTCTCCGACGGCGACACGGCCGCCTGCTGGTCCACCTGCTTGCTCTGCAACTCCTGCTCAGGCGCCGACGAGCAGGCGGCAAGCGAGGCGACCACGGCGAGCAACGGGAGGGCACGGGGGAGTCTCATCTGCCGCCATTTCCGCTCGAATCCTGACTTTCAGGGATCGAGCATGCCATGCAGGGCAGATTACCGCGCAGACCCCATCAATTTGGTCATTGCGGACCTGGTCGCGTCGTCCATCGGCGTGTAGACCACCACCCGGTTCTCGGGGACGGCCACGAGGCTGGTCGTGCTGAACCGCAGCTCGCCCAGCTCCACGTGCTTGAACGTCTTCGCCCTCGGCCCCGGCTCGGCCACGTCCTGCCTGGCCCACAACCGGGCGAACTCGGCGCTCTCGGCGCTGAGCCGCCGGACGAAGTCCTGCCAGCACGGGTCGTCCGCGTGCCGGCTGTAAGCGCTCCTGAAGACGGCGACCGCCCGCGCCAACTCCTGGTCGCGGTTGAGCAGCATGGCGGAGAGGGCGGGGTTGAGGCAGGTCTGCCAGAGCGAGTTGCGCTCACTCTCAGGCGCGTTGACCAGCTCGGGGAACAGGGCGGCGTAGGCGGCGTTCCAGGCCAGGGCGTCGCAGCGGCCGTTGGAGATGACGGCGGGCATGTCGCCGAGCCGGTCGAGGATGCCCTGGAGCTCGGGCGTCACGTGCCCCGGGTCCACTGGAACGGGACCCTCGGAGTGTCCCGCCAGCCGATAGAGGTGCTGCCGCTCGGCGCTGTCGAGCCGCAGCGTGCGCGCGATCGCGTCGAGCACCTGAGTGCTGGCGTTGATCGGCCGGCCTTGCTCCAGCCACGTGTACCAGGTCACGCCGACCCCGGCCAGCTGGGCGACCTCCTCGCGCCGCAGCCCAGGGGTGCGCCTGCGCGGGCCGGGCGCCAGATCGACCATTTCCGGGGTGATCCGCTCGCGACGCGTACGCAGGAACGCCGACAGATCCTCACGTTTTGCCGTTGCCACGCTCATATCGCCACCCGTTATCCAGTTACCGCCAATACCAGTATAAATGGGCTCTCGTTACTGGTACCGATACCTCGGCAAACTGAACACCATGCCGCAAACTGCCGCTTTCACCTCTCACGTGGACACAAACCCACAGAGAGGGACACGAGCCAGTGGCCTGCTTCTTGCGATCATCCTCGTGGGGCAGTTCCTGGCCATCCTGAACGTCAACATCGTCAACGTGGCCACCCCGACCATCGAAGCCGACCTGCACTCCTCGGGCGCCGGACTGCAGATGATCGTGGCCGGTTACACCATTGTCTACGCCGTCTTGCTGATCACCGGAGCCAGGGTCGGCGACCTGTTCGGCTACCGCAACGCGTTCCTGAGCGGCCTGGCGGTGTTCACCGCCACCACCCTGGCCGCGGGCCTGGCGCCGTCGACCGGCTGGCTGGTGGCCTTCCGCCTCTTGCAGGGCGCCGGCGCGGCACTGATGATGCCGCAGGTCCTGACGTTGATCCAGCGCAACTACCAGGGCGCGGCGCGCGGCCGGGCGATCGGGATGTGGTCGCTGACGATCAGCGGCGGCATCGTGGCCGGCCAGGCGCTTGGCGGGATCCTGCTGGGCTTCGGCGCGGGCTGGCGCATCGTGTTCCTGGTGCTGGCGCCTATCGGTGCGCTCCTGCTGGCGGCCGGGTTCAAGGTGTTGCCCGCCGACGAGGGCGGCGGCCGGATCGGGCTCGACCCATGGGGCCTGGTGACGCTGTCCGCGGCGGTCCTGCTGTTCGTGGTGCCGCTGGTGCTCGGCCGCGACCTGGGCTGGCCGCTGTGGGGCTGGGTTTCCATGGGGCTGAGCGTGGTGATGTTCGGGGCGTTCGTCCGCATCGAGCGGTGGGTCACGAAGCGCGGCGGCCGCCCTCTCGTGGACGCGCGGGTGCTGCGTGCGCCCGGCATGCGGCCAGGGCTGGTGATCCTGCTCTTCGGACCGGCCACCTGGGGCGCGTTCCTGTTCACCTCGGCCCTGCACCTGCAGGGCGAGCTGCACCTGTCGCCGCTGGCCTCCGGAATGATGATGGTGCCCTGCGCGCTGGCGTTCGGCCTGGTCGGCCTCCTCTGGCCACGCCTGCCGGTCCAGTTGCAGCGCCCGCTGGTGCCCTTCGGCTACGTGGTGGCCGCGCCCGCTTACCTCGGTCTCGGTCTCGCCGCCGGAGGCGGCCTCGCGTACGCGATCATGAGCGCGCTCATCGGCGCCGGGCTCGGCGTGCAGGTGGCGGTGACCAACATGGCGACCGAGCGGGTGGACGGCACGTACGCGGCCGACGCCTCGGGCGCGCTGCTCACCGTGATGCAGCTCGGCCAGGTCATCGGCGTCGCCACGGTGGGAACGTTGTTCATCACCCTGAGCCAGGGCCACGGCACCCTGTCGGCGCCCCTGGGCGCCTCCCTCGCCATGGCCGGGCTTGCTGTGCTCGCGGGCCTGAGCTCGATCTTCCTCGTACGCAGCCGCGTGCCATCACCTACCTAAACAAGGACCTCGGCCAGGGTGTCGCCCAAGGCCTGGGCCTCGCCTGACCTGAGGCCGGCGCGCCCCCTGCACGGGACACGCCGGGCCTCGCCCGTCAGCCCCTCCAGCCGAGCAACACCATGATTCCGCCGGCCACGAGGGCGACCACGACGGGGACCAGGAACGGCGCCCACACGTGATTACGGAAGAAGCCGCCCAGGGCCCTGAGCCGCCGGAAGCGTTTCCTCCCCCCGTCGCAATAGGAGTGGGCCACTCGCGTCACGCCGTCGAGCAGTTTCCGCGGGACGCCGTTGCACGGGTGCACCTCAATTACCGGTGACCGGGCGTCACGAACTCCCGAGATGTGGAGTTGCCAGTCGTCGGGTGGTTGCCCGTTGACCACCGGCCGGAGGATCAGCACAACGTTTCGTGCCTGCTCGTCCGCGAGAGCGGCGGGAAGATCCGGGCACGGAATAATGCGTGGGCCGTCGATTTCAATTTCCACGTCTAACGACGTGTTCGGCACCGTCTTGAAATACCGCGCCATTTGGAGCAGGCAACGGTCTTGCGACCTGCGCTCGGGGAGAATCCATCTTTCCATGCCATCTCCTGGTGGCTACCCCGGAGTAATAAGGGAGTTGTGTCGGCATGGGGACGCGCGGTCATGACAGGATGAAGTCGGTCCGTCCTCGGGGGTGGACGTGGCGCGATCTAGATCGTGATCGCGCCACGCTTGCACATCCCGGCACAGCTTGCCATGATGTGCAAGTTTTCTACCACCCCACCTCGGTGGGCTGCGTGGAAGTGAGGCGCGTCCGAAGCCTCTAGGGGATGGCCCTGGTCAACTTGGTGGCACAAGGGGGACCAGGGCCATTCGTCATGCGCCCGCGACTCGCGCCTCAAGATCGAAATCGAACTCGCCCGCCCGCGCTCCGTTGAGGAAAACTGCCCACTCCTCCGGAGTGAACACGAGAACGGGACCATCTTGCGCCTTGGAGTCACGGAGCGCAACGTTTCCGTTGGCGAGGGGGGCGACCTCGACACAGGCGTCTGCGCCATTGCAGAAGGTGCTCTTCCGCCAAGCCGCCTTCGAAGGGTGGTTGTGCATTATCTCCCCAAATAGCTGAAGGGGCTCCATTGCCCCTTGTTGAGGTGGGCGTATCATCGCCGCCACAGCATAGCTTTACGCTGAATAAGAACGCGAGATTCGTCCTCATCGAGCGCCTCCGACTTGATGTGGTCGAAGGCGGTTTCGTAGCCGGCCACACGTTCGAGGTCATCGACGAAGTTGGCAGTATACAGCTGTTCCAGGTACACCACATCGTCAAATTCCGCAAACTGCAGATGAATAAAGGTACCGGTGTTCACCGGATGAAGTGAGTCCAGGGTGAGGACCCGCACACTGACATGCGGGAGCAGGGAAATCTCCAGGAGATGCTCCATCTGCTCACGCATCACCGAGGGCTCGCCGAAGCGGCGCATCAGCGCCGACTCGTCGAGCACGACCGTGAGCCGGCAGGGCTCGGGCCGATGGAGTACGCGCTGTTGCCGGTCGAGGCGGGCCTCGACGCGACTGCGGACACCGCTGTGCGTGATGCGCGCGATGCCCCGGGAGGCCAGGATGACCTCCCGCGCGTAGTCCTCGGTCTGCAGGAGGCCCGGCACGAGATGCGGCTCCCAGGATCGCTGAGAGATCGCCTCCGCCTCTAGCCCCAGGAATCTTGTGTATTCCTCGGGAAGAGCGTCTTCGTAATCTTCCCACCACCCCCGCTGCTCCGCATCCCGCAACAGGCCGATGAGCTCATCAAGTTTGTCCCCATCGACGCGATAGAGCTTCACCAGCGCCTTGATGTCGTCGGTGCTGGGCATCGTCCTGGCGGCCTCGATGCGGCTGACCTTGCTCGCCGACCAGCCGAGCTCTCTGGCCGCCTTGGCCCCGGTGAGTTTTCGCCGCTCGCGCAGCAAACGCAGCTCCTGGCCGAGCCGGAGTCTGCGTACCGTCGGGCTGCCCTGCTGCGTTGGCACCGTCCGCTCTCCTTGTCGGGAAGGAAGGTGTAGCTGGAAGGGATCGTTTGGAAACTGCGTTTCTGGGCCGTTCGCCCAATCTTACACTGCAAGTTGCACGCGCACTGGCAGGTGGGCTTGCCAGAAGGCTGTCACGGGGAGAGCGTAGGAGCAAGACGAGCTCTGTGCACTCCTCTAGGTCAGAGCAAGGATTGTCCATCCCCTCCCGATGCCTGGCCCGTGCCACATCTCGTGCAAGTTGCATAGCAAGCCAATCGGCAAGAAGCGAAGAAAATGAAATCTTCCTTGCTCAGGGTATTGCAGCAACGAGAACCACGGAGGACGATCGATAGCGAGGAAGGTTTCTCGAATGTGAGGGAGGCCGGGCATGACGACATCGCCGCACGCACCGGGCCTTCCCCCTTTGGTCGCGCGCCCCTGCCAGGGCCGCATCGCCGGCAACGTCGCCGCCCCGGAATTGAACGTCACCCCCAGGGAGGCCGCTTGCCGGAAGGATCTCACAATCGACTGAAGCAGCCAGCGCTGACGAATCCGGCGCACGTTGACTCACTGGTACACGAAAAAGCCGGGCCGAGACTGACGACCCGTGTCCCCGCATATGGGCTGCCACCCTGCGACGGACCTGGCCATCAGCTCTCGGACCGGCGAAGAAGCCACCTCTAGAAATGCCGCGAAAGGGGTCTTCTATGTACTCACAAGGTACCAAGGGACTCGGCCGAATCAAGTCCCGGATCCGGGAGCTCGTCGCATGGGCCGACCGCGAAATCTGCATGGAGCCCGACGAATTCGCGTACCACGTCGGCTGGACCGTGACCAGGACGGGATTCGGAGCCCGTCGCTATCGGGATCCACGTTTCGACCAGCTCCGCCTGCCTCGCCGGGTGCACGAGGAGGTGACCTGACGTGTCGCGGAACCCGCGCAACCCGATTTTCCCCGCCGGCGTGGATCTCCCCGCCGCCGGGGGCGGCGGGCCGCTCGTCAGGCTCTGGCGGGCGCGGAGCGAATTGTTGCTGGTCCTCACGCTGGCGCTGGTCGCACTGACGCTGCTCACCGCGACGCAGCAAGGCCGGTGGGTGCCCTTGCTCTTGCTGACGAGCGCGATCTCGGTGCCGGCCGCCACCAGGATGGGCCGCAACTGGATCGCCGCCCACTTCTGGTGCGTCTTCTCCAGGCACCGCCTGCAGCGGGTCTGCCTGGAGACGACGATGCACACCAGGGCCGGGCGCATCCCGCTGGTGTTGTGGATCACTCCGACGACGACCGGTGAGAAGGCACTGATCCTGACGCGGGCCGGGATCAGCGCCGAGAAGTTCGAGGCGTACAGCGAAGAGATCGCCGCGGCCTGCTGGGCCAGGAGCGTGAACGTCTACCGGCACCGCACGCGGGCGCAGCTGCTGATCGTGGAGATCGTCCGGCGGGACGAGGTCCCCGGCGCCGACGCGCCCGGGCTGGACCGGCTCTACGGCAGGCGTGCGTGGGTCTCGCTCCGACCCGATCTCGAGGAGCCGCCTGATCTGCGCACACAGGTGATGCTGTCGCAGGTCGGCTGATGACCCCGGGGTAAATGGGGCCTTCCCCGGGGAGGAAGCCCCGGAGACCGCGGGGGCTCCGGGGCTTCCCCATGCGCGCGGCACCAGCCAAGATGAGTTCATCTGGCGAACTCAGGAGTCGTGATGACCTCGACCGTCCACCGGACATGTCCCCTCTGCGAAGCCGTCTGCGGCCTGACGCTCACGCTCGACGAGGGCGGGCACGTGACCAGCGTCCGCGGCGACAAGGACGATCCGTTCAGCAAGGGCTTCATCTGCCCGAAGGGTGCCAGCCTCGGCAGGCTCGACGAGGACCCCGACAGGCTGCGCAAGCCGCTGATCCGAGAGGGTGACCTGTGGCGGGAGGTCGACTGGGACGAGGCGTTCGGCGCTGTGAAGACCGCGCTCGGCCAGGTGACCGACCGCCAGTCGGTCGCGGTCTACCTCGGGAACCCGAACGCCCACAGCATGGCGGGCGCGCTGTACGGCGCCCCGCTGATCAAGGCGCTCGGCACCCGCAACGTCTACTCCGCCAGCACCGCCGACCAGATGCCCAAGCACGTGGCCAGCGGCCTGATGTTCGGGCACCCGCTGGCCATCCCGGTCCCCGACCTGGACCGCACGGACTACCTGCTGATGCTGGGCGCGAACCCGCTGGAGTCCAACGGGTCACTGTGCACCGCGCCGGACTTCCCCGGCAGGCTGAAGGCGCTGCGCAGGCGCGGCGGACGGCTCGTCGTGGTCGACCCCCGGCGCACGCGGACCGCCGCGCTGGCCGACGAGCACGTCTTCGTCCGCCCGGGCACTGACGCCTACCTGCTGTTCGGCCTGGTGCACACGCTCTTCGCCGAGGACCTCATCACGCTGCCGGCTGTGATGGATCCGCAGCGAAGCGAGGACGTCCATCACAGCACGCCGAGCGGAGATCGGCCGATAAACAGAGTGAACGGACTGGACCAGGTGCGGGAGGCGGCCAAGCACTTCCCGCCCGAGTCGGTGGCCCGCCGTACCGGGGTGCCGGCCGAGGTGATCGTACGGCTGGCCAGGGAGCTGGCGGCAGCGCGTACGGCCGCCGTGTACGCCAGGATCGGCACCTGCACCGCCGAGTTCGGCACGCTGGCCCAGTGGCTGGTGGACGTGCTCAACGTGCTCACCGGCAACCTCGACCGGCCTGGCGGCGCCATGTTCCCGAAGCCCGCCACAGAGTCCCCTGCGCGGCGAGCGAGCCCCGCCTCACGGAGTGAGGCCATGCACTCGCGCAGGCCGTACCAGGTGGGGCGGTGGACGAGCCGGGTCCGCGGCCTGCCCGAGGCGAACGGCGAGCTGCCGGTGGCCACGCTCGCGGACGAGATCGAGACGCCGGGCGAGGGCCAGATCAAGTTCCTGCTCACGGTCGCGGGCAACCCTGTCCTGTCGGCGCCGCACGGGACCCGGCTGGACGCGGCCTTCGAGCAGCTCGACTTCATGGTGAGCGTGGACCCCTACCTGAACGAGACCACCAAGCACGCCAACGTGATCCTGCCGCCGCCGCGGGTGCTGCAGTCGGGGCACTACGACTTCGCCCTGCTGGGGTTCGCCGTGCGCAACTACACGCGGTACTCGCCGCCGCTGCTGCCGCTGGACGGGCAGCCGTCCGAGGCGCAGATCCTGGCCAGGCTGGCCATGATCGCCTCGGGGCTCGAAGGAGACCTGGACGCGTTCGTCATCGACCAGATGTTGCGCAAGGCCACGGAGACGCCCGGCTCCGGCGTCGAGGGCCGGGATGTGGCCGAGCTGCGCGCGGCGCTGGACGGCGAGAGCGGCGGCGAGCGCAGGCTCGATCTCATGCTGAGGCTCGGCCCGTACGGCGAGTGGGCCGGCAAGGGCGACCTGTCGCTGCGCAAGCTGCTGGACAACCCGCACGGCCTGGACCTCGGCCCGCTGGAGCCCCGGCTCGACGAGGTGCTCAAGACCGCCTCCGGGCTGATCGAGCTGGCGCCGCCGCAGCTCATCGAGGACGTGGACCGGCTGCGGAGCAAGCTGGACGAGGAGCCGCCGGAGATCGTCCTGATCGGGCGGCGCCACCTGCGCTCCAACAACAGCTGGCTGCACAACGTGGGCTCGCTGGTCGGCGGCAGCAACACCTGCACGCTGCAGATCAACCCGGCCGACGTCGCCCGGCTCGGGCTCGCCGGCGAGGCCGTGGTGAGCTCGGCGAAGGGCCGGCTCACGGTGCCGCTGGAGCCCACCGACAGCATCATGCCGGGCGTGGTCAGCCTGCCGCACGGCTGGGGCCACGCGGGCAGCGCGCAGAGCGTGGCGGCCGAGCACGCGGGCGTCTCCGTGAACACGCTCACGGACGAATCGGCCGTCGACGTTCCAAGTGGTAACGCAGTGTTCAACGGAGTTCCGGTCACGATTTCACCAACCGGGGTGATCACCGCACATTAGGGTGTCGCGCGTGACTATCGCGCCAGAAGAGGACCGCCTGAACGCCCAGATCGCCTTCGCCATCGAAATCGACAAGTTGAAGCGGATCATCCGCCGCAACCATCTCATCGACGGTTCACGGCGGGAGAACACCGCAGAGCACTCCTGGTACGTGGGCACGCTGGCGATGGTCCTCGGCGAGCATGCCCCGCCGGGGACCGATCTCCAACGGGTGGTGGCCATGTTGCTGGTGCACGACCTGGTGGAGATCGACGCCGGTGACACGTTCATCTACGACCCGGTGGAGGTCGCCGCCCAGGCCGACGCGGAGCGGGCGGCCGCCGATCGCATCTTCGGCCTGCTCCCCGCCGACCAGGCGGTGTGGGTGCGGGAGTTGTGGGACGAGTTCGAGGCCAGGAAGACGCCGGAGGCGCGGTTCGCCAAGGCGCTCGACCGCTTCGCCCCGATCCTGGCCAACCATCACACGGAGGGCGGCACGTGGCCGCTGTTCAAGGTCAAGGCTTCGCAGGTCAGGGAGAAGGTGCAGATCATCGAGGACGGCTCGCCCTCGCTCGGCGCGTACGCCTTGGAGCTGGTCGAACTCTCCGTGGCGAGGGGACACCTGTCCGAGTGATCCCCTCATGGCCGGGGTAGGGGACCTGTCGTGAAAGAGGAAGTACGAGCGAGACGTCGGCAATTTCGGGGTTTCGCGGGCCCGGTTGCCCTCGCCGACCGGCTCGAGAAATCGAAGGCCATGGATCGGCCGATCAGAGTGCTGGCCAAAGCCATCCGCCGGCGCATCAAGCCCGGCCGGCTCCGCGACCTGCTGCACGGCGTCCCCATCGGCGAGCCCCTCCATCCGCCGCTCGCCTCGGTCAGCCTGGGCTGCTGGCTCTCGACGGCCGTGCTCGATCTGGCCAGAGCCGATCCGCGGGCCGCCCGCGTACTGCTGGCCACGGGCGTGGCCAACGCGCTGCCGACCGCGGCCGCCGGGCTGACCGACTGGTCCTCGCTCCACCGCGAGCAGCAGCGGGTGGGTTTCGTCCATATGGTGGCGAATCTGACCGCGCTCAGCCTGTTCTCCGCGTCGCTGGCGGTCCGCATGCGAGGCCACGAGCGGCCCGGGAAGATCTTGTCCTTCACCGGGCTCGGCGTCGGCATGCTGGGCGCCTACCTGGGCGGCCATTTGGCGTACCGGCAGGCGGCGGGGGCCAACCACGCCCCTCAGGTCTCCCACCTGGTGCCGCTCGGCTGGCACGATCTGTGCCCGATCAAGGACCTGCCGGACGGCCGGCCGGTGGCGCGGCGGCTCGGCTACATCCAGCTGTTCGTGTTGCGCCAGGGCGACGGCGTGACCGTGATGGTCGACCACTGCCCCCACCTCGCCGGCCCGCTGCACCAGGGCAGGCTCGTCATGGACAACGGCGAGGCGTGCGTGGTCTGCCCGTGGCACGGCAGCACGTTCCGGCTGGCGGACGGCTCGGTGCGGCACGGGCCCGCGACCGCGCCCGCGCCCACGTTCGAGACGCGGATCCGGCGGGACGGCACGATCCAGGTCCGGCCGGGCTTGACCTGAAGTTTGGTTGAGGTCCTACGGTCGGGTCATGGGCAAGATTCTGGTGACCGGCGCGACCGGGAATGTTGGCAGGCATGTGGTTTCCCAGCTGGCGGAGGCCGGGCTGGAGGTGCGCGCGCTCGTCAGGGACCCTCAGCGGGCGCGACTATCCGTCGAGATGGTCCGGGGCGACCTGACGGCGGCCGAGACGCTGGAGCCGGCGCTGCGGGACGTGGAGAGCGTGTTCCTGGTCTGGCCCGGCTTCGCGACGGACAACGCCGCGGACGTGGTGACGGCGATCGCCAAGCACGCGCGGCGCGTCGTCTTCCTGTCGGCGAACGTGGCGGACGAACCCGAGATGCACTATCACGAGATCGAACGGCTGGTCCGCCACTCGGGGCTGGGCTGGACGTTCCTGCGGCCCGGCGGCTTCGCCGTCAACACACTGGGCTGGGCCGAGCAGATCAGGCAGGGCGTCGTGCGCTGGCCGTACGGGCAGGCCGCGCGCTCGCTCATCCATGAGAAGGACATCGCGGCCGTGGCCGTGCACGTGCTCACCTCGGCCGGCCACAACGGGGCCGCGTACGTCCTCAGCGGCCCTGAGCGACTCACTCAGGCCGAGCAGGTACGCGTGATCGGCGAGGTGATCGGGCGCGCGGTGCGGTGGGAGGAGCAGCCGGCCGAGGAGGCCCGCGAGCAGCTCATGGCCGCCTGGGGGAACGCGGAGTTCGTGGACGGCGCGCTGACGGGGTGGGAGAGCTTCGTGACCAGCCCGGAGCAGGTCACCGACACGGTGCGGCGACTGCTGGGCCGTCCGGCGCTGACGTTCCGGCAGTGGGCGCGGGACCACGCCGCCGACTTCAGCTGACCTCGTCCGCCGGGTGCTCCACGAGCGCGAGGATGCGACTGGACATGAACCTGGCCGTGCGTACGGGGGTGCCGCTGCGGGTGACCTCGCTCACCTCGACGAGCCCCCGGCGCGTGGCCACCTCCACCCGCCGGCCGGCGCGGGTGGCCTTGATCTCGTAAGTACGCGGGGTGCCGCCCGCGTCGATGACGATCTCCACCCGGTCACCCTTCATATCCGGGTTTATACCCCAGCACACCTATCCGTACACCAGTACGATAATCGCCGCGACCCCCACGCACACGATGACGCCCCGCAACACGGGCGCCGGGATCCGCCGCCCCACGCGGGCCCCCAGGAACCCGCCGACCAC
>NZ_VCKY01000119.1 GCF_005889735.1 Nonomuraea turkmeniaca
CCCCCACCCCCGTTCCCGCCGGGTCCTCCAGGACCGCCGCCCGGTCCGGAGAGGTTCGGGCCGTTCGCACCGCCCGCGCCGGAGTTCGGCGCGGTGATCCACTGGGAGTCGCCCGCGCCGCGCGTGCGCCGCGGCGACGTCCGGGCCGCCCTGCTGGCCCTGCTCCTGGAGGGGCCGCAGAACGGCTACCAGATGATCCAGGACATCCAGGAGCGCAGCCGCGGCGTGTGGCGGCCCAGCCCCGGCTCGGTCTATCCGGCACTCCAGCAGTTGGAGGACGAGGGACTGGTGACGGCCAGCGAGTCGGGCGGCAGCCGCGCCTACCAGCTGACGGAGCGGGGCCGAGAGCAGGCCGCCCGGCACGCCGAGGAGGCGCCGTGGGACGAGGTCGCCAGGTCGGTGCCCGCCGACCGGCACGAGCTGAGCGTGCTCTGGGCCCAGCTCAACGAGGCCTTCGCCCATCTGGTGCGCACAGCCAGCGACCGGCAGGTGGAGGAGGCCAAGCAGCTGATCAAGAAGACCCGCAGATCCGTTTTCCACATCCTGGCGGAGGACTGATGAGCGACCGACCGGCCGTCGCCGTACGCGGCCTGCGGAAGACCTACGGGAAGGTCGAGGCCGTCAAGGGCGTCGACTTCGAGGTGCGTCCAGGCGAGGTGTTCGGCTTCCTCGGCCCGAACGGCGCCGGCAAGACCACGACCATCAGCATGCTCTGCACCCTGGTCAAGCCGACCGGCGGCAGCGCCACCGTGGCCGGGCACGACGTGGTGCGCGAACGCGACGAGGTACGCAGGAACATCGGCCTCGTCTTCCAGGACCCCACCCTCGACGGCTACCTGAGCGCCGAGCAGAACCTGCGTTTCCACGCCGAGTTGTACGGCGTGCCGAAGAACGTGGTAGGCGACCGGATCCGCCAGGTGATGGAGATGGTCGCGCTGTGGGACCGTAAGGACGCCAAGGTCATGACGTTCTCCGGCGGCATGAAGCGCCGGCTGGAGATCGCCCGCGGACTGCTGCACTCGCCGCGGGTGTTGTTCCTCGACGAGCCGACGGTCGGCCTCGACCCGCAGACCCGCTCGGCCATCTGGGGGTACATCAACCAGTTACGGCTCATGGAGGACATCACCATCTTCATGACCACGCACTACATGGACGAGGCCGAGTACTGCGACAGGATCGCCATCATCGACCACGGCGAGGTCGTGGTGATCGACTCGCCCGAGGCGCTGAAGGCCAGCGTCGGCAAGGACCGCGTGCAGATCCACACCCCCGACGACGCCAAGGCCATCGAGGCGCTGCGGGAGCGCTTCGGGCTGGAGGCGGCCGTGCACGAAGGGGCGGTGACGTTCGCGGTGGCGTCGGGCGAGGAGTTCGTGCCCCGGCTGTTCGGGGAGCTCGGCATGCCGATCAAGGCGGTGAGCGTGTCGCGGCCGTCCCTGGACGACGTGTTCATGTCGTACACGGGCTCCACGATCCGCGACGCCGAGGCGGGCGAGGGCAACATGGCGTTCATGCGAGCGATGGCGAGGCGATGACAGGTCATGGCTACCGAGGCGATTAGCGTCCGGGTGCCCGCGCGCAGCGCCGGGCACGACCTGCGGGCGATCAAGATCGTGCTCCACCGGGAGATCCTGCGTTTCGTCAACGACCGCACCCGCATGTTGTCGATGCTGGTGCAGCCCGTGCTGTGGCTGTTCGTCATGGGCACAGGGCTGGGGTCGCTGGTGCAGGGCTCGATCCCCGGGATCGACTTCCGCACGTTCATGTATCCCGGCATGATCTCCATGACCGTGATCATGACGGGCATGTTCTCGGCCGGGTCCATCGTGTGGGACCGCGAGTTCGGCTTCCTGCGCGAGATGCTGGTCGCGCCGGTGTCCCGCGGGGCGATCGTGGTCGGCAAGTGCTTGGGCGGCGCCCTCGTGGCCACCGCGCAGGGCATCATCATCCTCGCCATGGCGGGGCTGGTGGGGGTGCCCTACTCGCCCGCGCTGATGGTGACGCTGCTGGCGGAGATGTTCCTGGCGGCCTTCACGATCACGGCGTTCGGGGTGATGCTGGCCGCGCGGATGAAGAACATGCAGACGTTCTTCGGGCTGATGCAGATGGCGATCATGCCGATGATGTTCCTGTCGGGGGCGATGTTCCCGCTGGCCAACCTGCCGTCGTGGTTGCACGTGCTGACCGTGCTCAATCCGATGACGTACGCGGTGGATCCGATGCGGCAGGCGGTCTTCGCCCATCTGGACGTGCCGCCCCAGATCAACGCGATGCTCAACCCTGGGGTGCAGTGGTTCGGCTACCAGGTGCCGGTGCCGCTGGAGCTGGGGGTGGTGGCGGCGCTGGGGGCCGTGTTGCTGGGAGTGGGGATCGCGGAGTTCCGGCGGGCGGAATAGGGCCGGCGTCCGCACTGGCCCGCCAGAGCACGACAAAGCCGAAGGCCCGGGGCGGTGCGCCCCGGGCCTCAGCTCATTTCACGACGCTCAGCGCTTCACGCGGACATAGTCCTTACGGCTGCCGGAGCCGTCGGTGTCCTCGTCACCGCCGAACACGAACCGCCAGTGCCCGGAGTTCCAGGCCTTGACCTTGGTGGAGAGCCGCCCGCTGTCGCTGGACCAGAACGACTTCACGTACTCCCACTTCTTCGACTTGAGCGGCTTGAAGTACAGCGCCACCTTGCCCGAGTAGCCCTCCCAGGACCCCTCGTCGTCGACCTGCAGCTTGCCCGAGAACTTCAGGTACCTGCCGCGCTTGATCGGCTCAGGATAGGCGTTGAACTTGATCAGCCGCGTGTCCGCCTTCTCCACGGGCGGCGGGGCGGGCTGGTTGACCTTGACCCAGTCGGCGGCGCTGACCGAGCTGTTGACGCCGCGGGTGCCCGCGTACTCGGCGCGCCACCAGCCGGAGGTGACGGCCTGGGCGGAGGCCCAGAAGCGGCCGTGGCGGCCGGTCACGTCACTGGTGACGTACTCCCACCGGGACGAGCCGTCGGCCTTGAAGAAGATCGCCACGCGCTGTCCGGCCACGCCGCCACGGCCCTCGACCAGCAAGGCGCCGGTGAAGGACAGCTTGTCGCCCTTGTCCACGGGCTCGGGGCGGGCGTCGAAGCCGACGATCTTGCTGCCGAGGTTACGGCGCTTGACGTCGACCCGGTCGGCGTCGCTGACGGAGGGCTTGGCCGCGGATGTGCCCGCGAACTCGGCCCGCCACCAGCCGGTGGCGTTCGCCCGCACGGTGGCGCCGAACCACCCGCCGCCGCCGGTCGTCACCTTGGTGACCGCGCGATAGGTGTCGGAGCCGCGCTCGCGGAACGTGATCGAGACGCTCTGACCGGCGTAGCCCTGGCCGTCGGCCAGGAGCCGGCCGGAGACCTTGATCAGGTCGCCCTTGTCGACGAGGTCCGGGCTGGCGTCGAAGTCGACGATCTTGGTGTCGAGCACCTTCTTGACGACGACCTCGAACGTGCCGCTACGCGACGCATCGCCATCGCCATGGGCGAGGGCACGCCAGGTCCACTTGCCGACGTTCGTGGAGTCGAAGGACTTGGTGCCGGTCTGCTTCGTCCAGCTGCCGCGCGGGGACGGCGTCAGCGTGACGGGCGACTCGACGCTCTGCTCGCCGGGCGGCTTGAGCAGGAGCTCTGCCGTCCCCGCGTTCTTGGTGAGGAAGCTGAACGTCGCCGTGACCGCGCCCTTGGTCACGTCGATCGGCGGAGTGGGGCTGATGCCCACGGGGGTGAGGATCGGTGCCGGGGCCGCCGTCGCGGCGGTCGGTGCGAGGGCTACCAGGGCCCCCGCGCCGACTATGACGGCGAGGGCGGCGACACGGATGCGTTGTAACATGCGGGTTCCTTTCTGGAGACCCCAGTGGTTCAACGCGGCATTGAGGGTGCCACGTGTGTCTTCTCAGTAGACGTGCACGCGGACGAGAAGGTTGTGGATTCTGACAAACCGTTATTGATCGGGGTCAGTAACACTGGTCCACAACATGTCACCGGCGTCCAGCAGACGGCAGCGCCGATCAAAGACATAATCGATGTGTGGCGCGCGACACTGTTGAGACACATTTCACCCAGGCGGTTACAACGCTGACGGCAGGTCCCGCGCGAGATCCCGGCCTGCCGGTCCGCGAGGGCACGACGCTGACCGGCGAGGAGTGCAGGGCGCTGTTCCGCCGCCAGCTCGAAAGCCGGCTGCTCGACGTCGCCGCCCGCTGGCTGCGCGAGCAGGAGGAGGGCTTCTACACGATCGGCTCGGCCGGCCACGAGGGCAACGCCGCCGTCGCCGCCGCCCTGCGGCCCGGAGACCCCGCGCTGCTCCACTACCGTTCCGGCGCGTTCTACCTGACCCGGTCGGAGAGGGCGGGACGACTCCCCGAGCAGGGCATCAGGGACGTGCTGATGGGCCTGACCGCGGCGGCCGAAGAGCCGATCGCGGGCGGCAGGCACAAGGTGTTCGGCCACCCTGACCTGGCGGTGATCCCGCAGACCTCGACGATCGCCAGCCATCTGCCCAGGGCGGTGGGCGTGGCCTTCGCCATCGAGCGGGCCAGGGCCCTCGGCACACCATCGCGGTGGAAGCAGGAGGACGCGATCGCGGTGTGCAGCTTCGGCGACGCCTCGGTCAACCACGCGAGCGCGCTGTCCGGCTTCAACACCGCCTCCTACGCGACCTACCAGGGGCAGCCGCTGCCGATCCTGTTCGTGTGCGAGGACAACGGCATCGGCATCAGCGTCCGCACGCCCAAGGGCTGGGTGGAGGCGGCCGCGCGGCGTCCGGGCATCGAATACTTCGCCGCCGACGGTTGCGACCTCGCCGACGCCTATGACGCCGCCGTACGCGCCGTCGAGCACGTACGCACCCGCCGTTCCCCCGCGTTCCTGCACCTGTCCACGGTGCGGCTGATGGGGCACGCCGGGTCCGACGTCGAGGTGGCGTACCGCACCCAGCGCGAGATCAAGGCCGACCTCGAGCGCGACCCGCTGCTGCGCACGGCGGCGCTGCTGGTCGAGGCCGGGCTCGAGACGCCGGAAGGGCTGCTCAACACATACGAGTCCATGCGCGAGCATGTGCTGCGCATCGCGCTGGAGACCACGCGCAGCCCGCGGCTCGGCACCGCCAAGGAGATCATGGAGCCGATCGCGCCGCGCAGTCCGGAGCTGATCGCCAAGATCAGCCCGATGGCGGCGACGGGTCCGGCCAGGGAGAAGGCGTTCGCCGGGTCGCTGCCGGAGAACGACAAGCCGATGACGCTCTCGATGGCGATCAATCGCACGCTGGCCGACGCGCTGACCGTCTACCCGGAGATGACGGTGTTCGGCGAGGACGTCGCCAAGAAGGGCGGCGTGTACGGCGTGACCCGGGGGCTGCAGAAGCGGTTCGGGGCGGCGCGGGTGTTCGACACGCTGCTGGACGAGCAGGCCATCCTGGGGCTGGCACTCGGCGCCGGCGTGTCGGGGCTGCTGCCGGTGCCCGAGATCCAATACCTGGCATACCTGCACAACGCGCTCGACCAGATCCGCGGCGAGGCGGCCACGCTGTCGTTCTTCTCGCGTAACGCCTACCGCAACCCGATGGTGGTGCGGGTGGCCGGGTACGCGTACCAGAAGGGGTTCGGCGGGCACTTCCACAACGACAACGCGATCGGCGCGCTGCGTGACATCCCGGGGCTGGTCATCGCCTCGCCGTCGCGGCCGGACGACGCGGCCTCCATGCTGCGCACGTGCCTGGCGGCGGCTCAGACGTCCGGGTCGGTGTGCGTGTTCCTGGAGCCGATCGCGCTCTACCACACGAAAGACCTGTTCGACGACGGCGACGGGGGG
This sequence comes from Nonomuraea turkmeniaca, assembly GCF_005889735.1. Classification (GTDB taxonomy): domain Bacteria; phylum Actinomycetota; class Actinomycetes; order Streptosporangiales; family Streptosporangiaceae; genus Nonomuraea; species Nonomuraea turkmeniaca. The sequence goes on from NZ_VCKY01000119.1 coordinate 5,822, forward strand.
TGGCTGGCGCCGTACGCCCCGCCCGCGCGCTGGGCGGAGACGCACGTGCCGATCGGCCGGGCCCGCTCGTACGGCGACGGGCGCGACCTGACGATCGTGACGTTCGGCAACGGGCTGCGGATGAGCCTGCGGGCCGCCGTGCGGCTGACCCAGGAGGGATACGGCTGCCGCGTCCTCGACCTGCGCTGGCTGGCTCCGCTGCCGCTGGAGGACCTGCTGCGGGCGGCCGAGCTGACGGGCAAGGTGCTGATCGCCGACGAGACCCGGCACTCCGGGGGCGTCTCCGAGGGCATCATGGCCGAGCTGGCCGACGCCGGATACACCGGGTCGGTGGCCCGGGTGACCTCGTCCGACAGCTTCATACCACTGGGTGCGGCGGCCGATCATGTGCTGCTGTCGGAGGAGGAGATCGAGCAGGCGGCACGCAAGCTTCTGGGCTGAGACCTTCTACTGGCGGGCCACCGCGCCTCTGATGCAGGCCGGCTTCGACCAGGCGACCGTCGAGCGTTCTGAGATGCGCAGCGGCACGCCCACCGGGAACCAGTAGCCGGTGTCCGGACCCAGGCGGGCGACGTGGGCCGAGGTGGCGCCCTGGCCGAGGGCGATGATGGGCTGCACGCCCTTTCCTGCCGGGGAGCGCTGCAGGACCACCTGGTGGTTGCCGGTGGTGGCGGCGAATCCGCCTTGGCCCGCTACTAGAGCGGGTTCATGAGATATCCGCCGAAGACCGCGGCGGTGACCGACACCAGGAAGAAGAAGAACACATAAAAGCCGCCCGGCAGGAACGTCAGCCTGGCCAGTTGGTCGGCGTCGGAGTCTCTGGCCTGCCGTCTGCGCCGCTTCTGCTGCAGCTCGATGATCGGCCGGATCCCGCCCAGCAGCAGGAACCACACCGCGACCAAGGCGACGACCTGCTGGACCTCGGCGGGCGCGTACATGATCAGGGCGAAGACGGCGGAGCCCGTCGCTAAGAGGATCAGCGCGCCGTACAGGTTGCGGATCAGCAGCAGCATGCAGACCAGGAACAACAGGACGGTCCAGATCAGCAGCGTGATGCGCCCCTGCTCGGTGAGCCACGCGGCGGCCAGCCCGAGCAGCGGCGGCGCCAGGTAGCCCGCCAGCGCGGTCAGGATCATGCCGGGCCCGGTGGGCCTGCCTCTGGTCAGCGTCACGCCGGAGGTGTCGGAGTGCAGGCGGATGCCTTCGAGCTTGCGCCGGGTGACCAGCGCCATCAGCGCGTGGCCGCCCTCGTGGGCGATCGTGATCAGGCCCCGGGACAGCTGCCAGGGCATGCGGAAGCCGACGATCACGAGCGCGGCGAGAGCCGAGACCACTACGACCCACAGGTCGGGGTCAGGCTGAACCTTGATCAGGTGGGCCCAGAACTTGTCCATCGAGGAGAAACCCTATCCAGGTGAAGTCCCGGCCGTGGCCACAGAACAAGATTCTGACGCGGAGGCGGCGATCGGGTGGCACGGCCCGCGGTCGGCCGGACCTCGCCCCCCGTACATCTGAAGGCCTCCTGTTGTCGACCTTCTTCCCCGACCCTGGCGTCGTGGACACGAGCCGTGTGCGGGCGCGGCGGCGCGTCGTGATCTGATGGAAAGGTGAACGATCGGCACGTGGCGCTCATCCGCGCTTTCTACGACGCCCTGAGCCGCGCGGACCTCGCGGCCATGGAGAGCTGTTACCACCCCGAGGTGAGCTTCGGCGACCCCATCTTCCAGGAGGTCGAGGGCCGCGACCGGGTGATGCGGATGTGGCGGCTCCAGCTGGGCGTGCGCGACGGGCTGCGGTCGGACTGTCGTGACGTGACGGCCGACGACCACACCGGGACGGCGCACTGGACCGCTCGTTACACCATGGCCGGCACGGGTCGGCAAGTCGTCAACGAGATCGACGCACTGTTCAGATTCGACGACAATCTGATTGTCCGCCATCACGACGAGTTCGATTTCCGGCACTGGTCGAAGATGGCGCTGGGCCGGCCGCACGGGCTGCTCTTCGGGTGGACGCCGATGTGGCGCAAGACCATCAGGGACCGGGCCGCGCAGCAGCTCGACGCGCTCGGCCCCGCATAGCAGTTCGTTCTGGAGTGGACATGGCCAGGGTCAGAGGTTTCCGGCGCAGCGGCGAGGCCCGCGAGACGGCGCCCGAGCACTCGATGGACCCGCGTGCCGCCGAGCAGCCGCCCTACCGGCCGACGGTCATCGACAACGCGATCTACCAGGACGGCGAGCGCGTCGACAATCCCGGCTCGCTGGCCGACGCCTTCGAACGCCTCAAGGACATGCCAGGCAGCATGGCCTGGATCGGGCTGTACCGGCCCAAGGAGTGGGAGCTGGTCAAGCTCGCTGAGGAGTTCGAGCTGCACGAGCTGGCGCTGGAGGACGCCATCGTCGGCTCGCAGCGGCCCAAGGCCGACCGGTACGGCGACACGCTCTTCGTGGTGCTGCGTGCCGCCCGCTACTTGGATGACGTGGAAGAGGTCGCGTTCGGCGAGGTGCACGTCTTCGTCGGCCCCAACTTCGTGATCACCGTACGCCATGCCGAGGCGCCCGACCTGCAGGCGGTGCGCAAGCGGATGGAGTCCGAGCCCGACCTGCTCCGGCAGGGCCCGCAGGCCGTGCTCTACGCGATTCTCGACGCCGTGGTCGACGGCTACGCGCCGGTGGTGGCCGGGCTGCAGAAGGACATCGAGGAGATCGAGGTCCAGGTCTTCGGCGGCGACCCGTCGGTGTCGCGCCGGGTGTACGAGCTGTCCGGCGAGGTCATCGAGTTCCAGCGGGCCACGTCGCCGTTGGTCGGGATGATCCACGGGTTCATCGCCGGTGCTCGGAAGTACGGGGTGAACGACGAGCTGCAGAGCTACCTGCGCGACGTGGCCGACCACGCGATCACCGTCGCGGAGCGGATCTCCGCCTTCCGCCAGATGTTGCAGAACATTCTGGTCGTCAACTCGACGCTGGTGACGCAGGCACAGAACGCGGAGATGGCGCGGATGACGGAGGCGAGCATCCAGCAGGGCGAGGAGGTCAAGAAGATCTCCGCGTGGGCGGCCATCCTGTTCGCGCCGACTTTGGTGGGCACCATTTACGGGATGAATTTCGACTTCATGCCGGAGACCCACTGGGCGTTCGGTTATCCGTTCGCCATCCTGCTGATGGCGGTCGTCTGCCTGGTCCTCTACGTGGTCTTCAAACGGCGGGATTGGCTCTAGTATTCACCCCCATGATCAATCGCGTATTAGCGGGGACGGCCGTCGGCCTGACGCTGCTCTCCGGCACGGCCACGGCACACGCCGAGCCCGTCAAGGGCGCCCCTGAGCTGACCCACAACGAGCTCTACAAGGCGGCCAAGCTCCCGAAGGTCTCCTGCAAGCTCAACAAGGGCACGAGCACCGCCTCGACCAAGAAATACGTCACCGAACTCGTCGGCTGCCTGAACACGGCGTGGAAGCCGGCCATCAAGGATTTCAAGCCGGTCGAGGTGAAATTCAAGGAGGCCTCCGACAAACGGTCGTGCTCCACCGGCATGGACCTGTCCGGCTCCATCGCGGAGGTCTGCGCCACGTTCATCAGCGTGCGGCTGGCCAATGACTGGATCAAGGCCAAGGACGACCTCAAGGTGTTCACGTCCATCGTCATGACGTGGAGCGGGGTCGTCACCGGCCAGACCGGCATCGGCGAGGCCTGGTGGTCGCTGGAGAACGGCGCTGTCGAGTCCGTCATGCACGAGCACAATCGCCGGTACTACCTGCAGGTCGACTGCTTCGCGGGCGTGTCGGCGAAGAGCCTGGGGCGGGTGGTCAAGGACTGGAAGCCGGTGATCAAGGTCCCGGACTCCTGGAAGAACCGCTTCCACGGCAAGACCGCCAACCGCCTCTACTGGATCAAGAAGGGGTACGCGTCGGGCCGGCCGGGGGCGTGCAACACCTGGACGGCCGGCTCCACCAAGGTGGCGTAGGAGATTCTTCCCCGTGGGGCGTCCGCCCGAGTGTCCATCAACGTCGGCATCAACCCCACGTTGATGGACACAGTTCCTCGAAGCCCATGGATTCCGCCCCGGCACATGTCACCACAGCGCCCCGATCACCAGGCCGACGACGATCGCGGCCGTCAGGGCGGCGCGGAGGGCGGACAGCGCGCGGCGCCGGGCGAGGGAGTCCAACGGGCGTCCTCAGGATTCCAGACCCATGCGCTCTTCCAGGCGCTCGAGACGCTGGATGAGTGGCTGGAGTTCGTTCCTGATCGCGGTCGTCAGCATCGCCGCAGCCTGGGCTTGTCCCTGTGCCGGGTCGGACTGGGTCTGGGCGCGGAGGTGGACGTATCCGGCCAGGGCGGCGGTCACGGCGCGGCGGGCGAGGCGGGGCTCGGCGCCCAGGGCGCGCAGGACCTGGCCGGCGGTGCCGTCGGGCTCGGCGACCAGGCCCAGGAGGAAGTGCTCGCAGCCGACGTAGTTGTGCCCGAGCGAGGTCGCCTCGGTGACGGCGAACTCCAGCGCGTTGGCGGCGGGTCCGCTGAAGGTCCGCGTCGCGTCGTCCCCTGAGCCCGTGGCGGGTGGCTGGTGGTGGGCGGCCAGGTCGCGTTTGATCTGCTCCAGGCTGATGTCCATGGCGCGGAGCACGTGCAGGGCGAGGTTGGCTCCTTCCGTCAGCATGCCGTTGAGGAGGTGCTCGGTCCCGACGCTCGCGGCGCCCTCCGCGGTGGCCTGGTCGGTGGCGAGTTTGAGGACCGTACGCGCTCTGGACGTCAGGTGGGTCAGCGCGCCGGTGGGCGTGGACAGGTCGAGATCGGTCAGCACGGTCTGGCGGATGGCGGTCACCCGGCGCACCGCCTGCTCCAGAGCTCGCTGGCAGACGGCCGACACCGGCACGCCGGCCTGCTTGACCGCCTCCGCCAACTCGTCCGGCAGATACACGTTGATCTTCGGCATGACCCCACTATAACCCTGATGGGGTTATAGTGGCCAGCCGTTCGGGTGTCCCGATGGCGATGGCTTATATCGGGAAGCCGAGTAATGATCGCAGTGAGGCGCGATACCGATCCGGTTCCGCAAAGGAGAGTCTCATGGCCGATCATCCGACCAACGACGCCATCGCGCTCATCAGCGGCGAGTTCTGGGGTCGGAACCCGCACGAAGATCTGCGGTGGATGCGGGAGAACGCCCCGGTGTACCGGGATGACGAATCCAACGCGTGGGGCCTGGCAAAATATCGCGACGTTCGATACGCGTCGCTGCACCCGGAGATCTTCTCCAGCGCCGGAGGCATCCGGGCGGAGACCGGCCCGCTGCCCATGATGATCGACATGGACGACCCCGAACATCTCGGCCGGCGCAGGCTCGTGAACCGCGGCTTCACCCCGCGCCGGGTCACCGCGCAGGAGGAACGGATCCGGCTGATCTGCGATGGCATCATCGACCGGGTCTGTGAGCGCGGCACCTGTGACTTCGTGTGGGACATCGCCGCGCCGCTGCCGCTGATCGTGATCGGAGACGCCCTCGGGGTCGCCCCGGAAGACCGCGAGGACCTCATGAGGTGGTCCGACGACATGTTGCGCGGGTTGACGGGGATCTCGGAGGACGCGGCGCTGATCCGCGCGGGTGCGGCGTTCGAGGAATACCAGGCCTACGTGACCAAGGTGATCGCCGATCGCCGCGCCGGGCCACGCGAGGATCTGATCAGCGTGCTGGTGCACGCCGAGACCGAGGGCGAGCGGCTCGACCACGACTCGCTCGTGTACGAGTCGCTGCTCATTCTGATCGGCGGGGACGAGACCACCCGTCACGTCCTGTCCGGAGGCGCGTACCAGCTCTTTCAGCACCCGGAACAGCGCCGGCGGCTGATCGACGATCCGGAGGGCATTCCCGTCGCGGTGGAGGAGATGCTGCGCTGGGTGTCACCGATCAAGAACATGAACCGCACCGCCACCCGGGACGTCGAACTCGGCGGCCAGCTCATCCGCAAGGGTGACAACGTCCTGCTGCTGTATCCCTCGGCCAACCGCGACGCCGACGTCTTCCCCGAGCCGGACCGCTTCGACGTGGGGCGGCGGCCCAACGACCACATCGCGTTCGGGCTCGGCGGCCACTTCTGCCTCGGCAACAGCCTCGCCCGGCTGGAGTTGCGGGTGATGTTCGAACGCTTGCTGTCCCGCCTCCCGGACCTGGAGCAGGTCGACGGGGAAGAGCCCGCCTACCGCGCCGCCAACTTCGTCTCCGGGTACGAGTCCATGCCGGTCCGCTTCACCCCCGCTCCGCCGGTGGGCGACAGGGGATAGCGGCTGCTCGAGCCGGGGGCGTACGCGTGGGCGTCCTTCGGACAGCGACGGCCGCTGCATGACACCGACGCCGACCCCCAGTCTCCGGAGTGAACCCTCATCCGGTCGATCGTGCTCAGCTCTTCGGTCCGTCCGGACACCATGCTTCCCCTGATTCGCCCGGCTGCATTCCCGACCTATGAGCGGGCGAGCAGGTCGTTGATCGGCTCACACGCGGTGCAGCGCCACAGGCGCACGGTGCCGTCTCCGTGGGCGGTGGCCAGCAGCTTCGCCACCCTTGCCGGCTCGCCTCGAGCTGGGCTCGGGTCGCATGCCTGCGAGTGTCCTTGGTTCCGTCTCCGGGCATGGTCAACCGCAGGAACACGCCTTTGGCCACATCCTGTTCAGCCGGGTCGAGCTCGCCGTAGACGCGCTCGGCGGTTTTGCGAGACCGCGCCGCGCAGGCCGCCCGTCGCCCGGAACGCGGCCACGGTGAGCGACGTTCCCGTACGGTGCCGCCAGGTCTCCAGAAAGGCGTGCGAAACCAGCGACAGCGCACCCACCTGCCCGCTCAGGGGCCGACGCCCCCTCGCGTGTACCTGGTGACACCTTTCGTTTCTGCGCCCGCGACCCCGGCGCACGGCGGCTTCTCCACCAAGAAAGTGCCCTCACCTGCGAATCCGGTCCTCATCGAGGAATTGGACCAGAAAATGATCGGGCCAAATCACGCCGTGGATTCAGGCTCGGGCTCGCGCTCCTTGCGGGAATCTGTGGTTCGCCTGACCTGCCGGGCTGTCTGCCTCGGCTTCGCCGCCGGCCTCGACCAGGCTGCTAGCCGGCATCACGCGGGCGTGACCGCCGGAGCAGGGCGTGCAGGGCGAGTGCGGCGGCGAGGCAGGCGACCGGAACCACGGGCAGTACGTATCGGTGATCGAAGTCCAGGACGGCGACCGGACCGACGAGCAGGCCCATCGCGACCGTCCAGGGCAGGAACGCCGCGCGGCGTCGCAGCACGGCGCCCACCGTGCCGATCAGCAGGATCGCGGCCAGCAGCGGCCCGCGCAGGTAGGCGGGGTACTGATAGGCGATCAGGAAGTCGGCGTACGGCCCGGCAGAGGAGAGCCCCCGGATGTCCGGGTCGTACTCCCGCTTCACCTTGTCGATCAGCGGCTGGTCGGGCAGTGGCCAGTGCCCGCGGTTGAAGCCGAAGGCCGGGGTGGTCCGCCGAGGGTGCGCTATCGGGGTCCAGGAGAAGGCGATCGAGGTGTCGCGCACGACCTCGCGCAGGTAGTCGAGCGGCTGGGCGACGATCGCCTTGATCGCGAAGGAGCGGGCCAGGTCGTTGTGCGAGAACCGGTCGCCGGGGAGCAGGTTGAGCGAGGCCCCGGGCGCCCAGACGTACTCGGAGGCGGCGTCCACGACGGTCCCGTTGGGGCAAAGCCTCGCCTCCTGGGGGGACGGCTTGATCACCGCGCAGTCGGCGAAGGTCATCGTGCGCGCCCATAACGCCACTCCGTCGGCGCCGCTGAGGGTGAACCTGCCGTGATGCGTGCCGTACCAGGCCGCGTAGGCGGCCAGGGGCAGCGTCCCCGCCAGAGCCACGGCGGCCAAGCGCCGCCGGCCGAGACGCTGGACGGCCAGGACGAGCAGGACGAGGAGGAGCAGGGGCAGCGCGATCGTCCGGGTCAGCGCGGCAAGCGCGAACAGCAGGCCCGCTCCCGTGGCGGCACGCATCGACAGCCTCGGCGACCACATCAGGACGGTCAGACCCGCCACGACCAGGAAGCTGAACTGCGTGTCCGACAGGACGGCGTGTTCGAGCCGCAGGTAGGAGGCGTCGAACAGGATCGGCACCGCGGCGAGAGCCGCGCCCCAGCCGGGCAGCGATCGGCGGCGAAGCAGAGCATAGATCAGCACGCCGGTGGCCATGCCCATGGCGTGCTGGACGGCCACGATCACCTCGACGCTGTGGAACGGCCACAGCGCCCGCAGGAACAGCGGGTACCCGATCGGGTGGAAGGCAGCCGACGGTTCGAGGCGGACCGCGGTGTCGAGATAACTGAAGGAGTCGTACCAGTACAGCTGGGCCGGCCGGTAGCCGAGCATCGTGACCACCGCAACGCCGCGGCGAGCGCGAGAGCCACGGCGAAGACCCGGTGGCCCGTGAGGGCGGCGAACCTGGCCGGACGGGACCGGAGGGGCGCGGCCGGGCGGCTGTCTGTGAGCAAACGGAATCCGATCGTCATCGACGGAGGTCGTCAGGGGGGAATCCGCGCATGCGGAACAGCACGCACGGCGGTGACACGGGAGAAGCCGTCAGGCGCGGAAGCAGGCCGCCAGGCCCATGAGCCGGAAAGGCTCGTTCGCCCCCGAACAGAGCCCTCAGCCGGCTCCGGGCTCAGGAGCCGGCGGCACAGGTGGCGTCCAGCGGTCGTGGGGTGGGGTTCAGCGTGGTGCTCGCCACCAGGAGCGCCATGCCCGCCGCGCTCATGACGCCGTCGTGGACGTACCAGGTGTCGGCAGGCCGGACCCCCTGGGTGTAGGAGACGAACTCCGCTTCCACACCGCGTTCGCGCAGCATCGGCACGAGCTCGGCCACCGTCTTGTTGACGTAGTCCACGCAGTGCAGCGGCTCTCCGGGCAGGCCGATTCCCGGGGGGATCTTGTACTTCTCGCCGGGACGGGCCTCGCGGCCGAGAACGATCTCAGCCTGCGCCTGGTAGCCGACCGGAACCTTCACACCGATCGGGCATCCGGCGAAGTGGTGGCAGGGGCCCGGAGCGTCGATGGTCTTGACGGGGCCGTCGGCGGGAGCCGGCTTTCCCGCCTTCAGCAGGTTGGCAGAGTTGATCACCAAGATCCTCCCTGCCATGCTCGCGGAGGTCGGCGCCAGCTCCAGCGTGATGTCCAGGCCGCGTGCCTTGAGCTCGGACTGGTACATGTCCGGGTCGGCGAACAGGTCCTCTACCGTGATGACGTAGTAGCCGCCCTCTCGCTTGATGTCCAGCGCCGCCGAGGCCGGAGCCGAGCCGAGAGCCCCGGGAAGGACCCATCCCAGGACGACCGCCGTGGCGGCCAGCACGGCAACGACCGGCACGGCGAACCAGCGGCGACGCCGGCCACGCGGCCGGGCGGACATGACGGCCGAGGCCGTGGTGATCTCCTCGAACAGCTCCCGGGCAAGCGGAGTCATGCCAGGGCCGGGGTCAGGCGCGATGTCGGCGACCAGGCGGTCGATGGTGCGCTGGATGTCGTCCATCACGTCCTCCCCTTCGTCAAGGCGATCGCACGTGAGCCGTACCGTGCCAAGTCGAGCCCGGCGACGTGCAGCTCGCCGGCCAGACGCTTGCGCGCCCGGTGCAGGCGCAGCCGGGCCGCGCCGCGCGAGCAGCCCAACACCGTCGCGATCTCTTCGGAGCTCAACCCTTCCCAGCTGACCAGGGCGAGCATCTCCCGGTCGTCGGGTTTCAGCCGGCGGAACGCCTCACGGACCGCGTCGAGATCGTCCGCGCCCGCCGGGCCGGCCGCCTCCGCCCACAGAGCGAGCTGCGCGCCGAGCCGTTCGACGAGCTCGCTGCGCCGGGACTCGGCTCGCCGGCCGTTGGCCAGCACGCGGCGGGCCACCCCGTACAGCCACAGGCGGGCACTGGCCCCGTCGGGGATGTCCTCCACGCGCCGCCAGGCGGTGGTGAAGGTCTCCGCGAGGGTGTCGGCAGCGTCGTCGTGAGAGTTCGTGCGCCGCCGGACGTAAGCGAGGATGTCCGGATAGTGCGCGGTATAGATCTCCTCGAAGCGCTGCTTGCGGTCAGGGGGGCCCACACTGCTCCCTCGTGTAGGAGGCTCTTTCACTCCGTACATGTCCGGAACTTGCCTGTTGTTTCAGTCCATTTCCCACGCCAGCCCGTGGTTACGTCACGGCGCCGTGGTGGACTCTCGAAATGCGGCCGGGCCGGACGACCGCACGACCGAGCGCCGTGTGCACGTCGACCACGTGTTCTTCACCTGGGCTGACGGTGGCCCGGTTCGGAAGACGGGTCCGCTGGTTCACCGTGGATGTCAGAACAGGTGCTCTTGCCGTCCCGCGGGCGGGGCAGCTTTTAGGTGGGATATAGCCGATCGCGTCCACTTGGTGCAGCGTTCGCCAACGGCTTGCTGACCATCGGCCAGCAGACGGCGAAACACATGACCGGTGGCTTCGACGTCGGGCATCGCCCGGTGCCGGTCCAGTGGCCGCGGGAGGCGCAGGAAACTCAGCAGCGCATCCAGGCTGTGGGAGGACAGCTCCGGGGAGAGCCGTCTGGCGGGTCGAAGGCGGGGACGGGTCAGAGAGGCGCGCTTGCGGAACGTCTCCGCGACGACGCCCGATACCCCGGTTTGCCTTCACGGCTCCCTTGCGAAGAATCGGCGCACGTCCCCGAGCTCGTCGTCGAGCAGGCCGTCCGGCAGTTGCTCGAACGGCCGCACGCTCACCCGCGCGCCCGTCCTCCCCCACACGCCCCGGATGACGCCGTCCACCAGCACGACCGGCCGCAGCATGCCGCCGCCGGGGAACACCTGCTTGGCGTACTCCGGGTCCAGGATCGGATCCCTGCTCCGCCAGCCCATCAGGAATTCGTCGAACGCGGGCAGGAGCCGTGTCACCGGCCCTTCCCGGGCGGGCGGCGGCTCATCCCCACTGAGGCGCCAGGCCGTGCGGGCCTGGCCGAGCGGCAGGCCCGACCAGGCGGCCAGGTCCTCGGGGGTGGCGGGGTGGTGGGCGCGGCGGTAGCGGACGGCCAGTTCTTTGAGCGCGCGTTCGCGGTCCGGTTCGGGGACGATCGGAGCGCCCAGCCAGTCGGCGGCGTGTACGTAGGTGGGCTTGCCCGCGCGGAGCGGGCCCAGCACGGCCAGGCCGTGGTAGGCGGCCAGCGCCACCAGGGCCACGATCCCCTGGCCGTGGGCGCGGCCCGCCAGGCGGTCCTCCAGATCGGCCTTGGTGAGCGGGCCCTGGCCTTCGAGCGTTCTCGCGATGAGCCCGAGCGGGTCGCCGGCGGTGACGCCCTCCTCGCGCAGGCGGCGCAGGATGTTCGTGTCGCGCCTGGTCAGCGCGTGGATCCAGGGGAGGTCGCCGGCGTGGGTGAAGTGGAGTGTGCCGCGCGGGCCCCACGTCCTGACGATCTCGCGGGCGTGCCAGGCGGCCTCGACGTCCGCGGGGGTGAGGGTGGCCGAGCGGGCGCGGAAGGCGAGGAGTGCGGCGGGCACGTCCTGGGCCTGCATCGCTCCCAGGCGGTGGACGATCTCGCCCGCGGTCAGGCCGGACGGGCGGTGCAGGAGTTGTGCCTCGATGCTTCTCATGGCGGGGATCATCGTAGGAGGAGACGTCTGCGCAGGCGAGTGGGGCGCGGCACCCGACGCCGCTGCGGCCGGGCGTCGGGTAGAATCACCGGCCATCACCCTGGCGGCCACACGTCGCTTGTGTATGCGGACCGGCTGGTAGCCGCGTTGGGTTCCGAGAGTGTCGGTCGGACGCCGTACCTTAGTGCGCGTGTCCGAACAGCCCTTGACCCTCGACGCGGTCCTCACCGACGAGGCGGTCCTGTCCACCTACCGCCGGATGTTCGCCGCGCTGGCCCGCGACAGCGGCGCCGTGGTGGACGACCCTGCCCTGGTCGACATCGCCGAGACGTTGTTCGCGGCGTTCGCGGAGGCGGGCGAGGAGTGGCTGACGCACGAGCAGATGCGCTTCGTCTGCCGGGCCTACCCGAGCGACCAGTTCGACAACCGGCTGCGGGTGCTCAAGGGTCTCGGCGCGATCCGCGAGGTGTTCCCCAAGCCCAACCAGCTGCGTTATCGGGCGTCGTTCACGAGTGTGGTCGGGCTGATGTTCATCCGCCGGATGATGGACGACGGCGGGCAGTCGGAGATGCACCGGCTGCTGGCGCTGGAGGATCTCAACGTCGCCGACCCGCGCACCACGATGGAGGAGGCTAGGCAGAGCGCGGTCAACCTGGCGCGGGCGTTCCGGCTGTGGGCGCTGGAGCTGATCACGCTCACCACCGGCACCATCGAGGAGCTGCGCGAGCAGGCGCCCAAGCTGTGGGGCACCGAGGAGATCGCCCGGCGCGCGCAGGGGCTGCACGGCACGATCCTGACCCGCTGGCCCGAGCTCGACCGGGTCTGCACCGATCTGCGGGCGGCGATCTACGCCTACAGCGACGCCTCTCGCCGGGCCGCCGGGCGGCTGGCCGACTCGGCGGGCACGACGCGCAACCTGACGTTGTTGCCGACGGAGACGTGGCGGACGTTCTCGCAGACTGCCTCGAAGGAGCGGCTGGCCGCCGTGCTCGACGGGGTGTTGTTCGACGCGCCCGCGCCGTGGCACGATCCGGCCGCGATCGCCCGGGCCGTGGACGAGGCGCCGCGGCCGGCACCTGCTCAGCCCACTCCCCCGCGTTCCCACCTGCCGGACCCGGGGCCTTCCGGCTCGCTCGACTCCTCGCCCGGGGCGGCGATGGAGCGGCTGAGGTCGGTGGCCGAGTCGTTGCTCGGGGACTCCTCACGGGTGGCGCTCGCCGACGTGCTCGGCCCCGACTGGCCGTCGGCCCGCCGCCTCCTCGCCGACCTGACCACCGTCGACCTCCGTCCCGAGCTGCCCTTCCGGTTGACCTGGTCCGATGAGCTCACGGTCGATCCCGGGCGTGAGCCGGCGTGGTTGTCGCACGGCTGGCTGGAGCGCACGTCATGAGCGCCGCCGAGGGGCCGGACGCGCACGTGCGGGCCCGTTCGGGCGGGCCGCTGTCGCTCGGGGCCGGCGTGGCCGCGCCCGCCGGGATGCTCCGCCTGACGTGGCCGGACGCCACCGGGCAGGCCGTGCCGGTGTGGCCCGACGGGGTGACGCCGTCGTTGCTGGACGAATACCAGGTGGCGGGCGTCCCCGTGGAGCGGGCCGGCGAGACCAGGCGGGTCCTGGCCGCCGTGCTGAAGTGTTGCTGGACGGATCTGACGATGGACCCGTGGCCGGGGGATCCGGCGCCTGTGGAGCTGGTGCTGGACACGTACCGGGCGTTGATCGGCCGTACCGACGATCTGATGCGCAACTGGGCGATCGGGGCGCTGCGCCGCCTGCACGACTCGGCGTGGATCGTCGTGGACGACGGCGTGGTGGCGCTGGGCCCGCGTTGTGCCCTGTGGCCGGTGGAGTCGCACGCGCAGCTCCAGGAGCTCGTACGCCGCCTGCCCGAGCCGGAGCGGCCCGATCTCACCGTGGTGCGCGACGCCGACATCGTGGCCGCCGCCCGCCCCGCCGAGGCCGCCCCTTCTCCGGAGGCCGGTGTGCGGGTCGAGGGGGGCGCGGCGGAGTTCGACGATCTACTGGGCGGCTACGACGAGCGGCGGCGGGCGGAGCTGGTGGCGGCGTTCATGGTGGTGGAGCACGCGGCGGAGCCGGTGCAGGAGGTCCGCTTCGCCGCTCTGCGCGATCCGGCGCTCCGCCACACGCTGGGTGAGATGCTGGCCCGGCGCGGGCGCGTCCTCATCCAGCACCGCGACCACTGGACCTCCGGCTACGACGACACCCTCATCGCCGCGGACGTCAGCACGCGGCTGGGCGTGCGCGAGCGGGCCGTGCTCACGCTGGTGCTGGTGCACTCCGTGGCCATCCCGAGGGCCGAAGGGCTGCTGCCCGAGGATTCATGGTTGTCGCCGCATCCCACCCCGGCCGACGAGCTGCGCCGCCACACGCAACTCCCGATCGGCGAGCTGGAGGCGGCGCTCAGGACGCTGCGGCACGCCGGGCTGCTGAGCCAGGTGAAGGCCGGTGAGGAGGCGGGCGGCTACGTGCCGGGGCCGCAGTTCCACCGGCTCACGCCGGCGGCGCGGCGGCGGCTGCAGGAGGAGCTGATCCTGGCGGCCGGGCCGAGCACGCCGCTGGCGGCGGCCGTACGAGCGCGGAGGTCCGCGCAGTGAGCATTTTCTCTGGAAGGTTTACGGGGGTCACAGGTGTCGCAGGTGGAGAACGTCGTCGGGGACCGGGTGCTGATCGCCGTGCAGGCGGTCAACATTTCGCGGCTGTCGACCCATCCGGTGCCCACCGTTCCCGGCACGCTCATCGTCGTGGCCGGCGCCGGGCCGAAGGACTCCAACGGAGCCGGTAAGTCGTCGTTCATCGCCTCGATCACGGCGCTGCTCGGGGACGAGCAGTGGCGCTTCGCGTCGGGCGCCAAGGCGGTGTCGGAGCTGCTGTTCAACGCCGAGCTGGCCAGCGGGGCGGGTGCCCGCCAGTGGGCGAGCGCCGACCACGGCTACATCGTGGGTGTCTTCGCCCCGCCCGGCCTGGACGGCTTCCCCGTCCCCTCCAACGGTGCTGATGGCACCGGCGCCGTGGATGGCGGCGTGGATGGCGGCGTGGATGGCGGCGGTGCGGTCGCGTACCGGGCGGCGGAGGGCTTGGGGGAGCTTGTCCTGGGCGGGCCGGACGGCGAGGAGGCGAACGGGGAGTTGTTCGAGGTGCCCGACACCTCCGGCGGCGGTCTCACCGTATGGCTGAGGGTCAACCAGGAGGCCCCGCACCTGGAGATCCGCTGGCGGGAGGGTGTGCACCTGGCGGCCTCCCCGTCCGAGGCCGAGCGGGTGGCGCGGGCCGACGAGATCTGGGCGTCGCTGCCGAAGTCGGCCGGCCGGCGCGACGTGGTGGCCCGCGACCTCACCAAGGTCCTCTACGGCGACCGCGTCAGGTGCGTGTCGTTCCTGTCCACCTCCGTACGCAGCAAGGTCGCCACCAACCTGCTCTCCCAGCCGCTCAACGAGATCTCCCCCGAGCGGGTCTTCGAGGCCATCGCCGCGCTCACCGGCCTGGACTCCGAGCTGGAGCAGGAGCGCGAGGCCCGCAGGGACGAGCACGCCAGGCGGGTGCGCGCGGCGCAGGCGGCCGACCGGCTGACCGAGTTCGAGTCGGAGTCGAAGGCGCTGGTGACGACGTTCGACCGGCGTGATCAGGCGAGGATCCGGCTGGCGGACGCGTTGCGGTGCTGGCGGGGCAGGCAGGCGCGCAGGCTGGCCGACGCGGCGGCCAAGGACGAGTCGCTGGCCACCGACCTCCAACGGCACCGCGCGGCCGGCGAGACGGCGGCCGGGGCGATCGCCATGGTGAAGGCGGAGATCGCCACGCTGCGGGAGGACACGCTCGACCGGCAGGTGTCGCAGGCCCGCAAGGAGCTGGCGGCGCTGCAGGCCAGGGCCGCCAAGCTGGACGCCGACCGCGCCGTGGCCGAGAACTCCGCCGATGAGCTGCGCGGCCAGGTCCAGGCGCTGGAGGAGACCCGCAGGTTCGCCGACGGACGTGACGTGCCGGCGGCGGAGCACGAGCTGCGGGAGGCACGGCTCCGCCTCAACGAGGCGCTGAAGGCGCTGGGCGTGGCCGATCGGGAGGTGTCCTCGGCGCAGGCGGCGCTGGATGACGCGGAGGGCGGCCCGGCGGCGGCTCAGCTCGACGCGCTCGCGGCGGCGGGCATCGGCGCGACCGGCCTGCTGGACGCGCTCGACGTGGCGGAGCAGGCGCGGGAGGCCGCGCAGTCGGGCAGCCTGCCAGGCCTGCCGCACGAGCAGGCGCGGGAGGCCGCGCAGCTGGGCGGTCTGCGTGGGTGGCCGCATGAGCACGCCGTGATCGTGGATGCCGGCCAGCTCTCCTCGGCGGCCGCCGCCCTCGCGACGTTGCCCGGGTCCGTGCTGGTCAGTGCGGCCGGGGTGAGCGTCGTGGGGGCGTTCGACGGGGTGGCGACCGGGCGGGAGGCCCGGATCAAGGCAGCCGAGCAGCGGCTGCACCGGGCCAAGGACGCTCAGGAGACGGCGGCGCAGGCCGTACGCGATGAGGAGGAGGCCGTCGCCGAGGCGCAGCGGCGGCTGGAGGGCGCCAGGGCCGGGGTGCGGCTGGCCGAGGTCGAGGCGAGGCTGGGCGAGCGGCGGACCAGGCTGGGCGAGCTGAACGCGGCGATCGAAGAGCTGGCTCCGAAGGTCGCCGAGGCCGAGCGGCTGGCCGGGACGCTGGATTTCCGCGCCCGTACGCGCGACATGGAGATCGAACGGCTGGAGGGCCGGCGGCAGCGGCACGAGACCGAGCGGGCGCAGGCCCGCGACCAGGAGGCGAAGGTCACCGCGGATCGGGAGGCGCTCAGGCTTGACGTGCTGGCCGCCGACTGGGGCGGCACGGTGGAGACCGCCCGCCAATGGCTGGACACGCTGCCGGAGGAGGAGCGGCCGCGCACGGCCGAGGAGTGGTGGCGGATCGCCGAACGCCACTTCGACCAGGCCTTGCGTGACACGTTCCCGAACGAGGACGACGAGATCCCGGAGGAGCTGCGGTTCCTGCTGAGCGAGCGGGGCGGGAGCACGGCGCGGGAGCAGGCGACGTTCGCGGCGGTGTGCGGGGCGCTGGCGTCGTACCTGCGGGGTCAGGAGGAGTACGAGAAGCACCAGCGGCGGCAGATCGAGGCTCAGATCGTCTCCAGGCAGCGTGACCTGGCGGCGGCGGCCAGGGGTGCGGAGGAGGCGGCGCAGTCGACGGCCGTGCACCGGGCGGCGCTCACGGCGGCGATCAAGGCGCGGCTCACGCGGGTGGCGGAGGAGTTCGAGAAGCTCGACACCTCGTACGGCGGCTATGGCGCGACGCTGGAGTTCCCTGTGCCGCCCGCGCCCGCCGATCCCGAGCAGCGCTGGCAGTGGCGGGTGACGCCGAAATGGCGGCGCGGCGAGGGGCAGGGATTCGTGCCGTACAACCGGCGGGCCAACACCGCGCTCATGGACGAGAAGGCGGTCAAGCTGGTGTGCGCGGCGGCCATCGCCTCGTCCGGGGGCGGGCACCTGTGCCTGGTGCTCGACGAGCTGGGCCGCAACCTGGGCAAGGAGCACCGCAGGGAGGCGGTGGCGCTGTTCAGGCGGATCGGCGAGACGTACGGGATCACGGTGATCGGGGCGTTGCAGGACGACATGGAGCCGTACGCGATCGACGCCTGCGGGCAATACGTCAAGCTGCGGCGGTCGTCGGACGCGATGCCGTACAACGAGCCGCCGGTGATCGTGGGCCATGACCAGCACGCCGACCGGGTGCGGGCGCTGGCGGCGTACGTCGACCGGACGGTCCTCACCTGATCGGCGGGCCGGTGTAGGAGGCGCGCAGGCGGAGGAGGGTGCCCCGCTCGTACTCCTCCATGGCGTGCGCCAGCCAGCCGGCGGCCCTGGCGACCGCGAAGATCGCCTCGCCCGCGCCGCGCACCATGCCGCTCACGGCGGCGAGGATGGCGAGGGCGAAGTCGATGTTGCGTTCCGGGAGCCGCCGCCTGCGCATCTCCTCCAGCACGGCCGTGCCCGCGGCGATCCGCTCGTGTCCCGGCGCGGCCTCCTTGATGAGGTCGAGCAGGAGCCCTCCGCGGCCGTCGCCGTTCTTGTAGACGCTGTGGCCGAAGCCGGGGATGCGCTCGCCGCGCCGTACCCGCTCGGCGACCGCCCGCGCGGCCTGGCCCGGCTCGGCGATCTCGGCGAGCAGCCGCTCGGCGCCGTACGACGCGCCGCCGTGCAGCGGGCCGCCCAGCACGCCGAACCCCGTCAGGACCACGGCGTACGGGTCGGCCTTGGCGGAGGCGGCGACCCTCGCGGCCAGCGTCGAAGCGGCCAGCTCATGGTCGGCCAGCAGCACCAGCGCGGCCCTCACCGTGTCGAGCAGGGCCGGCGGGGCGGGGTGCGGGCTGAGGCGGGACCACAGGCGCTCGGCGATCGAGTCCCCCTGCGGCTCGCTGAGCTCTGGCAGGGCATCGACCAGGCCGGCGATCAGGCGGCGGCCGGTGGCGGCGACGGAGGCGGGGTCGAGCTGGTAGCGGAGGGAGTCTGACGCGCCGAGAACCGTGGTGATCACCTGGAGGCGGTCGAGGGGCAGCAGGTCATCCGGCAACCCCCGCTGCGCGGCGACGGCGGCCCGCAGCGCGCCCGGCTCACACCGCCACGACCCGGACGCCGATCCAGGCTCGCGCCTGCGGGGCCCCGCCACCGGGCCGGGCTCGCGTCGCCGCGGTCCCATCGGCGAGCGCTGAAGCACGCCGGGGTCGCCGGTCCAGAGCCATTCGGCGACCGTTTCGAAGTCGCTCGTCGTGGCCAGCTTCAGCGCGTCGATCCCGCGATAGTAGGGCCGGTCGACGCCGAGCGAGGTCACGACCGACTCGATCGCGAGCTCCGGCTGCTGGCTGCGCGGTCGTCCGCGCCGGGCGATCCGCTCGATCTCCTCGGCGGAGAACAGGCTGCGCCGCCCGTCGTCGCCGTGCCGCCGCTGCAGCACTCCCCTGCTCACGTACGCGTACAGCGTGGCGGGTTTGACGCCGAGCCGTTCCGCCGCCGTGGCCGCGTCGATCCACTCCACCTCAGCCTCCATGTTGACGAAAATCAATATTGATCCATGTTGAGCGCCCATGTCAACGTGAGGGTATGCCAAAGGTCTATTTCCTCGATGTGACCAACCGGGACGGCGTGCAGACCGCGCGCACCGGCCTGTCGAAGTTCGGCAAGACCATGGTCAACTTCTATCTGGCCAGGCTCGGGGTGGCGCAGTCCGAGATCGGTTTCCCGTTCCTCTTCCACGAGGTGCCGTACGTGAAGGCGCAGGTGGCGCTGGCCGAGGCCGGGGCGTTCGGCGGGCTGCGGTTGTCCGGCTGGTGCCGGGGCGTGCCGCAGGACGTGGAGCGGGCGGCGCCGCTCGGGCTGAAGCACTACAACCTGTCCATTTCGACGTCCGACTACATGATTCAGAACAAGTTCCGGGGCCGCCTGGACCGGGATGCGATCATCAGGGAGATGACGGCGGCGGTCCGCGTGGCCAAGGACGCCGGCGCGCTGACCGTGGGAGTGAACGCGGAGGACGGCTCGCGTACCGATGACGGGTTCCTGCTGGAGTTCGCGCTGGCGGCCAAGCAGGCGGGGGCGGATCGGGTGCGGTACTGCGACACGATCGGCGGCGACACGCCCGACAGGATCCGCGAGCGCTTCGCGAAGCTGGCCTCCGCCACCGCGCTGCCGGTCGAGACGCACTGCCACAACGACCTGGGCATGGCCGTGGCCAACTCGGTGTCGGGCGCGCTCGGCGATCTCGACGCCGGGCAGGACGCGTGGATCAACACGTGCGTGAACGGCATCGGCGAACGTTCCGGCAACGCCGACCTGCTGTCCACCATCCTGGCCTTCGAGCACGGCTTCGGGCTGAACGCCGAGATCGGCGACGCGCTCGACCTGTCGTGGGCGCGCCGGTTCGGGTTGTGGGCGAGCTACGCGTTCGGGCAGCCGCTGCCGTACAACCAGGTCGGGGTGGGGCGCAACGCGTTCGCGCACGAGTCGGGCATCCACGCCGACGGGGCGCTGAAGGATCACGGCAACTACGAGCTGTACGACGAGGCGACGCTGGGCCCGTTCCCGGAGGACTGGCATGCGCGCAGCGGCCGGGTGGTGCTGACCGGTGAGTACGGCGGGAAGGCCGGGTTCCGGCACGTCATGGACGGGCTCGGGGTCGAGGTGACGGAGGATGAGGATCTGGCGTTCCGCCTCGTCCAGCTCTGCAACGCGATGACGGGCCGGCCACTCACGGACGACGAACTCCGCCTGGTCGCCACGTATCCCCGCGAGCTGTCCCTGCTCTTCCCGGGCTACGAAGCCGACTGACGGCACCAGGGATATGTAGAGCATCTCGGCTGCGGCCTGAGCGGCCTGAGCCTTGCGGCAGCGAAACCAATGCAGACTCGAACGCCCCGAGAAGCTCTACAAGCCTGTTTGCCGACGTCGCCCGCTTGTACCGTTTGGCTGGGTCGCCCGCCAGCCGTACAAGTGGAGGAGACTTCGATGAGCACATCCGCCGGGCCAGAGGTGCCCACCACAGCAGGGACGGTCCGAGGTCAGAGGGAAAGAGGGTTGGCGGTCTTCCGCGGCATCCCCTTCGCGCAGCCGCCCGTCGGCCCGGCCCGCTTCGCGGCCCCGCAGCGGGCGCCCGGCTGGGACGGCGTGCGGGACGCGTTCGCGTACGGCCCGCCGCCCCCGCAGGGGACCATGCGCGGGCTGCCCCTGTCCACGGGCGGCCCCGTGGGTGATGACTGGCTGACGCTCAACGTGTGGACCCCGGAGCCCGGTCCCGGCGCCGGCCTGCCGGTCATGGTGTGGATCTACGGCGGCGCCTACGTGTTCGGGATGTCGGGCGACCCCGGCTTCGACGGAACCCTGCTGGCGGCGGCCGGTGTGGTCGTGGTGACCTGCAACCACCGGGTCGGCATGGAGGGGTTCGCCCACATCGGCGGGGCCCCCGCCAACCGCGGCCTGCTGGACCAGGTCGCCGCGCTGGAGTGGGTGCAGGAGAACATCGAAGCCTTCGGCGGGGACCCCGGCCGGGTCACCGTCTTCGCCCAGTCCTCCGGCGCCGGCTCGATCGCCACGCTGATGAGCATGCCCCGCACGGCGGGGCTCTTCCAGCGCGGGATCGCCCAAAGCGTTCCCGGCACGTTCTTCTCGGCGGAGCTCGCCACCGACATCACCGCCGTCGTCGCCGGCGAGCTGGGCCTCTCCGCGACCACCGAGGATCTGTCAGGTGTCGCGCCCGACCGGCTGGCCGCGGCCGGTGACGCGGTGACCGCCAAAATGCACCTGTACGAGGACCGCTGGGGCGCGGTCGCCCACACGCCGACGATCTTCACGCCCGTGGTCGACGGCGAGGTGCTGTCCACCACCCCGTGGCAGGCGCTGGCGAATGGCGCCGGCCGGGACATCGAGCTGATCGTCGGCCACAACCGCGACGAGTGCCGGTTGTTCGTCGCCTTGGGCGGGCTGCTGGGCCAGGTCACCGACGAGCAGGCGGCCGCGGCGCTGCGGGTGTTCGCCCCCGACGGCGGGGACGGCTACCGTGCGGCCCTCCCTGCCGCGGACGCCGGGGAGCTGTTCGAGCTGGTGCAGTCCGACTGGCTGTTCCGCATGCCCTCGCTGCACCTCGCCGAGGCGCAGGCCGCCGGCGGGGGCCGCGCGCACCTGTACGAGCTGACCTGGCCCGCGCCCGGCATGGGCGGGATGCTGGGCGCCTGCCATGGCTTGGACGTCCCGCTCACCTTCGGCGTCTTCGACGCGGGCCTCGGCGCCGGCCTGATGGGCGATCAGGTCTCTCCGGAGGGTGAAGCCTTGTCCCAGCACATCCGCACGGCGTGGACGACGTTCGCCGCCACCGGCGACCCCGGCTGGCCCGCCTACGATCCCGAGCATCGCCGCACGCAGGTCCTGGACACCGAACCGGCGGTCACCACCTACCCGGAGGAGACGTCTCGCCGGCTCTGGCAGGACCACACCTTCGCCCCGCTCCTCCGCCTATGAGGGACGGGACGGCGTCCGTGACATGAGTACGGCCGCGCCTGCCAGGGGCATCGGCGCGGCCGTGGGCGCCACGGTCACGTTCACCGCGGTTGTGCAATCGTGCATCACCTTAGCGCGACGAAGCCGCCGAGGTGGCCGGATTCCGGCAGGTTTAGAGCGTCTCGTCGCCGGTCTCCGGCAGCGCCAGGAGGCAGAGCAGGCTCAGCAGGGCCATCGCGGAGACGTACCCGCCGATCGTGATCACCCCGAGCCCGCTCGCCTGCATGCTGGTGGCGACCAGCGGCGGCACCGCGCCGCCGAGCACACCGCCGAGGCTGTAGGCCACCGAGGCGCCGCTGTAGCGGTATTCGGTCTTGAAGAGCTCGGGCAGGTACGCCCCCATCGGCCCGAAGATCAGGCCCATCAGCCCGAGCGCGCCCGCCAGCGCCAGCCCTACCAGCACCACCGACGCGGTCTCCATCAGCGGGAACATCACCAGCCCCCACACGACGGCCACGGCCGTGCCCGCGATCAGCGTGCGGCGGCGGCCCAGCCGGTCGGAGACCATCGCGGAGGCGACGGTCCCGGCCGCCATGAACAGCACGCCGATCATGGTCAGCGCCAGCATCGTGGTACGCGGGATCTTCAGGGCGGTCGTGCCGTACGCCAGGCAGTAGGTGGTGGCGGTGTAGAACAGCGTGTACGCGATCGTCATGGCCCCGGCCCCAAGCAGCACCCGCCGCCACTGGTGCCGCATGAGCCCGGCGAACGGCACCTTGGCGATGCGCCGCTCGTCCATGGCCGCCTGGAAGACCGGCGTCTCGGAGATCTTCAGTCGCACGTACAGGCCGACGATCACGAGCAGCAGGCTCGCCACGAACGGCAGCCGCCACCCCCAGCTGTCGAACTGCCCGTCACTGAGCACCTCGCCGAGGACGAGGAACAGCCCGTTGGCCGCGATGAACCCGACCGACGGCCCGAGCTGCGGGAACATCGCGTACAGCCCGCGCTTGCCGGGCGGCGCGTGCTCGGTGGCCAGCAGCGCCGCGCCGCCCCATTCGCCGCCGAGCCCGATGCCCTGCGTGAACCGCAGCAGCACCAGCAGCACGGGCGCCATGACGCCGATGGCCGCGTAACCGGGCAGCAGCCCGATCGCGACCGTCGACAGCCCCATCACCAGCAGCGACACGACCAGCATGGACTTGCGCCCGATCCGGTCGCCCCAGTGCCCGAAGACCGCCGAGCCGAGCGGCCGGGACACGAACGCCACGGCGAACGTCGAGAACGACGCCAGCGTGGCCGCCACCGGGTCCATGCCGGGGAAGAAGGCGGTGTTGAGCACCAGAGCCGCGGCGGTGCCGTAGATGTAGAAGTCGTAGAACTCGATCGCGGTGCCGATGAGGCTCGCGGCCGCGATCCTCGTCCGGCTCGGCGCCGCGACCGTGGGGGAGGTCGTCGTCATTTTTCTCACTATGCGGACTAACGTCTTGTGAAGCGATACGGCGACGCTATCACCAGCGCAATGTCATATGGCTTCGGGTGTCCCGATAGGTTACAGAAGGGATCACTCGTGGAAAGGAACGACGGTTGGCTGTCGATCTGGTCATCTTCGACTGCGACGGAGTGCTCGTGGACAGCGAGCCCATCTCCGTACGCGTCGGCACGGCCGCGCTGCGCCGCCTGGGCTGGACGATCGACGAGGCGGAGTACGCCGAGCGGTTCGTGGGCTGCACCAACGAGTACTGGGCCGAGCAGGTCGGCGAGACCCCGCCCGGCTGGCGGGAGCAGGTCAACGCCGAGTACGCCGCCGCGGTCAAGGCCGAGCTGTGCACCGTCAAGGGCATCGAGGCGGCGCTGGACCGGCTGACCGTGCCCAGCTGCGTGGCCTCCAACGGCCGGCACGTCACGATCCGCCGCAGCCTGGAGCTCACGGGGCTGGCGGCGCGGTTCGACGGGCGGGTGTTCAGCGCCGAGGACGTGGCCGTGGGCAAGCCTGCGCCGGACCTGTTCCTGCACGCGGCCGCCACGATGGGGGTGGCGCCGGAGCGGTGCGTGGTGGTGGAGGACAGCCCGTTCGGGGTGATGGCGGCGGTGAGCGCGGGCATGCGCTGCCTGGCCTACACCGGCGGCCTCACCCCTGCCGCCCGCCTGGACGGCCTGGGCGCCACCGCCCTCTTCGACGACCACGCCCTGCTACCCGACTTGCTCGGTTCCCTGGACTGACCCGCCCGATCGCGGCTCGGCGACGTACGGTGAGGTCATGGCGCAACGTCCGTATGTGGTGGCGCACGTGGGCGTGTCCGTCGACGGAGCGACCACCGGGTTCCAGCCCGATGTGGCGAGGTTCTACCAGCTGGCCCAGACCTGGAAGGAAGACCTCACGCTGGCCGGCGCCGACACCATCCTCGCCCAGGAGGAGGCTCTGGCGCAGGCCGAGCTGCCCGGCCCGGCCGAGGGCGGCCCGCTGCTGGCCGTCGTCGACGGTCGCGGCCGGGTCAGCCAGTGGGAGGCGCTCCGCGACGCCGGCCACTGGTCCGACGTCGTCGCCCTGCACTGCGCGCTCACTCCCCCGCGCCCGCCCGGCCGGCCGGTACGCGAACTCGTCACCGGCGCCGACCGCGTCGACCTCGCCGCCGCCCTGCGGACGCTGGGCCGGGACGACGGGGTCAGGGTCGTCCGCGTCGACAGCGGCGGCGGGCTCACCGGCGCGCTGATGGCCGCCGGTCTGGTGGACGAGGTCAGCCTGCTCGTTCACCCGTGCCTGGCCGGCGAGCGCGCCACCCGCTTCTGGTACGGCTCCGCGCCCGCCGCCGCGCCGCTCACCCTCGTCACCGCCCAGAGCCTGCCCGACGGCCTGGTGTGGCTGCGCTATCACCGCTGACGGGTGCGCCCGTTCTCGTCCAGGTAGTCGCGCCACGACCGCTTCGGGTTCCAGCCCAGCATGCGGTGGGCCTTCGCGCACGAGATGCCCGACGCGTCCGGCCGGGCGAGCGGCCGCAGCTCGATCTGGTCGCCGAAGTGCTGCCGCAGCTTCGCGGCGAAGTCGTGCCCGCCGGCGTTGTCCGGCGAGGCGATGTAGAACACCTCGTGGCCGGGCAGCTGCGACTCGGCGGCCAGGACGATGGCGTCCGCGAGGTCGTACACGTCGATGTAACTCCACAGGCCCGCGCCGGCGCGCGCGGGATCGCGGACCACTGGGCCGAGGTTGCGCTCGTAGTTGCCCTCGTGCTGGACCCAGCTCGGCCGCAGCGAGATGCACCTGATGTCGGAGCGGCGCACGGCCGCGTCCATGAGCTGCTCACCGAAGTGCTTGGACAGCGCGTACGGGTCCTGCGGCCGGGCCGGATGGTCCTCATCGACCGGCGCGTAATCCGGCAGGAACTTCCGCTCCGGGAAGAAGTACCCCGGGACGGTCTCGCTGGAGATGTTCACGAACCGGGGCACGCCGAACCGCACGGCCGCCTCGATCATGTTGAACGTCGACATCAGGTTGTTCTGGAACACCACGTGCGGCGGGTTGTGGGTCGGATCGGGGAGAGCGGCGGCGTGCACCACCGCCTCGGCTCCGCGGACCACGGCGAACGCCTGCCCGGCGTCGGTCAGGTCGGCCTGCTGGTAGTCGGGGGCGCCCGGCTCGGGCCGCTCCCAGACCGGGCGGGTGACGTCGACGGCGGTCACCTGGTGACCGGCCTCCATCAACGCTTTGACGGCCGCACGCCCGACCTTGCCGTGGGCTCCTGTGACGACAACGCGCATAGGGGTCTCCTTAGGTGAGCGACGACGGGTCAAGGGTAGATCTCCGCGTGGCCGGCTGGGGACGCCGCTACCCCACTCCGATGGCGGCGATCGTGGAGCCCGTGCGCGTTTTGGCGACCTTGAGCTGGGCGGTGATCCGGGAACGCAGCTCGGCCACGTGGCTGACGATGCCCACGGCCCGGCCCCCGTCGCGCAGTCCGTCCAGAATGTCGAGCACGCCGTCGAGCGTGTCCTCGTCCAGGGTGCCGAAGCCCTCGTCCACGAACAGCGTGCCGATCTCGGCGCCGCCCGCCTCCGCCGTGACCACGTCGGCCAGGCCCAGCGCCAGCGCCAGGGAGGTGATGAAGCTCTCGCCGCCCGACAGCGTCGCCGGATCGCGGTCGACGCCGGTCCAGCCGTCCGCCACGCGCAGGCCCAGCCCGCCGCCCGACCTGCCCCGTGAGCCGGCCGTCTTACGCAGGTCGTGCCGCAGCAGGTAGCGGCCAGCCGACATGTGGTCCAGGCGCTCGTTCGCGGCGTCCACCACCTGCCGCAGCCGCTCGCCCAGCACGTACGAGGTCAGGCTCATGTTCCACTGGTTGTCGCCGGACGTGCCGCCGGCCAGCGCGGCCATCCGCTCGGCCAGCCGATGCCGGTCGGCCGCGGGATGCCACCGCTCGACGCACGCCGACAACTCGCCGTACAGCTCCTCCAGACGGCGCGCCCTCGCCGCGGCGCGGTCGCGGGCGCTGGCCAGCCTCGTGTACGCCTCCTCCGCCGCGTCCCGTCCGGCGCCGAGCGCCACCAGGTCCGGCACCGGCTCGGCCGCGGCGGCAGCCAGCTCGGGATCGGCCAGCGCCCGGGTGACGGCGGCGTGCTCGTCGTCCAGCCGCCGCAGTTGCTCCGCCTTGCTCTCCCGCTCCGCCTGGCTCCGGTGCGCGGCCTGCGCTTCCGGCACGTCCGCGAATCCCGCCTCGATCGCCGCCTCCAAGGCCTGCTGCCGGGCCCGGGCCAGCTCGTCGGCCGCCGCGACCGCCGCCTGCGTGGCCTCCAGCGCCTCACGCAGCAGCTCGGCCTCGTCGCCGAGCCTGGACAGCCGGGCGGTGATCGTCGTGTCGTCGCCCCGCGCGGCGTCCAGCCTGGCGCCGAGCCGCGCGGCGTCACCGCTCAACTCCTCATGCCTGGTACGGCACGCCGCCAGCCGCGCGGCCACCCTCCGGCCCTGCTCCTCTAGCTCCGAGCGCTCCCGGCCGAGCCTGGCCGTCTCCTCCGCCAGTCGTGGCTCCCGCCCGGCCGACTCCTGGAGGCTGCGCAACTCCTGGCGGGCGGCGGCAAGCACCTCCGCGCCGTCCAGTTGCCCCGTGGCGGCGCACCCCACACCACCGAGACCGCCCGGCGCACCCTCGCCACCACCGAAAGCCGCTCGCGAGTCCTCCCCACTCCGGAGGCCGTCCCGGTCGTGCGCCGAGTGGGCGGCGGTGAGGCGGGTGTGGAGGCGGGTGCGTTCGGACTCCAGGCG
>NZ_VCKY01000011.1 GCF_005889735.1 Nonomuraea turkmeniaca
ATCCCCGGCCCCGCGTCCAGCAGTGACCAGAGCGGCCAGCACAAGAGCAGCAGCCACGCGGCGGACCCAGCCCGGGCCGCCGCGCGGGCGCGGCCGTGCTCCAGCTCCGGCAGCGCCGTCCTCACCGTCACAAAGCCCGACGGTAACGCCACACGGCGAGCCCGGCGAACAGCAGGGTCCACGCCGCCAGCAGACCGACCCCGGTCCCGCTCGGCCACTGTCCCTCCAGCACCCGCCAGCCGAGCGATCCGGCCTGGTAGGCGGGGCTGTACTCGGCCAGCGCGCGCATCCCCTCGGGCATGGCCTGCAGCGGCAGCCAGAGGCCGCCCAGAACGGACAGTACGAAGTAGACGCCCATCATGGCCAGATTCGCCGCCTGCCCCTTGAGCGTGTAGCCGAACGCGACGCCCAGCGCGGCGAAGGGCATGACGCCCAGCCAGATCAACGCCACCAGCGCCGGCCAGGCCCACAGCGGCAGGCGCACCCCGCCCAGCAGCGCGCCCCCAGCCAGCACGACGAGGATGCTCGGCAGCACCCCCGCCGCCCCGCTGACCAGTTTGGCCACCACGTACCCGTGCGGCGGCAGCGGCGTCACCGCGAGCTGCCGTGACCATCCCTTGCTCCGCTCGAGCGCGATGGCGCCCCCGATGAACAGCGCGCCCCCCATCGCGCCGTACGTGGTCATGGAGACCATGGAGAACGCGGCGAAGTCCACGCGCTGTCCCTGCGGGACCACGTTGAGCACCTTGGTCCACAGCAGGTAGAGCCCCAGCGGGAAGGCGGTCAGCAGGATCAGCCCGGCCGGGTTGCGGAAGGCGCGCCGCACTTCGAGCTTCAGATACGACCTCATCGTTCCCGCCCTCCCGTCAGGCTGATGACGGCGTCCTCCAGATCGGTGCTCATCATCCGCACCTCGCTGACGTCGAACATCGCGAACAGGCCGCGAAGCGTGGCGTCGGAGTCGTCCGTGCGCAGGGTGACGGCCCGCCCCTCGATCCGCACATGGCGCACGCCCGGCAGGATCGCGAGCTCCGCCACGTCCGCGTCCTCGAGGACGAAACGCACCTCCGTGCCGCCGACCAGGGATTTGATGGCGCTCACCGGCCCGCTCGCCACGATCTTGCCGCCGGCGAGCAGGACGACCCGATCGGCGTAGTCGTCGGCCTCGGTGAGGTAGTGGGTGGCGAAGATCACCGTACGGCCCGCGGCCGTACGGGCGCGCACCTCCTGCCACAGCGAACGGCGGCTCTCGACGTCCAGCCCCACCGTGGGCTCGTCGAGCACGAGCAGCTTCGGGTCACCGGCCAACGCCAGGGCGAACCGGACGCGCTGCTGCTGACCGCTGGACAGGCGGCCGACGCGCCGCGTGGCGAACTCCTCCACGCCCGCCGCTCGCATCGCCCGCTGGACCGGAACCGGGTGCGGGTACATCCCGGCGACCGCCGTGACCAGCTCATCCACCCGCACGTCCTCCAGCAGCCCGGAGTCCTGAAGGAGCACCCCGACCTCGCCGGCTTGCAGCGCCTCGACCGGTGTCCGGCCGAAGACGCCGACCACTCCTGAGCCGGGGCTGAGCAGCCCGAGGGCGATCGACAACATCGTGGTCTTGCCCGCCCCGTTCGGCCCGAGTACGGCGACCGTCTCCCCTTCCGCGACGCTCAGGTCCACGCCGTCGAGCGCGACGGTGTCGCCGTAGCGCTTGCTCACGGCCTTGAGTTCCAATGCTGTTGGCATGGCATTCAGCCTGAGCGACGGCACAGCCCCGGCTGAAGTGCCGTACGTCAGCACACCCGACGTGACATATGTCAGCCGGCCGGGACCACTTTCGCCGGATCCCACCCGGGCTGCAACGCGCTACGGGAGCAACTGCTCGGTCCCCGTTTCCGCTAGCCTCACCCTCGTCACTCCCGCGTTCTCGAAAGGTGTCGTTGTGATCGGCTGGTTCGAAGCGGTGGTTCTGGGGTTGATCCAGGGGCTCACGGAGTTCCTGCCCATCTCCTCCAGCGCCCACATCCGGGTGGTCTCCGCTTTCGCCGGCTGGCAGGACCCGGGGGCGGCCTTCACGGCCGTCATCCAGATCGGCACCGAGACGGCCGTGATCATCTACTTCCGCAAGGAGCTCTGGGAGATCATCTCCACCTGGACGCGGTCGTTGTGGAACAAAGAGCTGCGCAGCCACTGGGCGGCCCGCATGGGCTGGTACGTCATCGTCGGCACGCTGCCGATCGGCGTGCTCGGCCTGGTGCTGAAGGACCAGATCGAGGGCGTCTTCCGCGACCTGCGCCTGGTGGGCACCACGCTGATCGTCTTCGCGCTCATCCTGTGGTTCGCCGACCGCACCGCCCGCAACAAGCTCACGCTGGAGAAGCACCTCAGCTTCACCCACGCCATCGTCTACGGCTTCGCCCAGGCGCTCGCCCTGATCCCCGGCGTGTCCCGCTCGGGCGGCACCACGACCGCGGGCCTGCTGCTCGACTACCGCCGCGAGGACGCGGCCAAATACTCGTTCCTGCTGGCCATCCCGGCCGTCCTGGCGTCGGGCCTGTACGAGCTGAGCGAGATCGGCGAGGGCCCGTCCCCCGCGTGGGGGCCGACGATCCTCGCCACGATCATCTCGTTCATCGTCGGTTACCTGGCGGTGGCCTGGTTCCTGCGCTACATCAGCACCCACCGCTTCACGGGCTTCGTGATCTACCGGATCGTGCTCGGGTTCTTCGTCATACTCGCGGTCACCGCGGGCTGGATCCCGGCGATCGGGTAGTACGCCGCCCACGCCTCGTCGCCCATCCTGAGGATCTTCACCCCGATCCAGCCGAGGGCGAGGACGGGAGCGGCCCAGAAGGGCACGGTCGCGGGGCCGTACGGGACCGTGAAGGAGCCGACGTAGCCGGCGGCCACGACGAGCGGCACCCACCAGCCGGTGAACCCGGCCCGCCACACGAGCACGGTCAGCACCGGCAGGCCGAGAAGCCCGAAGAACATCCACGGCATCTGGAACCCGAAGATCACCCCGGGCAGGTTGACGATCTCGTCCATGATCTTCTGTGCCTGCTCGGGCGGGTACTGGCGGCCCAGCCACCACTCCACGGGATCCATCATCAGCAGGGCCGACAGGGAGAGGTAGCCGATGATGGTCAGCCCGCCCAGCACGTGGCTGAGGACCATGAACCGGCGCCTGGTGAGATGCAGCAGGCCGAGTACGGCCACGGCCATGAGCATCCAGCTCCAGTGGTAGAGGACTGACTGAATCTGGGCGAGCGCGGGGTTCACGCCAAAGCTGACCGCCTCCCTGTCGTCGCCCCAGGTGCCCGGGTCGACGGCCACGGCGACGGCCTGGAGCAGGGGGGCCACGATCAGCAGGACGCCTGCCGTGACGCGGCGGAAGGTCACCTGGTTGTTCAACATGCCGCCGACGGTAGGCAGCGACCCCTGCCGCCGTCGTCCGCCTGCTGGAGGACGGCTCCTCCCCTGCCAGGTGGAGAAGATCAGGAGGCGGCCCCTGTGCCGCATGGTGCAGCGGGGCCCCGTCGTGCGGGTCCGGTCGCGCGGTCCTCAAGGTGGAGCCGCTGGCGCCGATGCCCGCCGACGTGCTCGCGGCCGCCAGCGCGCCGAACCTCCGTCGCTACCTGACGGGCACGCTCTCCCTGGCGGAGATGGCCACCTTCCGGTAGGTGGCCATCGTGAACAGCAACGTCACCAGCCCGAACGCGGTGGCCAGCACGATCACGCCCGTCCTGCCGTACCAGTCGAGCGCCGCGCCGCCGGCCAGCCCGGCCACGAACAACCCGAGGTACTGCGCGGACGACAGCAGCCCGAGCCCGATCGGCACATTGTCAGGGACCGCGGCGACGGTCCTGAACTGCTGGGCCGGCACCACGAGCCAGCCGAGCGCGCCCCACAGGAAGGCCCAGACGAGCGCGATCGGCAGGGCGAGGTTCGCGACGGGGATGAGGGCCAGGAACACGGTGGACGCGGCCAGTCCCAGAATGATCATCCTGCGGGGGCCGTACGCGTCGGTGAGGCGCCCGCCGAGCTGGTTGCCGACGACGCCGCCGAGCCCCCACGCCCACAACACCGCGGGCAGCGGCAGGTCGAACAGCGACCCGATGTAGGTGTACGCGGTGAACCCGGCCGAGAACATCAGCAACTGCGTGACCAGCACCACCAGCACCCGCCGGTCACCCAGCGGCGCGAAACGCTCCTTCAGCCGCCCCGACGCCGGGATCCTGAGCTCGGGCACCACGGCCGCCACCCAGGCGAGCCCGACCATCCCGAGCCCCACCACCAGCCAGATCGTGACCCGCCAGCTCGTGGCCGTGCCCAGCCAGGTGCCGAGCGGCACCCCGATCGCCGAGGAGACACTCAGCCCGCCTATGACCAGCGCCAGCGCCCGGCCGCGGCGCTCCGGGGTGGTCAGCGCGTTCGCCACGCCCGACGCGGTCGGTGTGAACATGGCCGCCCCGACGGCGGCGATCACCCGGGTGGCCAGGACCAGCGAGTACGTCGGCGCGAGCGCGGTCAGCACATTGCCCAGCACGAAGACGCCCATGGCCAGGAGCAACAGTTGTTTACGCGGCAGGCGGGCGGTCAGGGCGGCGAGCGGGGGCGACAACACCGCGTACGCCAGCGCGAAGACCGTCATCAGCTGCCCCGCCGCCGATGGCGAGATCTCCAGGTCCGCCGAGATGGGCGGCAAGAGCCCGGCGGTCACGAACATGCCCGTACCGATCGCAAAATTTCCGACAGCCAGCGGGAAGAGCCGCGTACTCATGAAGCCTCCAGCAAATGTTGGATGCCCATCAAACTGACTTATAGTTGGATCGTTGTCAAACGATAAGACGGAGGTAGGGTTCACGCATGCGCCTGCTACCGCATCCCGCCACCGCGGACATCGAGCTCACCGAGGTCCTGCGGGCGCTGGCCGATCCCGTCCGGCTGGAGATCGTCGTCCGGCTGTCCGTGGCCGGTGAGCTGAACTGCACCGTCGCCGGCGACGACCTCGGCGTGCACAAGTCGACGGCCTCACACCACTACCGGACCTTGCGCGAGGCGGGTGTGCTGCTCACCAAGCAGATGGGCAGGCTGAAGTACATGAGCCTGCGCCGCGACGACCTGGAGTCCCGCTTTCCCGGCCTGCTCGACTCGATCCTGGCGGCCGCGCTGACCCAGCCCAGCGCGCCGGCCGCGACGCAGGACCAGCCCGACGCACCCGCCCGCCTCGACCTCGACCCGGCCGGCGCGGCTCGTGCCGACGCCCACGCCCAGCCCTGACGCAGACGACGATCATGCCCGCTCCTGGCGCACTGCCCATCCACCACGTCCTGCCCGAGCTGCTCGGCGTGCTCGAGCGGCACGGCACCGCAGTGCTGACCGCCCCGCCCGGCACCGGGAAGACGACGGTGGTTCCGCCGGCGCTGGCCGAGGCGGGGATGCGGGTGCTGGTGGCCGAGCCGCGCCGCCTGGCCGTACGCGCGGCGGCCCGCCGGATGGGCGTGAGCTACACGATCCGCGGCGAGCGCCACACGGGCGCGAACCCCATGGTGGAGGTGGTCACGACCGGCGTGCTGCTCCAGCGGCTCCAGCGGGACCAGGAGCTGGCCGGGGTGGACGTCGTCATGCTGGACGAGTGCCACGAGCGGCACCTGGACGCGGACACCTCGCTGGCGTTCCTCTTGGACGTACGCGACACGCTCCGCCCCGACCTGCGCCTCATCGCCACCTCGGCCACCGCCGACGCCGCCCCGTGGTCCCGCCTGCTCGGCGGCCCGGTCGTGACGGCAACCGGGGCCGCGTACCCGGTCGAGACGGTGTGGGCCCCGCCGCCGCGCCCGGTCGCCCCGCCGCACGGGCTGCGCGTCGACCCCGCGCTCCTGTCCCACGTGGCCTCGGTGGTCCGCCGCGCCCTGGCCGAACACGACGGCGACGTGCTGTGCTTCCTCCCCGGCGTCGGCGAGATCGCCAAGGTCGCGGCCATGCTCTCCGGTACGGGTGTCCCGGACGTCCTCCAGGTGCACGGCCAGGCGCCGGCCCACGTCCAGGACGCGGTGTTGTCGCCGGGCTCGGCGCGCCGGGTGGTCCTGGCCACGTCCGTCGCCGAGTCGAGCCTGACCGTTCCCGGCGTCCGGGTGGTCGTGGACTCGGGGCTGGCGCGCGAGCCGCGTACGGACCATGCCCGGGGGCTGGGGTCGCTCACCACGGTCAGGGTCTCCAAGGCGGCCGCCGGCCAACGGGCGGGACGGGCGGGCCGCGAGGCCCCTGGGACGGTGTACCGGTGCTGGACCGACGCCGACCACGAGCGCCTGGCCGACCACCCGCGTCCCGAGATCGTGCTCGCGGACCTGACCGGATTCGTGTTGCAGGCGGCCTGCTGGGGCGTCACCGACGCCTCCGGGCTGGCGCTCCTGGACCCGCCACCGCCGGCCGCGATGTCCGCCGCCACCCGCACCCTGGTGGAGCTCGGCGCTCTCGGGCCGGATGCCAGGGTGACGGACCGCGGGCGGCGGATGGCGCTCGCCGGCGTGCATCCCCGCCTGGCCAGGGCGCTGCTGGATCTGGGCCCGCGTGCCGCCGAGGTGATCGCGCTCCTGTCCGAGCAACTGCCCCGGGACGCCGGCGACGACCTCGTGGAGATCTGGCGCACGGCCCGCCGCGGCGGATCCGGCTTCGCCGCCCGCTGGCGCCAGGAGGCCCAGCGCCTCCGCAGAGCGGCGTCCCAGGCCGGTGGCGAAACCGAGGACGACGTGCTGGCCGGGATGGCGGTGGCGCTGGCGTTCCCGGAGCGGGTGGCGCGCCGTCGCGGCGGCGGATATCTCATGGCGTCGGGCACCCGGGGCCAGCTCCCCGAGGGCTCCCGGCTGCAGACCGCGGAGTGGCTGGCCATCGCGGTCGCCGACCGCCCCACCGGGCAGGCGTCGGCCCGCATCAGGCAGGCGGTCACGATCGACGAGGAGATCGCCAGACGGGCGCACCCCACCACGACAGAGGACGAGGTCGAGTGGCGGGTCCCGCCGGGCGAGCGTCGCGGCGACGTCTCCGCCCGCAAGGTCGAGCGCATGGGCGCCATCGAGCTGTCCTCGACCCCGCTCAAGGACGCCGACGTCCGCGAGGCCATCCTGTACGGCCTCCGCACGGAAGAAGTCCTGACCTGGACGAAACAGGCCAAGGACCTCAGGGACCGCCTGGCCTTCTGCCACCGCGCCATCGGCGACCCCTGGCCCCCGATGGACGCGCTCATCGACCTGGCCGACCAGTGGCTGGAGCCGGAGCTGTCCAGGGCCCGCCGCCGCGCCGACCTGGAACGCCTCGACGTGGCCCAAGCACTCAAACGCCTGATCCCGTGGAGCGAACGCCTGGAGAAGGTCGCCCCTGAGCGCATCGAGGTGCCCAGCGGCTCCCACATCAGGATCGACTACGCGGGTGAGCAGCCGGTGCTGGCGGTGAAGCTGCAGGAGCTGTTCGGCTGGCAGGAGACACCGCGGATCGCCGGCGTGCCGGTCCTGGTGCACCTGCTCTCCCCGGCGGGCCGTCCGGTGGCGGTGACGGCGGACCTGGCGTCGTTCTGGCGGGACGGCTACCGCTCCGTACGCGCCGAACTCCGCGGCCGCTACCCCAAGCACCCCTGGCCGGAGGACCCGCTGACGGCCATCCCCACGAGCCGGACTCGCCGATGACGGACGCCGCGAAACACGGCTTCACCACGGCCGGTCCGCTCCGCGTCTGGCTGAAGAGCTAACGCAGGTCCTCCAAGGTCGGGTTCTCCAGCACCGGGAACGTCTCCGCACCGACCCCCACGTCCTTGAAGCCGCTGGACGTGCCGATGCACACGACCGGCCCGTCGAACTCGCGCCGCAACCGCCGGTACCCGGCCAGCCCGGCCGCCCCGGACAACTCCTGCCACAACCCCTGCCGGGCCAGGTCCCGCTGTGCCTGCCGCATCTCGTCATCCGTCACCAGCACCGCCTCGCCGCCGCTGTCCCGCACGGCCAGCACGCCCCGGTGCCCGCCGACGGACCCGGCGATGCCGTACGCGTCGCTGTGACCCAGCTCGACGATCGCGGCCGGCGCGCCGGTGGCGATCGCGCGCGCGTGCGGCCCGCCCGCGGCCGTCTCACAGGAGAACATCCGGGGCGTGGCGCCGGCCAGCCCCAGCAACCGCAGCTCGGTGAACCCCTTCCACACCCCGTAGAGCAGCTCCGCGTACCCGGTGGGCGCGAAGACCGCCGCCGGCACCGCGCCGAGCTGCAGGAACACCTCGTACGCGATCGTCTTGTATCCCTCGGGCCCGAACGGGTGTCCGGTGTGTGTGACGGTCTGGTTGCTGACCGGGTGGTACCCGAGCCGGTCCACGACCTCCCGCAACAACGGCCACCGGGCCGCGGTGGGCACGGAGACCACGCGGGCACCGTACGCGCGGGCGAACGCCTGCACGGCCGGCGGTGAATCGGCCGACGTCAGCACGATCGCGCGGAGTCCCGCCCGCGCGGCGTAGGCGGCGGCG
Source organism: Nonomuraea turkmeniaca (assembly GCF_005889735.1). Classification (GTDB taxonomy): domain Bacteria; phylum Actinomycetota; class Actinomycetes; order Streptosporangiales; family Streptosporangiaceae; genus Nonomuraea; species Nonomuraea turkmeniaca. Next base: position 8,498 of record NZ_VCKY01000011.1, read on the forward strand.
GAGGCCCCGTGGTTGCCCGACGAGGCCACGACCACGCCTGGCGCGCCCGCTGCGACGGCGGCGCTGACCGTGACCCGGTTGAGCCGGTCCTTGTGCGACCAGGTCGGGTTCCGCGACTCGTCCTTGATGTAGATCCCGTCGAACTCGACCAGCGGCGTCCCGCCCTCCCCCAGCGTGGGGGCGTCGAGGGGCGGCAGCAGCGGCGCCCAGCGCCCGATGTCGGTCCCCGGCTCCTGGTCGAACAGCCGCGTGTCCACCCGCGCGTAGTCGTACACGACGTCCAGCGGATAGGCGATCTCGTCGGTGCTGGTCTTCGGGCAACCCCGCGTCAGCGGTGGGAACAGCGGGAACTCGGTCGCTGGAGCTCCGAGGGAACGTTGGCCGGTGGCGAGCGATGTGCTGTTCACGTGTTCTCACCCTACTCTCGCCACCAGGTACGAAAACCTGCACACTCGAGACATGTTGTGGGCAGGCAGGACCGCCACCGAGATCGCCACGGCCGTTCGGCACGGCGATGTCTCGGCCACGACGGTCGTCGAGGAGCACCTTCACGTCATTTCCGAGCGGGACCCCGAGGTGGGAGCGTTCCGGCGGGTCAGGGAGCAGGCCGTGGAGGAGGCGCAGGCCGTGCAGAAACGTCCCGACCTGGCGGAGTTGCCGCTGGCGGGCGTTCCCGTGGCGGTGAAGGACAACCTGGAGGTGGCGGGCGAGGCCACGCGCGGCGGCTCCGCCGGCACCGCGGACGTGCCCGCGCCGGCGGACCATGCGACGGTCGCGCGGCTGCGCGCGGCGGGCGCGGTGGTCGTCGGCCTGACGAACCTGCCCGAGCTGGGGCTGGTGGCGTTCGGCGACAGCGCGTACGGCATCGTGCGCAACCCATGGGACCGGACCCGCACGCCCGGCGGCTCGTCCTCGGGCAGCGCCGCGGCCGTGGCGGCGGGCATGGTGCCGATCGCGCTCGGCAACGACGGCATGGGGTCGCTGCGCATCCCGGCGGCGGCCTGCGGCGTGCTGGCCGTCAAGCCGGGCGCCGACGTGGTGCCCCCGCCCGCCGATGACTGGAACCGGCTGACCGAGAACGGCCCGCTGGCCACGACCGTGTCCGACCTGGCGCTGACGCTGTCCGTGCTCGCCGCCGACCCGTCGCTCGCGGAGGCGTGGCGTGGCGGCCGGCGGGTGGATCCGCGCCCGCCCATGCTGCGCTCCGTCTGGGCGGACGACGACGAGGTGTGGGAGCCGCAGCCGCCGCCGGACAGCCCCGAGCCATTCGACCTGCGGGTGGCCTACGCGCCGCAGCCGCTGCCGATCGGCCTGCCCATGGACAAGGAGTTCCAGGCGGCGGTGCGCGCTGCGGCCGAGACGTTGCGGGTGGCCGGGCACACGGTGGTCGAGCACGGCCACCGGCTGCCTGCCTGGCTGGGCCCGGCGACGATCGCCACCTGGCTCAGCCAGGCCGCCATGTCGGCGGCCGAGATGGACAGGCGCACCGTGGAGCGACGCACCCGGGCGCTTGCCCGCGCGGGCCGGGCGCTGACCAGGATGAAGCTGGACGGCGTACGCGGCCGCGAGCGCTGGAGCGCCTACGGGGCGGATCAGTGGTTCGGCGACGCGGACGTGCTGATCACGCCCTCGCTGGGCACCGTGCCGCCCAGAGCGGACCGCTGGGGCGAGCGCGGGTTCCTGCGCAACGTGCTGGCCAACGTCAGGTTCGCCCCCGCCACGGGTGCCTGGAACATGTGCGGCTGGCCCGCGATCACCGTGCCCATCGCCACGCACACCAGCGGCCTGCCGATCGGCGTGCAGCTCATCGCCCCGCCCGGCGGCGAGCCGCATCTGCTCGGCCTGGCCGCCCAGCTCCAGTCCGCCCATCCTCCGGTGCGGCCACGCGGCTATCACTGATGCTTCTGGCCGCCGCGGACGATCTGCCCATAGCCGTCCAGACCACCGGCCACGGCCTCCCCGTAGCGCCACACGGGCCGGCCCCGCTGTCCGGCTCGTCGCCGGACGCCGGCGCGATCTCGTACACGCTGGGCGGCGGCGGCATCGGCCTCCTGGCCGAGCTCAAGGCCGGGTGGGACCCGCGGAACCTGTTCCGCCTGAACCCGGCCTGAGCCGGACTCAGATCCCGACCGGATGCCAGACGGTCTTGGTCTCCAGGAACCGCGTCATCCGCCCGATCCCCGGGTCGGCCGTCCAGTCCTCCTGGGCGGGACGCAGGACCCGCTTGAGGTTCTCCGCCGCCGCCTGCTCGCACCGCAGCGCCAGGTCGGCGTCCGCCACCCCGGTCAGGTCGAGCCCGTTGACGTCCATGTGGCTCGCCAGCCAGGGCGCGAGCTCGGCCTGCCGCCCGGTGAGCACGTTGACGACGCCGCCCGGCAGGTCCGAGGTGGCCAGCACCTCGGCCAGGGTGATCGAGGCGAGCGGCGACGGCTCGGAGGCCACGACCACGCAGGTGTTGCCGGTGACGATCACCGGCGCGACCACGGACACCAGCCCGAGCAGCGGGTCGGCGGGCGCCACGATCGCGACCACCCCGGTCGGCTCGGGCGAGGACAGGTTGAAGTAAGGACCGGCGACCGGATTGGCCGCCCCGCGCACCGCGGCGATCTTGTCGGACCACCCGGCGTACCAGACCAGCCGGTCCACCGTCGCGTCCACGGCCTCCAGCGCCGCCCGCTTCCCGCCCTGTCTCACCGGGGCCGACTCCTCGGCGAACTGGGCGCGCCGCCCCTCCAGCATCTCGGCGACGCGGTAGAGGATCTGCCCCCGGTTGTACGGGGTCGCGCCCGACCAGCCGGGGAACGCCTTGCGCGCGGCCACCACGGCGTCGCGGGCGTCCTTGCGCGAGGCCTGCGAAGCGTTGGCGAGGAATTCGCCCTTGGGCGAGGTCACGGGGTAGGACCTCCCACTCTCAGAGCGCGGGAACGCCCCGCCGATGTACAGCTTGTAGGTCTTTCTGACGGACAGCCGGCTCATCGACCCTCCTGCGACGTCTGAACGGGGACGAAGACCTGGCCGCACCGGCTCACACCGCAGCGATGGGCGTACCAGCCGGTGCGGACCGGACGACCGGCCCGCGCGAACGCGTGGCCGCGGGTGGCCTGCGCACGCCGTTTCCGGCGCCGGGGGCGGCGATGCTCACACGTCAAGGTAGGCCTCCAAGCCGAGCAATCCGCCCTCGCGGCCGTACCCGGACTCCTTGTAACCGCCGAAGGGAGAGGCGGGATCGAACTTGTTGAACGTGTTGGCCCAGACCACGCCGGCCCGGAGCTTGTCGGCCATCCAGAGGATGCGGGATCCCTTCTCGGTCCAGATGCCGGCGGACAGCCCGTACGGGGTGTTGTTGGCCTTCTCGACGGCCTCGGCCGGGGTGCGGAAGGTCAGCACGGAGAGCACCGGGCCGAAGATCTCGTCTCTGGCGATCGTGTGCGACTGCGCGACCCCCGTGAAGATCGTCGGCGGGAACCAGAAGCCGCGCTCGGGCAGCTCACACGCCGGCGACCAGCGCAGCGCGCCCTCCGACTCGCCGATCTCGGACAGCTCCCGGATCTTGGCCAGCTGGTCGGCGGAGTTGATGGCGCCGACGTCGGTGTTCTTGTCCAGCGGGTCACCGACCCGCAGCGTGCCGAGCCTGCGCTTGAGCGAGTCCAGCAGCTCGTCCTGAATGGACTCCTGCACCAGCAGGCGGGAGCCCGCGCAGCACACGTGTCCCTGGTTGAAGAAGATGCCGTTGACGATGCCTTCGACGGCCTGGTCGATGGCGGCGTCCTCGAACACGATGTTCGCGGCTTTCCCGCCCAGCTCCAGCGTCAGCTTCTTGTCGGTGCCCGCCACCGTGCGCGCGATGATCCGCCCGACCTCGGTGGAGCCGGTGAAGGCCACCTTGTTGACGTCGGGGTGCGCGACCACGGCCGCGCCGGTGTCGCCCGCGCCGGTCACGATGTTGACCACACCCGGCGGCAGGTCGGCCTGCCGGCAGATGTCGGCGAACCACAACGCGGTCAGCGGCGTGGTCTCGGCCGGCTTGAGCACCACGGTGTTGCCGCAGGCCAGCGCGGGCGCGATCTTCCAGGCCAGCATGAGCAGCGGGAAGTTCCACGGGATGACCTGCCCCGCCACGCCCAGCGCCTTGGTGCCGAATCCGGCGTACTCGAGCTTGTCCGCCCAGCCGGCGTAGTAGAAGAAGTGCGCCGCGACCAGCGGCAGATCCACGTCGCGTGACTCGCGGATCGGCTTGCCGTTGTCCAGCGACTCCAGCACGGCCAGCTCGCGGGCCCGCTCCTGGATGATGCGCGCGATGCGGAACAGGTATTTCGCCCGCTCGGCGCCGGGCAGCGCGCTCCAGACGCCAAACGCCTTGCGCGCGGCCTGCACGGCCCGGTCCACGTCGTCGGACGTGGCGGTGGCGATCTCGGCCAGGGGCACCTCGGTCGCCGGGTTGATCGTCTTGAACGTGGGGCCCGAGCCGTCGACGAACTCGCCGTTGATGAACAGCCCGTACGACGGCTTGATGTCGACGACGTCGGTGGATTCGGGGGCGGGTGCGTATTCGAAGATCGCCATCGGCTAGTCCAAGGTGAAGTAGTCGGGGCCGGCATACCGGCCGGTGGCCAGCTTCTGACGCTGCATCAGCAGGTCGTTGAGCAGCGAGGACGCGCCGAGCCTGAACCACTCGGGCGTCAGCCAGTCATCCCCCGCGGTCTCGTTGACCAGCACCAGGTTCTTGATCGCGTCCTTCGTCGTACGGATGCCGCCGGCGGGCTTGACCCCCACCTGCCGTCCCGTCGCGTCGCGGAAGTCCCGCACCGCCTCCAGCATGATCAGTGTCACCGGCAGCGTCGCGGCCGGGGACACCTTGCCCGTCGAGGTCTTGATGAAGTCGGCGCCCGCCAGCATCGCCAGCCACGACGCCCGCCGCACGTTGTCGTAGGTCGACAGCTCGCCCGTCTCCAGGATCACCTTCAGGTGCGCCGCGCCGCACGCGGCCTTCACCGCGACGATCTCCTCGAAGATCTTCATGTAGTCGCCGGACAGGAACGCGCCGCGGTCGATCACCATGTCGATCTCGTCGGCGCCCGCGGCGACGGCCAGCGCCGTGTCGCTCACCTTGACCTCCAGCGACGAGCGCCCGCTCGGGAACGCGGTCGCCACCGAGGCCACCTTCACCCCCGAACCGCGCACGGCCTCGGCGGCCACGGCGACCAGGTCGGGGTAGACGCAGACGGCCGCCACCTTAGGGGCGTCGCTGCCGGGGCGCAGGGCCTTGATGCACATCGCGCGCACCTTGCCTGCCGTGTCCGCGCCCTCGAGGGTGGTCAGGTCGACCATGGAAATGGCCAGGTCAATGGCCTTGGCCTTGGCGGTGGTCTTGATCGATCGGGTGCCGAGCATGGCCGCCCGCTGGTCTGCGCCGACCCGGTCGACGCCGGGCAGGCCGTGCAGGAATGCCCGTAGCGTCGCGCCGGACGCGGCGACGTCCGCGAGCGAAGTCGTCAGAGTTGACACCATCACAGCATCGCCGACCAGGGCCTCCTCCTCCAAACCGGACCGCCTTAGGACGCCGTGCGGCCGGGTCTAGGTATGCCGAGCTGCTCCTACGCCCAGAGATAAGGCATCCACCCGATGCGTCGTACCTGGCCTTAGCCCGACTCTTAAAGGTGTCAGCACAAACAAGGAGATATGAGTGATGAATCCCGAAATCGAGTACGAGCTCATGAAGAACCACGCGGACGAGCTGCGCAGGGCAGCAGCCGAGCACCGGCGAGTACGCGACGCGCAGCGGGCCAACAAGTCCGAGCGCCGCTCGCTCTTCGGCAAGCGCCGTTCCTCATGAGCACCCCACGAGAGCCCGGCCACTACCTCCCTCGTGGCCGGGCCTCCGCACCTCCGTAAAAGCCTCAAATAAGTCGAAAGCAATCAGTGAGGCATGACATGCTGGATGACATGCGGGGACGTTCTGTCAGTCCCGTCTTCGTCGGGCGGGAAGGGGAGCTGGGGGCTCTCGCGGAGAGCTTCGACGACGCCAGAAAGGGCAAGGTGACAGCGGTCCTGCTGGGGGGCGAGGCCGGCGTCGGCAAGACCCGGCTCGTGCAGCGCTTCGCCGAACGGTGCGCCGCCGACGGCGCGCACGTGCTGTTCGGCGGATGCGTCGAGCTGTCCACCGAGGGTCTGGCCTACGCGCCCTTCACCGCCGCGCTCCGGCAGCTCGTCAGGGAACAGGGCCCCGCCGCCGTCGCCGCGTTACTCCCGGAGGGCGCCCAGCGCGACCTCGCCCGCCTGCTGCCCGAGTTCGGCGAGCCGAGCGGCGACGGCGAGACCGACACCGGCCGCGCGCGGCTCTTCGAGCAGTTCCTCACGCTGCTGGAGCGCCTGGCCGACAGCCGCCCCACGGTCCTCGTGATCGAGGACATCCACTGGGCCGACCGGTCCAGTCGCGACCTCATCGCCTTCCTCAGCCGCAACCTGCACATCCCGCAGGTGCTGATCGTCATGACGTACCGCTCGGACGACCTGCACCGCCAGCACCCGCTCCGGCCGGTGCTGGCCGAGCTGGGCCGGGTGAACGGCGTGCTCCGGCTCGACCTGCCCCGCCTGTCGCGCGACGAGGTGGCCCAGCAGATGACCGGGATCCTCGGCAAGGTCCCGGAGTACGGCAGCGTCGAGAAGGTCTACGAGCGCAGCGAGGGCATCCCGCTGTTCGTCGAGGCCATGCTGGAGAGCGGCGAGGTCTGCACGTTCCCCGAGTCCATGCAGGACCTGATACTCAACTCCGTCGAGCGGCTGCCCGAGGAGACCCAGCGGGTGCTGCGCATCGCCGCCGCAGGCGGCATCCGGGTCGGCCACGCGCTGCTGGCCGCCGTGAGCGGCCTGTCCGAGGTCGAGCTGGAGAGCGCGCTGCGCCCGGCCATCGCGGGCAACGTCCTGCAGGTCGCCGACAACCGCGCGTACGTCTTCAGGCACTCCCTGATCCGCGAGGCCGTGCACGACGAGCTGCTGCCCGGCGAGCACCAGCGCCTGCACGCCGGGTACGCCGAGGAGATCTCCAAGGACCGCACGCTCGTCCCGCCCGGACGCGCCCCCGTCGAGCTGGCACACCACTGGTACGGCGCCCGCAACGACCTCTGGGCGCTGATCTCGGCGTGGGAGGCGGCGCGTAAGTCGTTCAAGGCTTTCGCCTACACCGAGGCCGTGCCGCTGCTCGAACGCGTGCTCATGCTCTGGGACCGGGTGCCCGACGCGGCCGAGCGCATCGGCGCCGATCACACCGCCGTGCTGGAGCGGGCCGCCGAAGCCGCGAACGCCGGCGGCGACGTCGACAAGGGCATGAAGTTCGTCAAGGCCGCCCTGTCCCAGCTGGACGAGACCCGCGAGCCGGGCCGCGTGGCGCAGCTGATCGTGCGCCGTGCCGGGTTCAAGATGAGCAAAGGCCAGATGGGCATCATCGAGGACCTCAGGCACGCCCTGCGGCTCGTCCCCGAGGACAGCCACGACCGGGCAGAGGTCCTCACCACGCTGAGCCGCCACCTGATGCTGCGCGGCGAGATCGCCGAGGCGAGCGAGGTCATCGCCGCCGGCCTGCGCCTGGCCAGGGAGCACCGCGACCGCTGCCTCGAGGCCGACCTGCTGATGAACCTGGCGCTCGGCCACTCACTCAACGGCGAGCTCGAGTCCACCATCGCGGTCAACGAGCAGGCGCTGGAGATCGGCCACGAGGAGCAGTCCGCCCGCATCATCACCCGGGCGATCGGCAACAACATCGACGCGCTGATCGACATGGGCCGGGAGCAGGAGGCCATCCGCCTGTCCGAACAGGGCTGGGAGATCGCCAAGAAGTACGGCCGGCTCCGCGGCAGCGGCCTGTTCATCATGAACAACTGGGCCGAGGCGCTGGAGTCGATCGGCCGCTGGGACGAGGCCATCGAGCTCGTCGAGGCCGCGCTCAGCCATGGCCCGCACCTGCGCACCAGGTACGCCCTGCTGCGCGTGCGCGCCGACATCGCCCTGGCCAGGGGCGAGCTGCAGCTGGTCGAGAGCATCCTGTCCGAGGTCGGCGTGCTCAAGGACCGCGCCGAGGACTTCGTCCAGGACATCACCAGCAACGCGCGGCTGCGGATCGGCTGGCATCTGCTGCGGGGCGAGCCCGGCGCCGCACTGACCGTGGCCGAGCGAGTGCTCGCCCTCCCCAAGCAGTCGTCCAAGGCCATGCTGGGCTGGCGGCTGCTCGCCCTGCTCCGCATCGTCTGCGACGCCGCCGAGTCCACCGAGCCAGAACGGGCCGCGGCGGCCCGCGCGCACGCCGCCGAGATGGCGGCCGAGTTGTCGGTGATCGGTCCCGTCGTGGACGGGTACCGGCTGTCGTACATCGGGGACTTCGACGCCGCGGCCGCGGCCTGGGAGCGGCTCAAGCGCCCGCACAACCAGGCCAAGGCCCTGTTCCGGGCGGCCACGGCCGCCGCGCGGGCCGGCGACCGCGAGGGGGCGGCCGCCCGGCTGAAGGTGGCGCTGCCGCTGGCCGAGGCGCTGCGGGCCACTCCGCTGGTCGAGGAGATCGAGACGCTGTCACGGCGGGTGGGCGGCGCGCCGGCCCAGGAATCTTCGGAGCTGCTGACACCGCGCGAGCTGGAGGTCCTGCGGCTGGTCACGTTGGGCAGGACCAACCGGGACATCGCCGCCGAGTTGTTCATCTCGGCCAAGACGGTCAGCGTGCACGTGTCGAACATCCTGGCCAAGCTCGGCGTCACCACCCGCGGCGAGGCGGCCGCCGCCGCCCACCGCCTGTCCTTGATCTCGTAGCTACTCGGGCAGCACCGACCGCACGGCCTCCTCGGTCCGTCCGACCACGGCTGACCCGTCGTCGGCCGTGATGATCGGGCGCTGGATGAGCATCGGATGCTCGGCCAGCGCGGCGATCCAGCGCTCGCGAGCGGGTTCGTCGCGTGGCCAGGTGTTCATGCCGAGCTCCTTGGCCACCTGCTCGCCCGTCCTGGTGATGTCCCACGGCTCCAGGCCCAGCCGCTCCAGGACCGCGCGGAACTCGTCCTCGGTCGGCGGATCCTCGAGGTAACGGCGGACGGTGTACTGGGCGGACTCGGCGTCCAGGATCGACAGCGCCGACCGGCACTTGGAGCAGCGGGGGTTGATCCAGATTTCCATGTGTCCGATCATCTCCGAGGTTCGGGCAGCGGGCCGGTCATGCCGTCGAGCAGTTGGCCGACCATCTGATCGCGCAGGCTCTCGGTGACGACGTTCGCGTCCGGTCCGAGGACCTCGGCGAAGCGCGGCACGAACATCGGCAGGGTGATCAGTGCGCACAGCGCGGTGCCGTACGCGATCTCGAATGGGCAGTCCGCGCGGAACGCGCCTGTGCTCTGGCCGCGCGCGTACAGGTCCCGGAGCGGGGCGGGCAGCATGTCGGCGGTCGGCAGCGGCTCGGTGGGCCATCCGGCCAGTGCCTCGTGCAGGAGCAACGCGGTCAGCTGGGGCCGGGCCAGGAGCAGGCCGGCGAAGCCGGCCAGCACGCTGCGCATTCCGGCGTACGGCTCCATCTCCACGCCCCGGGCGATGATCGGCCGCCACGCCTCGGCCAGATCCTCCATCTGGGCCTTCAGTACGGCGGCGTACAGGCCGTCCTTGTTGCCGAAGTGGTGATAGATCATCCGCTCGTTGATCCCGGCGCGTTTGACGATCGAGTGCACGCGGGTGCCCTGCAGGCCGTGCCTGGCGAACTCCTCGGCGGCGGCGGTGAGCAGCGAAGATCTACTGTCGGTCACGCAGTAACTATTTACGGAACTCATCGCGCTCGCAACCGGAGGGCCCTTGACGGATTGCGCAGTAAATATTTACTGTACGAGCATCCAAGGGATGGAGGAGAGATGACAGAGACGGACAAGGGTGCCCGGCCGCCGTTACCGAACCGGAGAGACGTGGTCAGGGCAGGTCTGGGCGCGAGCGCGGCAGTGCTGTTCGGGGGCGCCCTGACCACCGGATGTTCCGGGGACGAGAGCGGCGGAGGCCGGACGCCAGGAAGTCAGGTGGCGGGAACGGTCGCGTCCGGCTTCGAGGCGGTGCGCACGGCATTCGCCACCAATTTCATGCAGTCCGGCGAGGTAGGGGCGGCCTGCTGCGTCTACCTGGACGGCCGGCGAGTCGTCGACCTGTGGGGCGGCAAAGCGGACGAAACCACCGGCCGTCCGTGGCAGGAGGACACGATCGTCCCGGTGTTCTCCACCACGAAGATCGCGACCGCGGTCTGCGCCCACCTCCTTGCCGAACACGGCGAGCTGGACCTGGACGCGCCCGTCGCGCGGTACTGGCCGGAGTTCGCCGCCGAGGGCAAGCGGAATCTCCCGGTCAAGTGGCTGCTGTCGCACCGGGCCGGGCTGCCCGCTCTGGAGAAACCGTTCTCGATGGACAGCGTCCAGGCATGGGACCCGATCGTCGCCGCCCTCGCCAAGCAGCGACCCGCCTGGGAGCCAGGCACCGCGCACGGCTACCACGCCCGCACGTTCGGCTGGCTGATCGGGGAGGTGGTGCGCCGCGTCACCGGGCGGTCGCTGGGCACGTTCTTCGCCGAGAAGGTGGCCGGGCCGCTGGGGCTCGACTTCTGGATCGGGCTGCCGGCCGAGTACGAGCCGCGGGTCGGCCGCCTGATACCGCCGCAGCCGCCGGCCGGAGTCGATCTCGAGTCGCTGTCCCCGCCGCTCCGCAAGATGCTCGAAGCCAGGTCAGACCCGAACTCTCTGAGCAGCCGCGCCCTGACTCTGCCCGAGCTGGACGACAACAGTCGCGCCGTCCACGCGGCCGAGATCCCCGGGCACAACGGCATCGGCACGGCCCGCTCGCTGGCCAGGCTGTGCGCCGCGCTGATCGGCCAGGTCGACGGCGTGCGCCTGCTGTCGCCGTCGACGGTCCGGGCCGCGGCCCGGACGCGGTCCGACGGGCCCGACAGGGTGCTGTTCGTGGACACCAGGTTCGGGCTGGGGTTCATGGGCGACTCGCCGTTCTCGCCGTTCGGCGGGGCCGGCCGGTTCGGGCACACCGGGTCGGGTGGTGCGCTGGCGTTCGCGGACCCCGACACGGGCCTCGCCTTCGGGTACGTGGTGAACCGGATGATGCCCGGCCTGCTCGGCGCGGATCCGCGCCAGACCGCCCTGATCAAGGCCGTGAAGGAGGCGACGTCATGAGCACCGACGTCATGAGCACGGGCGTCGTGGTGGTCGGCGGCGGGCCGGTCGGGCTGATGCTCGCCGCCGAGCTGAGTCTGGCCGGCATCCGCCCCGTGGTGCTGGAGCGGCTGCGCGAGCCCGGTGACGTGCCCAAGGCCAACGGCTTGGTGGGCCAGATCGTGCAGGTGCTGGACTACCGCGGTCTGCTGGAGAGGTTCAGCGCCGGGGCGCAGTTCGCGGGGCCGGCACCGTACTTCCAGTTCGGCGCCCTTCCACTGGACCTCCGCAGACTCGGCACGAGCCCGCTGCACCTGCTGCCGATACCACAGCCGCGGCTGGAACGGCTGCTGAGCGAACGTGCCCGGGAACTCGACGTGGACCTCCGGCCCGGCCACGAGCTGACCGCCCTGCGCCAGGACGACGACGGCGTCACGGCCGACGTCCGCGGACCTCAGGGGGACTACCGGCTGCGTACTCGCTACCTGGTGGGCTGCGACGGCGCCCACAGCCTCGTGCGGAGGCTGGCCGGCATCGGCTTCCCCGGCACGACCGGCCGCGAGGTGGCGCGGTTCGGCGACGTGACCCTGCCCGCCTCCGTGATCGTGCCGGGGACCGGCGACCTGGACCTGCCCTGGGCCGGCCGCGTCGCCCCCGGATTCACCCGCACGGAGACCGGTGTCTTCGCGTTCTCGTCGTTCCGGCCGGGCGTGCACCGGGTGGCCGCCCTCGAATGGGGCGAGCCGGCCGCTGACCGCGGCGGCCCGATATCGCTGGAGGAGCTTCAGGCGGCCGTACGCCGCGTGCTAGGGGCGGATCTGCCAGTCGAACGCCCGCACTGGCTGTCGCGGGTACGGGCCAACAGTCGGCAGGCCGAACGGTATCGAGCCGGCCGGATACTGCTGGCCGGGGACGCCGCCCACGCCATCTCCGCCTTCGGCGGGCCCGCGCTCAACGTGGGCCTGCAGGACGCGGTGAACCTCAGCTGGAAGCTCGCCGCGCAGGTCGGCGGCTGCGCGCCGCCCGGAATTCTGGACACCTATCACGCCGAACGGCACCCGGTCGCCGCTAGGGTTCTCATGCACACCCAGGCCCAGTCCGCCCTGATGGCGCCTGGCCCCGAGATCAGCGCCCTGCGTGAGCTGTTCGGCGACCTGCTCGGAACCGACGGGGTGCTGCGCGGCATCGCCGAGCTGTTGCACGGCTCAGACGTCCGGTACGACATGGACGGGGCCCGGCCACACCCGCTGACCGGCGGTCTCGCGCCGGACCTGCCACTGGTCACGGACGGGGGCACGACCCGCGTCGCGCGGCTCCTGCACGCCGCCCGGCCGGTCGTCCTCGACCTCGCCGGCCGCTCCTGCGTGCGCGAGGCCGCCCTGCCGTGGACTGATCGGGTCGACATCGTGTCGGCTCACCCCGGCGAGGGGCGACCGGCGGACTCCCTGCTGATCCGGCCGGACGCGTACGTCGCATGGGCGGCACCGCCCGGCGAAGCGGACGACCAGGTCAGAGACGGTTTGCGCCGCGCGTTGACCAGATGGTTCGGTGCCGGCCGGTGAAGGCCGGAGAGAACCGCAGGTCTCCCGGCCGGTCATGGTCGAGCCTCCATCGTCTACAGGATCGCCTCGCCCAGCAGCACCACACCGAAGATCGCAAAAGCCGCGGCGGCGCCGTACCGGATGGCCTTCTCCGGGAGGTGCTTGCCCAGGAGGCGGCCGACGAGGATCGCCAGGGCGTCGGCCGCGACCATGCCGACGGTCGAGCCGATCCAGGTGCCGACCCAGCCGTGCTGCGTCGCCAGCGTGATCGTGGCCAGCATCGTCTTGTCGCCCAGCTCGCTCAGGAAGAAGGCCACGGTCACCGCGATCAGGGCGTTCCTGGTGGTGCGCTGGGCCTTGCGCGACTCCTCCTCGGTCAGCTCGTCGCCGCGCAACGTCCACACGGCGAACCCGAGGAAGGCCAGCCCGGCCACCACTGAGATCGCGGTCGTGGGCAACGCGTCCCCGATGAGACCACCGACGGCCACGCTCACCAGGTGCACGACGGTCGTGGCGATCGTGATGCCCACGAGCACGGGCCAAGTCTTGAAACGGGTCGCGAACGTCATCGCCATGAGCTGGCTCTTGTCACCGAGTTCGGCCACGAAAATGACGGCGAGGCTGATCCAGAACGCTTCCAACGGTCCTCTTCCGCGCAACCAGGCCGGAAGCAGGTACCCAGGGAGTTTTCGGGCACGACTTTCGGCCAGGCAGCGTCTTGTCGACATAGCTACCAGGCCGAAGGTCTCGTCCGCCCGTACAGAGGCCCGTGTGACCGGGCGCGCGAACGCGCCAGTGTGTCGATCACACGATTGGGACTACTCCCCTTCGGTAATTCCAACCCACCATAACAGCCCAACCCGGACACCTATTCCCAGCCCGGCCGGTTTCCCAGCCCGGCCGGTTTCCCAGCCCGGCCGGTTTCCCAGCCCGGCCGGTGCAGGTCCGCTCGAGAGGCTCGGGCAGCGGTGGCGGGGGCTATTCGCCCAGGGCGCAGCCGACGAGCACCGGCTCGTTGACCAGCGTGACCCCGAACTTCTCCCGAACCCCGTCCCGCACCTCCCGCGCCAGCGCGAGCAGGTCGGTCGTGGTGGCGGAGCCCGTGGGATTGGTCAGGGCGAGCGTGTGCTTGGTGGAGATGCGCACGGGGCCGCGCTCGTACCCCTTCGAAAAGCCCGCCTGCTCGATCAGCCAGGCGGCCGGCACCTTGAGCGACCCGTCGGGCATCTCCCAGCGCGGATGATCGGGCGCCCGCGTCGCCAGCTCCGCCGCCTCCTCAGGGGTCAGGATCGGGTTGGTGAAGAACGAGCCGGCGCTACGCGTGTCGGGATCGTCCGGATCGAGCACCATGCCCTTGCCGCGCCGCAACCCCAGAACGGCCTCACGGGCCTGCGCCAGCGGCACCCGGTCGCCGAGCTCGACCCGCAGCCGCCCGGCCAACTCCTGGTACGCCACAGGTCCGGACACTTCCGAAATATCCAGCGCGTACGTCACCGCCAGCACCACAAACCGCGCCAGATCCCGCTTGAAAGCACTGTCCCGGTACGAGAACCCGCACTGCCGCGCCTCCAGATCCACCACCTGCCGGGTGCGGCGATCGTAAGCACGCACGCACCTGACGGTCTGGGACACCTCTTGCCCGTACGCACCGACGTTCTGGATGGGCGTGGACCCCACCTGCCCGGGGACGCCGGACATGCACTCGATGCCCGACCAGCCCTCCCGCACCGCACGGGCCACGAACGGGTCCCAGTCCTCCCCCGCCTCGACCGTGACCAGCACCTGCTCGCCATCACGGGAAACGGACACACCCCGGGTCGCGACCTTGATGACGAGCCCGTCGAATCCCGCGTCCGACACCACGACATTGCTGCCTCCGCCGAGCACCAGCGTGGGCACCGCCGTCCTGTCAGCGTCAGCGATCAGGGACACGAGCCGCTCCGCCGTGGTCGCTTCGGCGAATTCGCGGGCGGGACCGCCCAGGCGCAGCGTCGTGTACGGGGCGAGCATCTCCATGGGCAACTAGCTTATGAGGCACTCAGCATGCGCAGCACCCCGTCATAGTTACGCCGCGACTCCCGCTCCTGGTAGTCCGCCGGAACGTCATGCGTGCCGAGCCGCTCCACCGGCAGCGACCTCTGGGGCACGACCAGCTCGCCGCGCAGGCCGAGCGACAGCTCCAGGTCCGCATTGCGGCCGTAGTTGGCGTCCTCGGGCAGCGCGCCGAGCGCGGCCGATCGGCGTACCGCCATGAGGTCGCCGGTCAGCGCCGGCACCCTGCCCGGGCCCACCTCACGCCCGCCGGCCGGGTCCACGCCGCGCCATCCGGCGGCCACCGCCCCTTCCACGACGGCCGCGACCAGGGGGGTCAGCGCGTCGCCGCGGAGCACGGTCGACGTCTCCATCAGCACATGGACGTCCGACTCGTCCAGGTGCAGCAGTTTGGCCCGGCTCTCGCCCCAGGTCGCCGTGCTTCCTCGCCAATGCGGCCGCTCGGCCACGTGCCAGACGGCGACGCGGCCCGGATGCCGCTCGGCCAGGTCGTCCAGCACGTCACCGGCGCCGTCGATGTTGCCCAGGTCGAGCGCGAGCACCGTCGCGTCCGTGTGATCGATCACCGACTGGACGCAGGTACGCACGTCAGCGGGCCAGCCGTCGACGAGCAGGCCCACGGCGGTCGTGACGTCCTTGACCTCCAGGCGCTGCCGCTCGGCGTTGACGCCCTGGTCGTCGAGGCGGTTCGTGGCCAGAGTGGCGTCCCAGGCGCGCTGGGCATGCAGCATGCCGTCTTCCGCGTCGCCGTGCTGGCCGGGGTCCCCGGAGAAGCCCAGCTCGGCGGCGGGATTGGCGCGGGCGTGCGTGCCGGAGCTCGCCCGCGCCCTGGCCCCGGCCGTCCCCACACCGGTCGCGGCGCCGCCCGTGGTGTCCCGTCCGCTTCCCGAGCTGCCCGCCACCTGCTCCAGCCGGGCGGGGCGCAGCCGCCCGGGCGGTTTGGCGTCGGTCACGGCGGAGACGGGGATCGACCGGACCGTGGGCCATACCTGTCGCGCAGCTTCACTCATAGGCACACGGGTACCCAAGTCTTGAGATTTGTCACATCATGGCGTCGTGGCGAAGAGACCTCCCCAGGGTAGGGCAGCAACGCTCCGACGTGCAGCTTTACCACCACGTCCCATCAGCTCAGGTGACTCCTCAAGGCGGGGATTGCTGTACGCGCGTCTCAGCGAGTCATGGGATGCGGCGGAGTGGTACCGACCCAACTCGCGAACGGCAACAAATACGCCAGCGAGAACAATGTTCTGGTCGTCGCCGAATTCAAAGATGACGGGTATTCGGCGTTTCATGAGGTAACGCGCGACGGGTTCGATGCCGCGATTGAAGCCATCGAATCCGAACCTATCGATGTAGTAATCGTTCGCGATATCGATCGGCTCGTTCGCAACCTAGCTGCATGGAATCGCCTAGAGCAGGCATGCATAGCCAACGGTGTCGTACTCATGGAGTACAGCACGGGGGCCGTGTACGACCTCAGCACGCCGGACGGCTCGTATAAGGGCGGGATGGAAGCGCTACGCGCTCGCAAAGAAAGCGCCGTTAAGGGCAGGGCGTACGTGAAGCTGCAGAGCGTCAGGCACGAAACGCAGGAGCGCAGCAGGCGGAACGCGTCGCTTCGGTTACATCTACATATACGCCGAGCGCGACCCGGAAGACGATTCTCACAAGAACAAGGTCGTTCGCGTCGATCTACACCCTACAGAGGCGCTCTCATCGCCGGAGTTCGTTAGAGCACAAGCAAATGCGAGCGACGATTCTGCAACCGAACGGGAGCGGATCCTAAATGAAATCTCCGCGCAGGAGGAGATCCGCGCAGAGGCTAAAGCGGACTGCTACGCGCGACCGCGCATCGTCGAGCGTGATGAATGGATCGAAATCAAGACCCGATGCGAGACGGCAATAACCAGACTTCGGCGCGAGTACGATCGGCTCAGCGGGTCATCGAAATCTGTCCTGGCCGATGTTCCCCCGGATCAGTCAATCAGTGGAGCATGGGAAAACTGGTCGATAGACCGTAGGCGCAGAGCAATAAAGTCAGCTGTTCACCAAATCATTGTCTATCCACTACCCGACGGAGCACCACGCAACATGTACCCGTACATCAAAAGATAAGAAGGTGCGAACGGAAAAGCAGCTTGCGATCATCGAAAAGCGTCTGCACTTCGACTGGCGATTCTAAGAGGCGCGACCTGGCACGCCGCGCCGGGATACTTCGTCAACAGCCTGGGATGGCGCGCTCCTGGAGTACGCGTTGGACGCCGGGGCCTGGCCCAAAGTGGATGCCGAGGCAACCCCTGGCGGGGCTTCTCGTGCTGGATCAGCTGGCTTCACGAACTTTAGCTTGCCTCCGGCCGCTCAGGAAGGGCATTGTTAGCATCGAGCCGTCTCAGAGCGAAAGGGCGTGACTTTGTGTCTAATCCGGACCCAAACAAAGGCGTTGAACCCTCTAGATCGCCTTTAAGGCGATTCATTGACACACTTTCGGTGACGCTAGGCTTGATTGGAGGGTGTATTGCCATCTTCCAGTTCCTCGTCTCGGATAGCGTGTCCGCTCCGTGGTTCCGCTCTATATTTGCCGACCCCGACATCCCGGGATGGTTCGCTGCCCTAGGCAGGTGGGCGATCGAGACCCACGGGAGCCTTCCCTTGTGGGTCACTATACCGGGCATGCTCGCCCTATGGTGGCTTGCTGTATTCGTCGCAGGCGAGATTGTCGAAGGCTGGTGGACGAACTGGCAAACATTCGTTTGCGCTGGGCTCTACCTAATTCTCCTTGTGACGATGTGGTCGTCCGTCCCTGTATGGATATTTATTGTTGCTACGGCAAGTGCGATAGCCTTCGCCTGGTACGGCAGCAGAGGCGTCTGAGGGCGTCCGAGATAGTGCGTGACATTCGGCCACATTCCCACCAGGTCCGCGAGTGTGAAGTAATCAGTCAGTATCGTGAGATCCGAGACCATTCACGATTCCTTTGGTCTGATGTGATAAACGGAACGGCATCGCGGGATTGACTCCACGATACCGTTCCGTCTTATTCGATTCGGCTACACCATTTTCTGGTGCGGAATTTATTTGATTTGGCATTCGACTTTCAATTCTTTTTTGCTTGAAATAGCGGAAGTATTTCCGCGATGCCTACCGGGTCCTCAATGTGATCCGGCAACCCTTGTGCGCGTCTTGACTTGCGTGCGTGCGCGATACCCGCCGCTCGGATCATTGCTCTCTGCCGAGTCTGAGGCGTAGGACGGTGCCGTTGCAGCGGGGGCAGAAGCGCCAGCCGGATAGGCCAAATGGGTAGGGGATGCGGCCGGTGCCCCTGCATCGGCGGTGTTCGCGGAATGGTCGGGCGTAGCAGAGGAAGACGTAACGCAGAGTGAGCAGGATCGGAAGGGTGATCGCTGCGGTAGTAAGTAGGTTGTCTGGGGTCAAGAAACCACCTCCTGAGGGAGTTTCGGGGTTGGTCAACGGTTGAGCTACTACCTGCTACCGGCCTGGTCAGACGGCATATTGAGGTCCTAGCGGGATTACTGCCTGGCAGTAGGGTCACCTACTGCCAGGCAGTAGGTTTGGCGCTAGTCGGTGCGGCCGGTTTGCTTACGTTCCGCAACCACTTCTGCGAGGCGGGCACGGTAGATGCCGCGCTTGTTGTGCCTCTTGCCGTCGATGCGGCGGGCGATGTAGGTGACCTCCACGCCGCGGGGGTTCAAGGCGCTGGTGAGCTGTTCGGACTGCCAGCCGCCGTAGACCTCGGGCCGTAGCTCGGCCAGCCGCTCGCACAGCACCGAGTTCCACGCGGCGTCTTCCCCTGCTGGCCAGACGGTGACAACATCGGCCAGCAGGTCATAGGCGGGTGGTTCGGGTCGGGTCTGGGTGTCGGGTTCGGGCCTGGTGCCCGCTTCGACACGCGCCTTGATCGCCCGTTCTATGACCTGTTTGGCTTGGTCGGCGTTGACCTCGAAGCTTCGGCGGTTACCGGGCTTGCCCACGCCGACGACCACGCCCCATCCTGCGTCGCCCGGATCGTTGTCGTTGCCCGGCTCGAAGATGGTCGCCCGGTATCCGGCCTTGTACATGCCGGTTCCGAGGATCATGTCGTTGGTGACTTGATCGCGGACCGACATGCACACGCGGGTGTTGATGTTGCGGGTGATCCCTGTGGGCAGGCTGTCTTTGGGCCATGCCGAGCGCGTGATGGTGGGCGATCTTCGCTGCGCGTTGCTGGCACTCGGTGTGATACAGCCACTTGATCATGGCGGCTGCTCTGCCGATCGTGGCGTCGTCTTGGCCGTCGCCGTACTCGGCGCAGATCGGTTCGACCAGGGCGAAATCTCCGACCCCCTTGAGCGCATACCCCCTGATCTCGGCGCGCGGGTCGAGGCCGGCTGCCAGGACCAGCAGCCGCAGCAGGAACGTTTTGCCCGAACCGGGCTGCCCGCCGATCAGCCAGTTGCGGAAGATCAGCATGGCGTTGACGATCTCCGTGCGGGGCGTGATGAACAGCGGGAACGAGGTGAAGACGTCCACGCTGCCGCTCTTCAGCAGTGGCCAGGACGGCGTGGCCATCTTGCTCGCGGGTTGGTAGCCGACCCACAGCGCGAGCCGTGCAGGGTGGCCCTAGGCGGGTTCTCGCCATACCTGGTCGAGCGGGAGCCGCATCGCGGAGGCCAGCTTGCAGCGCCGTGCGACGACGTCAGCAGCCTCTACCCCGTAGGGCAGATCGACGATAGCCAGGTGCCTGGGGCCGTCCCGGTGGATCTCGTCGGGGGAAGCTGACACGCGGCCCGTGGCTGACGCGATCGGTGATCGGCTTGTCCTCGGGCCGTCCGGCACGCGCCAGCAGCGGCGTCAAAACGGCCAGCAGCGCCCACCGTGCCCAATCCGGCACTGTCACGTCCCAGATGAGCAGGGTGGCCACCGATGCCCCGGTGAGCAGGCTTACCAGCAGCAGCACCGACCAGCGCCAGCGTGCTTGCCGTTCCGCTGCTTGTCCAGCTTGAGCCAGGTGGCGGGGTCGTTGCGGTCGGCGGCTGCTTGCCGCAACGCCCGGTTGCCCTCCTCCGCGCTGGCCCAGGTCAGCACGCGGGCGATGCCGGAGACGAACCCGATGGGCGCATACACGGCGGTCTTGACCGCGTACTTGGGGAGGCGAACCGTGTGGTAGCCGAGCACGTAGGCGGCGCCTCTGGCCCACCAGGCGAGCATGGCGCGCCTACCGGCCCTCGTGCGCCTCTACGGCGGGACGACGGGGGCACGCCGGGACAGCTGAGCCGCCTGGCCGCCGCATGAGGCAACCGAACCACCTGGCCACGCGAAGGCAGCCCGATCAACCGGCCGCACGTCAGACCGGCCGGACGACCCGGCCGCACGTCAGACCGGCCGGACGACCCGGCCGCACGTCAGACCGGCCGGACGACCCGGCCGCGGGTCAGGGTCAGGCGAGTTGGACCACCGCGCGTGCCTTGGACAACACCTTGGCCTCGCCCGACTTGGCCGTCAGCCCGATGACCACCCGCTTGTCCTCGAGCTTCTCCTCCACGACCCCGCTCACCGAGATCGTCGCCCCTTGATCGTCATCGGGCACGACCACCATCGACGAGAACCGCACCCCGAAGTCCACCACCGCGCCCGGATCCCCCACCCAGTCGGTGACGAACCGCCCGGCCTGCGCCATCGTGTACATCCCATGCGCGATCACGTCAGGCAGTCCGACCATCTTGGCGAACCGCTCGTTCCAGTGGATCTGGTTGAAGTCCCCGGAGGCCCCGGCGTACATCACCAGGTTGAGCCGCCGCACGTTGTAGTCCACGGCCGGGATCTCCTGCCCGACCTCGACCTCGTCGTACTTCACCGTGGCGCCCATCAGCCGGCCCCTCCGCGCTCGACGATCGTGTTGTAGGTGACGCAGACCGGCTCGCCCTCGACGGTCGTGACCTCGCTGCGTACCGTCAGCAGCTCGTTGCGCCCGGCGGTGCGGATGTCGGTGATCGTGGCGGTGGTGACCAGCTGATCGCCGGCGTGAACGGGGCGTACGTACTCGAACCGCTGCTCGCCGTGGACCACCATGGCGAAGTTCAGCCCGAGGTCGGGATCCGCCAGTGCCTCGCCGCCGCTCTGCAGGCTGAACACGATGGGGAACGTCGGTGGCGCGATCACATCGGGGTACCCGGCGGCCTGGGCGGCCTCTTTGTCGCGGTAGATCGGGTTGCCGTCGCCGATGGCGGCCGCGAACTCTCTGATCTTCACCCGGCTGACCTCGTAGGGGGCGCTGGGCGGGTAGGTCCTGCCCACGAAGTCACGGTTCAAGGCCATCAATGCTCCCTCGCGCAGTGTCCGCTGCTGCTGAGGCCGACGGTAACAGAACAAGGTTCGGCTGTCGCCGGTGGTTGGCCTGGTTTTTGCGCCCGCCGTACTCGGGCTGCACATCCACCCGCCGTCGGCCCTGACCTCGCACTTCCCGCCCGCCGACGCTCCGGTTCACGCCCCGGTCTTCACGCGTGGCCGGGACAAACCAGTGGCGAGGCGGGCACCGGACGTGCAGACACGGCAAACCGGCGTCCACACCAGGACGCCGGTTGTGCGATATGAAGGATGGAGAAGCCCCCGGAGAGCTATCGGGTCTCGCGGTGCGCGCGGTGCGTGCGGCAGTTAGGGCAGTACTTCTTCAGCTCAAGCCGATCCGGGTCGTTACGCCGGTTCTTCCGCGTGATGTAGTTGCGGTGCTTGCACTCCTGGCAGGCCAGCGTGATCTTCGGCCTAACGTCGGTGGCAGCCACTTGGGAGTGCCTTTCTACGTTCGGGACATGGACACGCCCATGCCCAGGCCGGACGACCTGGGGTTGGGCAGTAGCGGAGGCCGGACTTGAACCGGCGACACAACGATTATGAGCCGTTTGCTCTGCCTGACTGAGCTACTCCGCCTTTGAGCCGGTATGGACCCGGCCTGTAGAGGATACCCGACGCAGGGAGCAGTTTCGTAACTCACCTGATGCGAGCGGGGTGCTCCCAGCAGTATGCCTCAGGTCCCCCGAGAACCGAAATCCGAAAACAAGATACTACCTGCCGTCAAGAGCCCGGGAGTCCCTCAAACGACCGAAGGCAGGGACAACACGAGCCGAACCTGCCGCCGGCCCGCAGCCGCCGGCACACCTCCAGGCCCGTGCAGTCCCTGCATCATGATGTCCAGCACGACCGCGTCCTGCCGCCCGCCGCCTCAAGGGCACGCAGGCCGTCGGCGGCGGTGCTGACCGGGCACCTTCAGGCCACCGTCGGCGAACCTTGGAAACGCCGAAGAAGGCCGGCCGCCGAGCCCGGCTGGGGCTCAGACCCGAATGCCCGACTTCCGCCAGACCTTGAGCAGCCTGCGGGCCGACCCTCCGATGGGGCCGACGGCCTCGTACAGCACGTCGCGGGAGACCGGCTTGGCCTCCGCCACCGCGCTCACGGCGGCGTCCGCGGCGGTGATCGTGTGCGAGCACACGCTCAGCAGGTAGCCGGGGATCTGCAGGCGCGGATCCGTACAGCCCACCAGCGGTACGCCCACGGCGGCGACGACCGGGAAGACCGTGCCCGGGATGCCGATGGCGGCCTCGGCCCGCGCCGACGCCTGGACCGAGGGAACGGAGCTGATCTCGTACCGCTCCCACAACGAGCGGTCCTCACGCGGGTGCAGGCCCACCAGGATGTGCTTGCCGGCCGCCGCGAGCCGCTCGGCGGCGGCCAGGAGCAGCTCGGTGCCCGGGGCCGAGCCGCCGGTCTGGCTGGACCTGGTCACGCTGGTGAGTACCAGCACGGTGCCGGGTTCGGGGGTGTGCCGGGGCAGGGCGTCGGTCTGCGGTGTGCCCACGACCGTGATCGGGCGGCGCGTGCCCAAGTAGTCGTCGAACACGCTCGCCTCGGCCGGAGAGGACGCCGTGATCGCCTTGAGCCGGGAGCGGAATTCCGCCGCGCGGGGCGCCTCGACGGGAAGCTGGTACGCGAGCGAGCTGGCGATCATGGGCAGTCCAGGCAGGCGCGCGGCGCAGTCCGCGGGCCAGTCTCCCGCGCCCGTCACCACGAGCAGGTCGGCCGGCGGGATGCGGTCGGGGGTCGCCACCGGCACGGGATCACCCGGCTTGATCCCGGACAGATCGGGCACCAGCTGCACGATCTCCCACCCCAGGCGGCGTGCCTCGGGCAGCAGGGGGGCCACGTGGTAGGTGCCCCACGGCTCGTTGGTGGCGATCAGGACGCGGGGCGGTCTCCCGCTCGGCCGGGCGGCCGCGTGGGCCGGGGTGCCGCCCAGGACGGCGAGGCCCGTCGCGGAGAGCGCGCCGGTGAGCAGAGAACGCCGGGAGAATTCCTTGACAGCGGGTACGTCATCAAATTTCACGAGATCGGAATCTATGGGCTTGCCACTACCCATCGATGAACACAGGACATCGCCTGGGAGAACGAGGCCCCCGCCGGGTCGTGAGGAAGGCTCGAGAGCTAGCCAAGCCAGGCGCCCTTGCGGGCATTCCTGGTCCCAGAGGTGAGAAGGAAGCCCTCGAATGGCCTCACGACGATCTCCACGGTATCAGGCCGGGATCAGTTCGTGCAGCGTCCCAGGCGTGTACACCCGCGTGCCGGGCGGGAGGTCGGCCGGAGCCTCCAGCCCGATGTAGGTGGTGCCCCCGGCCGCCGAGCCCTTCGTCCGCAGCAGGTCGGCCAGATGACGGACGCGCAGGTAGTCGCGTTCCACGATCGAGCGCACCAGCAGCGAGGCGGTGACCCGGTTGCCCTCCACCTGGTTGAAGCCGGGATGCCCCTTCAGGTAGAGATGCAGCCACTTCACCCGCCATGCACCGTCGTCGCCGCGCAGGAAGACCAGCGGCAGCACGATCCGGCCGGAGCCGCGCAGGTCGGACTTCATGCGGACGGTGCGCGGCTCGAACGGCCTGCCTTCCTGCACGGCGTCCCTGGTCATGTACCCGAAGAACGCCTCAGCGGCCTCGTCGAACCGTTCCCCGGCGTAGACGTTGACCTGCGGGATGATGATCGGCTGGGTCGCTTCGGCGAGGCGGATGTCGATGAACTCCGACGCGCCGTCCGGCGCCGCGGTGAGATCACCGGAGTACGTGGCGAAGCCGTTGGAGTAATTCGTCCACGAGATGTGCGTCGGGTTGCCGTAGAAGGCGTCGAGCATGAGCGCGGACAGGTCGTAGTCCGTGCGCCGCCCGGCCTCGCGCCAGTGGACGAAGAGCCTGAGCAGCTCGCCGTCCACGGCCGACAGCGAGCCTCGGGGCAGCATGCCGAGCCCGGGCGCGACGGCCTTGCCGGACAGCGGCAGTGCCACGTCGAGCACGTCAGGATCGACGATCAGCTCTCCCGGGTCGGACAGGCGGCGGGCGATCTCCGAGTCCAGCATGTCCAGCGCCCGCGCCAGCACGTCATCCTCCAGCGGCGCGCGGGTGTCCGGCGTCGCCCACGCCCTGCCGTACCGGTTGGTGAAAACGCGGCCCGCGGTGCGGGCGAGCCGATTCTGCAGGTGCTCACGCAGGGACAGCAGGACGCGTCCTGAAGCGCCGGACGCGGCACGTTCCGCGGCGTCCAGCACGGCCGGCGCGGACAGGCCGGTCCGCACCAGGTGGTCGAGCCGGCGCAGCAACGCGCCGGGCGCCCGCTCCAGCAACTGGACGGCATCGGCGGTACGGCCCGCCGACAGCGCGGCCTCGACCCGGCCGTCGAACCCGGCGGCCTCACGGACACCCCTGGCCACCTCGAAGACGTGGGCGGCCCGCGTCAGGCGCGGGTAGTCGTGGGGATGCAGCCGCTCACCGAGCCGCTTCCACTGCTCCCGATGGCGGGCCACGTCACCGAGCTTGGCCGGGGTGGCGACCGCGTCCAGGGCCTGGAGGAGTGCGCGGCGCTCGGCACGGCGGAACGAACGGAACCTGGTGGGCACGGCCAGCGTGACATCCCCGCCGGAGCAGCCGCAGGCGAGCCGGAGCACGTCCGTCACCGTGTCCACGAGCAGCGGCCGCCCTGCGGCCAGCCGCACCTCGTTGACGACCGCGCGGTTCTCGC
The DNA here is from genome assembly GCF_005889735.1 of Nonomuraea turkmeniaca. Classification (GTDB taxonomy): domain Bacteria; phylum Actinomycetota; class Actinomycetes; order Streptosporangiales; family Streptosporangiaceae; genus Nonomuraea; species Nonomuraea turkmeniaca. Next base: position 33,300 of record NZ_VCKY01000011.1, read on the forward strand.
GCACCGGGATACGTTCCGGCTGGTCGGCACAGTACGAAGCCAGCGAACGTAATGCCGCCAGGTCCTCGGCGGCGAGCGGCGATTCCGAGCCCGCCAGCGAGAAGTAGAGCTCGCGTGCCTCCGATTCCAGGCTTCCGCCCAGCTCCAGCACGGTCACCCCGTCGCCTGCCAGCGGAATCAGCTCGGCGTGCGCGGCCAGCAGGTCGGCGTAGGTGTGCTGGTAGCGCCCATAGCCCGGCAACGTCAGCAGGTCGAGCGTGGGCTGCTGCAGCCGCGCGGCGGCGACCGGGTCGAGCATGGCCTCACGCAGCAGGCCGACCCAGAACTCCAGAGTGTCGGGCACGTTCTTGGGAAAGTCGATGAAGTAGGCGTTGTGCCGGACGTGGTCGCCCACCAGGCCGCGGACCGCCGCCAGGACGCGTACGCCGAGGTCCACGACGGTCTCGCCGGGCAGTCGCGCCAGACGTTCCAGCAGGGCCGCCGAGCAGGTGAAGCCGACGCTCAGGAGCGCGGCGTCGAGCTGGCGCGCGGCCACCTCTCCCCAGCCGGCGGGCGCTGCGTCGGCGGGGGCGTCGATGGGAACTCGCAGCCGCCGGACGATGACGAGGCTTTCCAGCGTATCCACTGACGCACCATATAGCCGACACCCGCCCGCATTCTGCGGGTTTTCCGGCCCGGGATCACCGCCGCGGGAGTCCTGCGCGGCCGGCCCCGCCACCCGCCGTCGAGGGAGTCCCGTGCCGGCAGAAGGTGTCCCGCCGCGCCAGAACGCGCCCGCACCGTTCGTTCTGGTCGAGAGCTGTCAGGAGGTCTATCGGGTGGCACGCCACAGCGGCACACGCGACACCACTGAGGGCGTTCGCTCCGTCGTGCTGGACGGCGCGGCGCTCCGGCTGGAGCTGAAGTCCGTCGCCGAGTCACCCGAATTGGTCGGCTTCTGAGGAATGGCGCAAAAACGCGAAACGCCCGACCCCACCATCACGTGGACCGGGCGTTGTGGCTACTCATGTAGAGAGCCCCCAAACGGAATCGAACCGTTGACCTTCTCCTTACCATGGAGACGCTCTGCCGACTGAGCTATAGGGGCCTGTCCGTCGCTGCGGACAGGTGTAACCATACACGGCACTCAGCGATGATGCGAACTCGTTCCGGCCTGGACGATCTTCTCCGGCAAGCGGCGCGGACGAAGCTCGATGACCTCGCACAGATCGGCCAAATCGACATGCCTGGCCACTTCTGCCACGGAGGTGCAGTCGGCTACCAGCCATCCGTTCCTGCGCACCCGCAGCACCTGCCGCCCGGCCCGCACGGCGCCCACGACCTCGTAGCCGTCGAGACCGACCCATCGCCTTTCCATAGCGGCACAGAGTAGCCTCCGGGTCTCTCAATTTCCGCCACGCCACAGGCGTTACAGCCATACCGAGTCGGCAGGCGTTCAGTAGCGGTAGAAACCCGCGAGGTCCTTCAGCCGGGCGATGTCGTCGATGCGCACCACGGCCCCGGTCTCGGGCGCGTTCATCATCTTGCCGTCACCCAAGTAGATGCCGACATGGTGGGTTCTGACGGCCTTTTTGGTGATCTTTCCGAAGAAAACAAGATCTCCGGGTACGGGCGCCGCGTCGACCCGCCGCATCTTCCGTACGTGATCATTGGTGTTCCCCGGCCCCAGCACGTCCTCCCCGTGCGCCAGCGCGTACACCCACCGGGCGAACCCCGAGCAGTCGAGGCCGCGTGTCTTCGCGGCCGGGCAGGGCTTGATCCGGCCCTTGTAGCCCTTGCAGGTCCCCTTCGACGGCCCCGGCCGCTCCGCGTGGCCGCCGCCCCACGAGTACACGATGCCGTGCCGCTCGAGCTCGTACGCGATCTGCACGATCCTCGGCAGCACGCGGGTCGCGAAGGGCATGGAAGCCGTGGCGGTCAGCAGGATCAGCACCGCCGCCACGGCTAACCGCCGCTTCATCCCGTTCCCGTCCCCTCCACCTACTGTCGGGCCCGGGATTCATACTGCCCTACACCTGCCTTATATGGACTTATACGGACCCATCAGGACTCATCAGGACTCATCGGGACTTATCCGGCTTTGAGGGTGAGCTTCACCGAACCGACGGTGACGTTGATGCCGACCGTGCCCTTCGACTTGCGTGGCTTGGTGGTGAATGTGAACGTCACCTTCTTGCCGCGCGGCAACTCCGCGATCGCGCAACGCACCGCCGTACCGCTGTACGTGCATCCAGGCGCCCTGACCACGCTCTGCCCGCCGAACGCGCGCCCGGAGAGCTTGACGTTCGTGACGGGGTGCGGGCCGGTGTTCGCGACGGTGACCGTGTACGTGCGCCTGCTCTTCGCCACGCCCGTGACCGACACCTCCGCCGGCGGGTTGGCCATCGCCTTGAGCTGGGATTCCGAGCCGTTGAACGAGTTCCCGCCGCCGACCAGCGGTCCCTTGTCCGCCGACTGCCAGAAGGTGTGCTTCTTCCAGCTCTTGGGCAGCTCCCCCGGGTCGGTGCCCCAGCGGGCGAGCCAGAGCGGGTTGGACCTGAACTTCGTGGAGTTGCCCGTGCAGGTCTGCCACCAGCTCGTGGTGGTGTAGATGATCGCGTGTCGGCCGGTCCGCGCGCGGTACCTCTTCGTGAAGTCCTGGAGCCAGGTGACCATGTCTTCCGTGGACAGGTCGTAGCAGTTGTTCTTGCCGTTCCGGTCCTTGTACGGGTTGTCCTCGATATCGAGCACTCCCTGCAACGTCTGGCCGTCGGCGATCCAGCTGCCGCCGTTCTGCAGGAAATATTCGGCCTGCGTCGCCCCATCGGATTCGTGCGGTTGCGCAAAGTGATAGGCACCGCGAACCAGCCCGGCCGACGCGGCACCGCCGAACTGAGGGTCGAAACGGGGGTTGCGGTAGTTCGTCCCCTCGGTGGCATGGACGAACGCGAACTTCCCACCCCCGGAAGCGACGCTTGCCCAGTCGATGTCGCCGGTCCAATTGCTGACATCGACCCCGGGTACGCCATCGGCCGCCTCGGCGACCCCGCCACCCATTCCAAGCGCCGCAATCACCGCGAATAACCAGAGACGTTTCACGCCGGAGATCATGGCGGAGCTTCACACAATTCCGCAAGTCCGGAAATATCCACCGATTTCGAAGTATCGAGCCAATACACCGGCCCCGGCCCCGTGGCGCCACGCCCGCCGCCCGTTCCCGCCATCGGGCGTCACCGACGTGGGCGTCGCCGTGGATGGCATGCAGCACACGCGCCTCGTGCCGGCTCCACTCCCGCTCGCTCACCCCTTCGGGTCTTTCGAGCGTGTCCTGGAGGCCGCCGTCCCCGCTGAAGACCGGCGGGCCGAGCGCTCGTCCGAGGGCTCGCGAAAAATTCTCCGCCACGTCTGGGAAAACCGCACTTCAGAGCCCGAAAACCGGCCGTCGCCAACTCGTCACCCTGACGGAGTTTGCGCAGGTGGGGAGGGTTTATGAACGTGATGTTCGCGTTTGCCAAAGGCGGCTCTTGCTGCCCAAACTTGATTCGATCCTCAATCGAGCCCCCGACCTGGGGTTTCTTCGCCATGCCCGCAGGAGGCCGACCATGATCCACGCCCGGGGCCTGACCCGAGTGTTCAAGCTCAAGAAGAAGGAGACCGTCGAGGCCGTCCGCGGCATCGACCTCGACGTCGAAGCCGGCCGGCTGGTGGCGTTCCTCGGCCCGAACGGCGCGGGCAAGTCGACGACGCTGCGCATCCTCACGACCCTCCTGCCGCCCACCTCGGGCACCGCCACGGTGGCCGGCCACGACGTGGCCAGGGATCCGGCAGGCGTACGCGCCCGCATCGGCTACGTGGGCCAGCGCAACAGCGCGGGAGAGGACTTCCTCGTCCGCGACGAACTGGTCACCCAGGGCCGCTGCTACGGCCTGCCCGCCAAGCAGGCGGCGGCCCGCGCGGACGAGCTGCTCGACCTGCTCGACCTGACACCGCTGGCCAAGCGCAAGCCCGGCACGCTCTCGGGCGGACAGCGCCGCCGCCTGGACATCGCGCTCGGCCTCGTTCACCGCCCTGACCTGCTCTTCCTGGACGAGCCCTCGACGGGCCTGGACCCGAAGAGCCGCGCCGAGATCTGGGCGCACATCCTGCGGCTGCGAGAGACGTACGGGACGACGTTGTTCCTGACCACCCACTACCTGGAGGAGGCCGACACCATGGCCGAGCGGGTGGTGATCATCGACAACGGCCGGATCATCGCGGACGGCACCTCGGAGCAGCTCAAGAACGACCTCGCCGGCGACCACATCACGCTCACCACCAGCACGGAGGCGGAGGCGCGGCGGGCCGCGAGCATGAGCGACGGCACGGCGGACGGCACGACCGTGCGCGTGCGGGCCGCCAACGCGGCCGCCGCCCTGCCCGAATGCCTGCGCGCCCTGGACGGTGCCGGCATCAAGGTCACCACGGCCGAGACCACCCGTCCCACCCTTGACGACGTGTTCCTCACTCTCACCGGGAGAAGCCTCACCGATGACGACATTCCTGCGTGACACCGCCACCGTCTTCGCACGGGAGTTCAAACCCGCTCTGCGCGCACCCGCCGGGCTGCTGTTCGAGATGGGGCAGCCGCTGCTGTTCTTGTTCCTGTTCGGGTCGCTGCTGGACGGGGCCGTCGGCTCGTCGTGGCAGTGGTTCGTGCCGGGCATCCTGGTCATGATGTGCCTGACGGGCCCCATGTCCGCCGGTTACACGCTGCTGGTCGAGCTGATCGGCGGCTCGATGGAGCGCATGCTGGTCACACCGCTGAACCGGACGGCGATGCTGGTGGGCAGGGCCATGAAGGCGATGATCGTGCTGCTGGTCCAGGCCGTGCTGATCATCCTGCTGGCGCTGCCGCTGGGCTTCGAGCTGCACACGGCAGGAGTGCTGGCCGGCCTGGCCCAGCTGGTCGTCTTCGGGGTCGGGCTGGGGGCTCTCTCGTTCGTCCTGGCCATCAAGTCCGCCCCCGGGGGCACGCTGTTCTGGGTCGTCAGCCAGTCGATCCTGTTCCCCCTGCTGCTCCTGTCCGGTGTGCTGCTGCCGCTGGAGACCGCCCCGGCGTGGCTGCGGGCGATCGGGCAGGTGAACCCGGTGACGTACATCGTGGACGCACAACGATCCCTGTTCGCCGGCGACCTCGCCGACCCCTCGATCCTGTACGGCACCGCGTCCGCCTGCCTGATCGCCGCGGCCGGCCTCTACCTGGGCAACCGAGCCATGCGCCAGGGCGTCGTCTGATCAGGGACTGATCGCCAGGAACAAGAACGCCGCGAACAACACCAGGTGCACCCCGCTCTGCATGAGCGTCGCCCGGCCAGGCACGACGGTGAGCGTCGAGACCACGACCGTCAGGGCCAGCAACACCATGTGGGTGCCGCCCAATCCGAGCAGGAGCGGCCCTTCGAGCCAGATCGACGCCACCGCGATGGCCGGGATGGTCAGCCCGATGCTCGCCATCGCCGACCCGAGCGCCAGGTTCAGGCTGATCTGGACCTGGTCGCGCCGGGCCGCGTTGATCGCGGCGATCGTCTCGGGCAGCAGCACCAGCAGCGCGATCACCACGCCCACGACGGCCTGCGGCAGCCCGGCCGACGACACCGCGCCCTCGATGATCGGTGACTCGACCTTGGCCAGGCCGACGACCGACACGAGCGCGACCAGCAGCAGCCCGAGGCTTGTCAGCGCGGTCCGCCCGGACGGCCGGGGCGCGTGCTCCTCGGGGTCGACGGTGTCATTGGTCGCGCTCACTTGGCCCTCGCCGCTCCGTGCTTCCCTGGGGACCGGCAGGAAGTAGTCGCGGTGCCGTACCGTCTGCGTCACCACGAACAGCGCGTACAGCGCCAGCGAGGCCACCGCCGCGAAGCCGAGCTGGGCAGGCGAGAACGCCGGCCCTTGTGCGCTCGTCGTGAACGTGGGCAGCACCAGGCTCAGCGTGGCGAGCGTGGCCACGGTGGCGAGCGCCTTCCCCGTGCCCTCGGCGTTGAACGCCGCGATCCGCCGCTTCAGTGTGACGGTGAGCAGGGACAGTCCTACGATGCCGTTGCAGGTGATCATCACGGCCGCGAACACGGTGTCCCGGGCCAGAGCACCGGTCTGCGCCCCACCGGAGATCATGAGGCTGACGATGAGCGCCACCTCGATCACCGTCACCGCCACCGCCAGCACCAGCGAGCCGAAAGGCTCCCCCACGCGGTGGGCGATGACCTCGGCGTGGTGCACGGCGGCCAGCACCGCGCCGGCCAGCAGCAGGGCCACGATGATCGCGAGCGCGAGCGGCAGCTCACGGCCCCAGGAGAGCCCCAGCGCGAGCAGCGCCAGTGCGGGTAGGAGAACGGTCCACAACCTCGCAGCGTTACGGATCATATACAGGGCGTCTTTCCCTTCTTTGGGGCGGAAAAGGGTTTCACCCTGATAATGCCTTGACATCACGTTTTGGCGGGAATGAAGGTGACTTGGTGGCCCATGTGATCGCGACGAACACCGTGCCCTGGATTCCCGTGGCGCACCGCCTCGACGTCATGTTGTCCCGGACCGTTCCGCCCGCGGACAGCACCACGTCGGCGTTCGCGTTCGTCACCGACGAGCTCGGCAGGACCCTGATGACCTGCGTGGATCGGGAGGGGAGGGGCTGGGACATCCCGGGCGGCCATCTCGAACCCGGCGAGAGCGCGATCGACGCCGCGGCGCGCGAGTTGCACGAGGAGACCGGCCTGCGCCTGCCTCCCGCCGCCCTGTCCGTCTTCGCCTGGCAGCGGATCCAGCTCTTTGACGCCCCGCCGGCCGAGTACCGCTACGCGGCGTTGACGTACATGGCCATGTTCCGCGCCGTCGTGCCGGGCCCGGGCGCCCCGACCCGCCCGCCGGCGGGTTCGGAGAGCACCCGTGCCGAGTGGCTGCCGCGCGCGGACATCGAACGCCTCTGCGGGCACCGCACGTGGCTGACGCTGCTAGAGCGCGCGGGCACGCTCTAGGTCTTCCCCGCGGTAGAAGTGTTCGGGAATGCGGGCGAGCGTGGACGGATGGACCTGCGGCCCGAGCCCGTACAAGTGCTGGAAGCTCATGATCAGCGGGCGCCAGGCGTCAGGGTCGATGCGATCGCTCGTCCCGGCCATCCGGATCTCCTCGTGCACCCAGACCCGCTGCACGCGTACCTCGAAGGCCAGCGTCCCGCCGTCGTCCCCGACCGGATGCACGGCCTCGACCACGGCCTCCATGCTGACCGGGCACTCGGCGACCCGCGGCGGCGTCACCGTCTCGGAGGGGACGGCGGTCAGTCCGGCCCGCTCGAACTTGTCCGGCACGTACCGGTAGCCCCGCTCCCACTTGCGGTCAGGCACCGGATTGGAGCCGGTGGTGAGCGCCAGCCGGTCGACGGCGCCGGCCATCGCGTCGGAGGGCAGGTTCAGTACGCACTCGCGCGTCCTCACTAAGTTTTGAGCCGTTTTGGCCCGTGAGCCCAGTCCCAGCATGCCCCTCCAGCCGAGCCAGAAGACCGACGACATGGGGGCCAGGTTGGGGGTGCCCTCCTCGTTCGTGGAAGAGAGCAACACGACCGGGGTGCCGAAGTAGAGGATGCTGGGCTCGACCCTGGTGTGCGCCTGCGTGTTGAGGGAAATGCTCATACCCACCAGTGTCATGGCTCGTCAGGGGCACCGCTGGCGGGTATCGGACATCGCGGCCAGCCGGGCGCTCAGCTCCGACCTGACCGCCGGCCACTCGTCGGCGATCACCGAGAAGACGGCCGAATCCCGAACCTGCCCCTCCTCGCCCGGCGCCCACGAGGGCGACCAATTCCGCAACACCCCCTCGAACCGGGCGCCGAGGCGCTCGATCGCCCGCCGCGACCGCACGTTGCGGGCATCCGTCTTGAGATCGACCCGCACCACCTCGAGTGCCTCGAACGCGTACGTGAACAGCAGGAGCTTGGCCTCGGCGTTGATCCCCGTGCCCTGCGCCGACGCGGCCAGCCAGGTCCACCCCACCTCGATCGCCCGCAACTCCTCCCGCCCCGGCCAGAAGCGAGGATCCCAGAACGCCGTGCATCCGACGGCTCGGCCATCCGCCGCCCGCACCTGCGCGAACGGCGTCAGCCCCGTGCGCTCCTGCTGATCCCGCAGGTACGCCTCGATGTCCGCGCCTCGAGGCACCAGGGTGAACGCGTAGGCGGAGCGATCCTCCTCCGCCGCCCACGCCAGATCGGCCGCATGCCGCATCTCCAGGGGCTCCAGCCTGACCAGGGATCCGCGCAGCACAGGAACATCGAGCCGCAGGCTCATGGAACTCTCCTCATCGTTCCCGGCGTTGGCACCTTGCCGCTTGGGGCAGGTTGCCGGACCGTCACAGGGCCGGGTCCCTCGGATCCTCTGGATGAATCTCGGTGCCGAGATGATGCCCGACCCCCGAGACGTCCGTCAAACGAGGACCGTTCAGTAGTCCTCGACCACGTTTTCCCGTTCGGCCCGGCAGAGATCCGCCCAGTAGTCCAAGCCGATGGACTGGTAGATCTCCGCTGCGGCGGCGTACGCGAGGCCGGCTTCGTGCTTGTGGTCCCGCGCGTGCGCCAGCTGGGCCAGCCCGAGGATCGCGTTGGCCTGGCCCAATCGGTTCCCGATCTCCTCGTACAGGTCGCGAGCCTGCGTGAAGGCCTCCTCAGCCGACCCGTCGTCACCCCGCATGGACGCGACCTCGCCCAACCCCCGCAGCGCGTGAGCCTGGCCGAGGCGGTCCCCGATCTCCTCGTACAGGCTGTGAGCCTGCCTGTACGCCTCCTCGGCCGGTCCGTCCTCGTCCCGCATCCGCGCGATATCGCCCAGGCGCCACATCGCGCCGGCCTGGCCCAGGCGGTCCCCGATCTCCTCGAACAGGCGGCGAGCCTGCCTGTACGCCTGCGCAGCCGGGGCGAACTCCCCTCGCGTGAACGCGACGTCACCCAAGCCCTGCAGCGCGTGGGCCTGACCCGTCCGGTCCCCCGTCCCCTCGTACAGGCCGCGAGCCTGCCTGTACGCCTCCTCGGCCGGCCCGAACTCCCCTCGCACGAACGCGACGTCACCCAGGCCGTGCATCGCGTCGGCCTGGCCGCTCTCGTTCCCGATCTCCTCGTACAAGCCGCGAGCCTGCCTGTAGGCCTCCTCCGCCTGGCCGAACTCGCCCCGCATGGCCGCGACCGAGGCCAGGCCGTACATCGCGCCGGCCTGGCCCGATCGGTCGCCTTGGGCGACAGCGGTATTTCTCATGGCGGTATAGAGATCATGGGCCTGGAGGTAGCGGTCGTTCAGGCGCAGCCACCAGGCGACCTCGTTGGCGAGCGCGAGCGCCTTCGGATGCCTCTGGGCGAGCGCGATGTCGGCGGCCACGCGCACCTCGCTGGTGGCGGCCATCAACCAGGAACGGGCCTGGCCGGGGGATCCGAAGGACGGATCGCCCGGGGCGGTCGTGGTGAGCATGCTGATCGCGATGCGGACGTGGTCCCGCAGGGTCGCGTACAGGCGATCGTGCCCGGCCCGCCGTTCGTCCGCCGAGTCCTCGGCATCGGCCTGCCGGCGGGCGCATTCGAGGAAGACGTCGTGGAAGCCGTAGCGGTCGGTGGGCTGGCGCGTCAGCATGGCCTCCGCGGCCAGCTCGTCCAATCGCAGCCTCGTCACCGATGGGGACAGTCCGGCGAGGGGCGCGATGGACCGGACGTCGAAGTCCGGCCCGGGGTGCCAGGCACAACAACGCAGCACCTGCCGCTGACCGGTGTCCAACGCCTGGTACGAGACCGTGAACGCGGCTCGTATCGCCTGATCGACCTTGGTCATGTGCCGGAACCGCCGGCCGCCGTCACGCATGGCCTCGGTCATCAACTCCAACACCATGGCCGGGTCCTGGCGGGCCAGCAACCGCCCCACCGGATCGAGCGCCAGGGGCAACCACCCGCACAGCCGCGCCACATCCGCCAGGATGCCGTCGCCGGCCAGCGGCCGCCGAGCCCGCCGCCGAAGCAGGCTCACCGCCTCCGGCGGATCCAAGAGATCCACGGGGAGGCGGTCCGCATCGTCCAGGTCGTCCAGACTGGACCGGCTGGTGATCAAGGTCAGGCAGTGCGGCGCGTCCTGCGGCAACAACGGCATGACCTGCTCGACGGTACGGACATTGTCGAGCAACAGCAGCACCCGGCGCCCGGCCAGCCATCCCCGCCACAACCGCGACCGGCCATCCAGGCTGCCGGGAATGTCCGCCGCTTCGAACCCCGCCCACCCGAGCAGCTCGGCCAGCACGTCACGCGGGTCGGCAGGGTCGGTGTCCGGGGTGAAGCCGTACAGGTCCACCTCCACCCGCGCATCGGTGAACCGCTCCTTGACCTGGACGGCCACGGCACGGGCCAGCGCCGTCTTGCCCACCCCCGCCATGCCGTGAACCGCTGAGATCAACAGCGGGCGGCCCTCCCGCAGCGCCGCGTCCACCTTGCCGACCAGGGCCGCGATCTCTCCGTCCCGCCCCACCATCGGGGGCGGCGCCACCATCGGCAGCAGAGTCACGTGCGGACGCGAGACCCCGTGGAAATGCACATGCTGCGTCCCCTCCCCCTGGACGGCCATCTGAGAGTTGTCGTACGCGGACGCCTTCATGTCCCGTGCGTCTGGTCCCAGCGGCAACGCGCGCTCGGGCCCGGTCATGTTCGCCGCTCAGGCCTGGCGCGGGCCGAACGTGACGTTCTGGACCCCCTGCCCCTGCACCGCCTGCTGGGCCTGATCACGTGCCTGGGCGTTGACCTGCACGACGCTCGCGGACGCATGGCCGGCGACAGAGTCCACCAGCTCGCGCAGCTGCCCTTCGCTGTCCGGATGGTCTTCCAGCAGGTCCCGCAGCCGCGCCGCCCACGCCGCCTCCTGCTCCCGCCCGGCCCGCTCACGATCGTCGGCGGCGAGCAACTCCTGCCGCGACTGCTCCAGCCTGCCCTCCTGCCGGGCCTCCGCATCGGCATCACCGCGCCCCAGCAGACGAGCGCAGCGTGTCTTGACCCCCTCCCACGCATCGGTGGTCATCGCCGTCACCAACGCCGAACCCGCGGCGCCCGCCAATGCGATCAAAGCCTCAGCTAGCATGCCTCCCCCTCCTCCACTCGCCCTGATTCCGGGATACCTCAGATTCCCCAAAAAATCAGGACTTCCAGGAGAAGGAGGCATCCTGAACGGCGGCCACATTGCCAGTCGCGTATGCGATGATCCCGCGCATGAACGGAAACATGGTGCTGCAGACCGCAACCGAGTGCGAGGGATTCCTGCGCTCGGTGGCATCCCAAGACTGGGCGGAAACCCCTATTCCCGGGATGGACTGGACCGTCGCGCGGACCGCGGCCCACATCAGCGACTGCCTGCTGTGGTACGCCACGGATTTCGCCGCCGGCGAGCAGGAGCTCAGCACCACGGACATCCGTGTCCGCCCCGAGTCCAAGCCCGACGAGCTCATCAGCACGATGACCACATACTCCACGGTCCTCGCGCGCGTCGTGGACGGGGCTGCGCCCGGGGCTCGTGGCTGGCACCCCTTCGGCCTCGCGGACGCGTCCGGCTTCGCCGCGATGGCCTGCAACGAAATGCTCGTCCACACCAACGACGTCGCCTCCGGCTTCGACCGAGCCTTCCTCCCACCCGAGCAACCCGCCATGGCCACGTTGCGTCGCCTGTTCCCGTGGGCGCCGGCGGACACGCCCCCATGGGCGACGCTGCTGTGGGCCAACGGCCGCACCGACCTCCCCGGTCAGGAACGGCAGGTGAGGTGGAAATGGCACTGCGCCCCGCTGGCCGAATGGAATGGCGTCAACCCCATGCTCGGCCCTCAGGGTTGATCGCCACCAGGTTTCCGCTCGACGACAGGCGCCCGATCTAACAGTGCACCGCTAGTCGGCCGATCGGGGCCCATAGGCAGCGAGGAACACGCGTACCGCGGGCTCGATGATCGCCTTCATTTCGCTGGGCGAATCCGGATGTGGCTGACCGGTCATCATGACGCGGTTCACGGGAAGCCACAACAACAACCCGGCGAGATGGTCGGCCGCGATCTTCGCGTCGCCGTGAAGGCGCAACCAGCCGCGATCGGCCGCGTCCTGCAGCGTCTCGGCCACCGACCCGAGCACACGCAGGAACGCGCCCTCGTAGTAGGCCTGCCCGACCTCAGGGAACCTGGTGGCCTCCGCGATGACGAGCCGGCGGATGCGTTGCACCCGCACGTCGAAGAGCAATCCCACGAGCTGACGGGCAAGGCAGCGTACGGTCTCCTCGCCATCGCTGAAGGCGTCGGCCTTCACCTCGACCACCGCGGCCAGCCCGCGTCCGATCATGTCGTCCGCGAGGGCCCGGAACAGGCCGGACTTGTCGCCGAAGTACTTGTACACGGTCTGCTTCGACGCGGCTGCCCGCGCCGCGATCTGATCTGTGCTCGCACCGGCGTACCCGTCCGTGACGAAGGCCTCCAACGCCGCGTCCAAGATTCGCGCCTTGGTCGCGTCCGACCTGCTGCCTGTGCCCATGTGACACCTCCGTACTGAACAGTACCGTTCCCTCTTGACCCTGTCAGTACTGAACCGTACTGTACGTACTGAACAGTACCGTACTAGGGAGACGAACGATGAAGGCAACCACTGGCATCACCCGCTCGGCCGACGGCACCGAGATCGCGTTCACCTCGATCGGCTCCGGGCCGGCGATCGTCATCATCAACGGCGCCATGAGTTACCGGGGCTCCCACCCCACCGAGGGCACCGTCGCGCAGGGGCTGGCGGCCCGGCACACCGTGATCACCTACGACCGCCGCGGGCGCGGTGAGAGCGGCCCCACCGATCCGGCACTGGCGGCGACCGAGGCGGTCCAGGCCGAGGTCGCCGACGTCGCCGCCTTGATCGACCACGCCGGGGGCACGGCCGCCGTGCTCGGGTTCTCCTCCGGCGGGGTCCTGGCCCTGGAGGCGGTACGGGCGGGCCTGCCGATCACCGCGCTCGTGCTCTGGGAGCCGCCCTTCCTCGTCTCGGCCGACCGCGCCCCGCTCGCCGCGGGCTACCGGGAGCGGGTCCAGCAGGCGCTGGCCGACGGCCGCCCCGGCGACGCGGTCGCCCTGTTCCTCACCGAACCCTGCGCAGTCCCCGCGGAGTTCGTCGAGCCGATGCGCGCCGAGCCCTACTGGGCGGGCATGGAGCAGATCGCGCCCTCACTCCCCAACGACGCCGCCATCATGGGCGACACCATGAGCGGTGACCCCGCCCGCCTCCAGCGATACGCGACGGTCGACGTCCCCATGCTGGTGACGTACGGCGACGCCGGCCTGCCCGGGTTCGCCCACGCGGCCACCGCCCTCGCCGGCGTCCTCCCGAACGCCACGGCGCGCGAGCTCCCCGGCAAGGACCACGACGTGTCCCCGGAGCACCTGGTGTCCGCCCTGACCGAGTGGCTGCCCACCGCGCAACACTGACCGAGTCGAGAGCCTGTTGCTCACCGCCTCGAATTGCACCACCGCCCGGAACCCAAGCCGCACCGAAACGGAGGCAACGCCATGGGAGCAATCCTCGTCCACGAGTTCATCACCGCCGACGGCGTCATCGACGACCCCGCCTGGTCCGTCGACTACGAATTCACCGACGCCATGAACGACGCCCTCACCGGCATCACCGAACGCTGCCGCGCCATCCTGCTCGGCCGGACCACCTACCAGCACTTCGAGGAGCCGTGGTCGCAGCGCACCGACGCCGACGACCCGCACTCGTCCTTCTTCAACGACACGCCCAAGTACGTCGTCACCGGCACCCTCGACTCGCTGACCTGGCGAAACTCGACGATCCTCGGCCCCTACGACCCCGACGCGATCCGACGCCTCAAGGATCAGGTCGACGGCGACATCTTCACCAGCGCCAGCGGCACCCTGGTACGCGCCATGCTCGCCGACGGCCTGGTGGACGAGCTCAACCTCTTCCTCTATCCGCTCACCCGCGGCCAAGGGCCACGCCTCTTCCCGGCCGACGCCCCACCCCGGAAAATGCGCCTGGAATCGCACCGCGCATTCGAGCACGGAGTTCTCCACCTGACGTACCGGCCGCTCAGCCGACCGTGACGAGCAAATGGCCGCGCGATCAGGTCGGCCAGGCATCCCCCCGGCGTGTGATCTTCGACCAGAACGACGTGACCTGCCCGATCGCCTGGTCGAACCGGTAGTAAAGCCGCGGCGGGACATGCGGGAGCAGCGCCGAATGCCGTTGGCCGAGCAGGACGAGCATCTGTTCCGGTGGGAGCTTGACGTAACGCGGGAGGCTCTCGTACCAGCGGGCGCTGTTGCGGGCCGCCTTCTGCACGCCCCGGATCGCGGTCTGGCGCCCCCGCTCGTAGAACTCGAGTGCGGGCTCCAGCCGCGGCTGGGCGCCCAGCGCGTGGGCCAGGAAAGCGGCATCCCCGAGCGCGAGTGCGGTGCCCGCGCCGATCGAGTAGTGGGTGGTGTGCGCGGCGTCCCCGATCAGGACGAGGTTCCCGCGGTACCACCTCTCGTTCGTCAGGGTGCGGAAGTTCAGCCAGCGGGCGCTCTCGCCGGCGTTCTCCTGGCCGATCAGCGGGTGGCCGTCCAGGATCTCGGCGAAGAGCTTCTCCAGGAGGGCCAGGCTGTCGGCCTCGTTCGCCCGGTCGAACCCGAGCCCCGCCCAAGTCTCCGGGGAGCACTCGATCACGCAGGTGCTGCGCTCCTTGCTGTAGACGTAGCCGTAACACCAGATCCACCCGTACGCGGTGTTGACGAAGGCGAAGGTGAAGGAGTCGAACACCTTGGTGGTGCCGAGCCAGATGTAGGCGTTGCGGCCGACCGCGACCTCGGTGCCGAAGTGGTCGGCATGGCGCCCACGCAGCGCGCTGTTGACGCCGTCGCCGGCGACGATCAGGTCCGCGCCGGCCAGCTCCTCCTCGCCGGTGATCTCACGCTCGTACTCGATCCGCACGCCGAGGGAGCGGGCCCGGTCGGCGAGGAGGCCGAGCATCCGGCTCCGGCCGACGCCGAAGCCCGCGTCCCAGTAATCCACCGGAGTCGGCGGGTGGTCCTGCACGTACGCCACCCAGTTGTCCCAGCGGACCGAGCTGTCGCCGATGGCACGCGCGGTCTCGGGGTCGATGGCGTGGAGGTCCTTGTAGAGCCCGTCCCAGTAGGTCACACCCCAGCCGTACGTCGAGCCTTCCGGGTATCGCTCGTAGATGGTGATGTCGTGGGACGGGTCAGCCCGTTTCATCAGGATCGCGAAATACAGGCTGGCGGGTCCGCCGCCGACGCAGGCAACCTTCACACGAGCCCCCTGTGTGACGTCATGTCATCGATACGTTGCACAGCGTAACAGGCGAGTGTGGGAGGGTCGCGGCACTCCGTACGCGTTTGGCGTCAAGCGCCGGAAGTGCCGGAAACTCCGGGCACGGCGGCGCCGGCCCATGCCATTACGCCCCCTCTGCCCGAACGCGGGCATCTCGGCCCCCGAGGTCGCCGAACGGTGGGGTCGTCATTGTTCGAAGGTCTGGCTGCGGTCGATGAGGTCCAGAACCGCGCACCGCCCGGTTCGTGGCGGCGGAGCTGGTGGAGCGCGGACGGACGCCGCGATGGCTCTTGCGGCGGTTGCCACCGCACTCGGTAAACTGGCCAGTGGCGTCCGTCCGCGCACAACCTCCGGCGACCCGCCCCAGCAGGGTCACCCCAGGAGGCAAAGGGAGGTCCACCTCTCGGGCGGGGCTTCGCTCTCGATCGTGCGTCCGCCGCACCGGTCGCTGGGGGATCTGCGGACGGGCCGCGGGAGACGATGATGACCAAGCAGGCCGACTTCAAACGGCGTGTGCGCGCTCGCATGGCCAAGACCGGCGAGTCGTACGCGACCGCCCGCAGCAACCTCTTGGCCGAGCAGCCCGGCACAGCGGCTTCCGGTCCCACCGGCGACGGGATGGCGGCGGCCCTGCACGTCAGCAATGGCGATGGCACGGACCTGCCCGGGACCGGTCTCGCGCCACGCGTTCTGTACTGGCGCGACGTCCTGCACGAGGGGCCGGTGCCTGCGGTGGGTCCCGAGGAGCTCCGCCAGATCAGAGCCGCCTTCCTGGCCGGGGCGAACGCGGACGACCGCGCGGAGGGTGCCGACATGTTCGCCGAACGGGACCGCATCCTGGAGGCCAACCGCGACGGCGAGTATGTCCTGTGGTTCGAGGCGGATCTGTACGACCAGCTCCAGATCATCCAGATCCTCGCTCGCCTCGCCGACCTTGGAGTGCCGGCGCAGCGCATCACCCTGATCTGCATCGGCGAGCACCCCGGCATCGCCCGCTTCGGTGGCCTCGGCCAGTTGACCGCCGAACAGCTGCGCGAACTGCCCACCACGAACGCGTGCGCCCGGCTGACCCCCGCTGCGCTCCAGCTGGCCACGCACGCCTGGGCCGCTTTCCGGGCGCCGACTCCGGACGGTCTGCGCGCCATCGCCGGTAACCGCTCGAGTGAGCTGCGGTTCCTGGGTGAGGCGTTCGACCGGCTCAGCCGGGAGTACCCGGCGACCCGCGACGGGTTGTCGCTGACCGAGCGGCGGATCCTGGCCGCCGTCGCCGACGGCGCGGCCGAAGCCGGGACGGCGTTCGTCCGCGCCGCAGCGCGAGAAACGCGCCCGTACCTCGGAGACACGTGGTGCTTCGCGATGATGGATCGGATGGCTCAGGCACCCATCCCGCTCCTTCACGCCGAACCGGCGAACCGCCCGGTCGACCGCGGCACCGGCCTGAGCCTGACCCGCGCCGGGGCACGAGTGCTCGCGGGTGGGGCGGACCACGTGGCGCTCAACGGCATCGACCGGTGGGTCGGCGGGGTGCACCTGCGCGGCCACCACGTGCCGTGGCGCTGGGACGACGGGACCGAGACCATCACCCGCCCGGCCGAGGACCCACAGACTCGGGGCGATTCACCGTGAACCGAGCGCCCGTTACGCTTCGACGATGGATGTGATCTTTCCTCGCAAGCTGAACGAGGGCGACGTCATACGCGTGGTGGCGCCGGCCAGGTCCCGCGCGATGGTGATGGAGCATGACCACACCGACATCATCGGGCCTCGGTTCGCCGAGCTCGGCCTGACACTCTCCTACGGCAACCACGTCGATGAGCGCGACGCCTTCGACTCCACCAGCATCGCCTCACGGGTCGCCGATCTGCACGAGGCCTTCGCGGACCCGTCAGTGGCCGCGATCCTGACGGTCATCGGCGGCTACAACTGCAACGAGCTCCTGCCGTTCCTGGACTGGGAGCTGATCCGCGCCAACCCGAAGATCTTGTGCGGATACTCCGACATCACCGCCCTGCAGAACGCCATCCTCGCCCGGACCGGGCTGGTCACCTACTCCGGTCCCCATTGGTCGACGTTCGGGATGCGAGATCACTTCGAGCAGACTCTGCGCTGGTTCACCTCGGTCATGTTCGGCACCGCTCCGATCGCCCTCGCCCCCGCGGCGCACTGGAGCGACGATCTCTGGTATCTCGACCAGGACAAACGTGAACTGATCCCCAACGACGGATGGTGGCCGATCCGGCCCGGCACCGCCGAGGGACGCATCATCGGCGGCAACCTGTGCACGCTGAACCTGCTGCAAGGCACCCCGTACATGCCGTCCCTCGACGGTGTGATCCTTGTCGTCGAGGACGACCTCGAGTCACACCCGGCCACCTTCGCCCGCGACCTGACCTCACTGCTGCAGCTGCCCGGCGCTCCGGGGATCCGCGGCCTCGCGATCGGACGCTTCCAGCACGCCAGCCACATGACCCGCCCGCTACTGGAACAGATCATCGACGCCCAACCGGCGCTGACCGGCATCCCCGTCCTGGCCAACATCGACGTCGGCCACACCTACCCGCTGGCCACCTTCCCGATCGGCGGCCAAGGCCGGCTCGCCGTCAGCGACACCGAACCCGCGACCGCGGCCGAGGCCGAGGCCGAGGCCGAGACAAGCGTGACGCTGCTCCGCCACTGAGACCCCGGCCCGTCCCATCGGGCACGAGGAGCATCCACCGGCGGCCGGGCCGGGGCAGGCACGGACGATCCCGGACGCGCTGATCGGCCGGGTGACGAGCGCGATCAATTTCGGAGCGGCGTCGATCCGGTGGCTCGGCGTGCTCGGTACGCCCTCTATAGGCGACAAATCCTGGTTCCCATGTCTTTGATCTTTAACCTGACAACGCTAGTGGCTCCTGCCAACGGGCGGAGTCGAGGGGCGATGGGGGCAGGACGCGGTGTCGCCGCGGGCGCCTCGCGTCCACGCCACGTGCGCCGGAGGAGTGCCCGTCCTAGCGCAGGCGTGCCAGCCAGCGGCCGTGCGCCGTCCAGCAGTCGGCTTCCACGAACCCGCCGGCCAGTGCGACCCGCCGGATGTCGTTCGCAGAAACGGTCGCCCAGCCGAACCATTCCCCGGCGAGCGGCCCCCGGCGTAGCCGGAGCCGGTCGACCCGGCTTCGTGTCCCGGGCGGCGCGACCTCGGCCAGGATCGTGCCGCCCGGCTCCAGGAGCTGCCTGACCCTGCGCAGCAGCGCTTCGGGGTTGCCACCGATGCCGATGTTGCCGTCGGCGAGCAACGCCGTCGCCCAGCGGCCGCTGCCGGGCACCTCGTCGAAGACGTCTCGGAGCAGGGCGAACCCTCCGGCGCGGCGGGTCAGGGCGACCGCGCGCGGTGTGATGTCGATGCCGAGTGAGCGGATCCCGCGTCGGGTCAAGGCCGCCGTGAGACGTCCGGGACCGGAGCCGATGTCCAGTGTGGGGCTGGAGCAGCGGCTCAGGAGTTCCTCGTCCCCGTCGATCGGCTCGAACCACCGTGCGGTCTCCAGCGTGACGCGGGTGCCGTCCACGTACTCGATCTCGGCGGCCTCTCCCGCGAGGGCGTCGGCGTAGATCTCCCCGATCATCGGTTCAGCTCCCGGAGTGCGGCGGCGAAACAGGACGCGGACACCTCGGCGGCCACGGCCGGACTGCGCGGCAGAGTCAGCCGGGTCTTGACCCTTCCGGGCAGCGGCTCCTCGGCGATGATCACGATCTGGGGCATTGGCGTATCTCCGCTTGGTGTGGCCGGCGGACGGCCCAGCCGATTGGTGTGGCCGGCGGACGGCCCAGCCGATCAGTACGGCCAGCGCGGCCGCGGCGTAGAAGGGGGTTCCTGGGCTGTCGGGGGCGACCGGGCCGGCGGTGTAAGCGACCGCGCCCGCAAGGGCCACGCCCAGCCATTCCCACCGGCCGTCCATGGCGGCCAGCGCGACGACCAGCAGCGCGTACCAGGAGTACCCGGGGGTGAACAGCAGGAGCAGCGAGCCGCTGACCAGCAGCGCGCCCTCCCAGGGCCGGTCGGCGTCGCCGTACCGCAGGACGAGAAGGACGACCAGGCCGAGTAGCGCGATCGCGGCATATGGGGCCCACGAGTCCGGCATGAGCAGCCGCAGGACCGCGTAGCGGTTGCCGCCGCCGGGTCCGTCGTAGCGCTCCTCCTTGAGGTAGCCCGGCAGGTAGCCCACCACCGACGCTCCCGAGGCCAGCACATAGGGCAGGTAGGACAGCGCCACCACGAGCACGGCAGGCACCACGGTGCCGAGGACGCGCCGCCACGCCACGCCGTTCGCCAGCACGCCGGACAGGGCGCCGGGGAGCGCTGTCACGGGCAGCAGCTTGGCCGCCACGGCTGCGCCGAGCAGCGCGCCGCGGGCGCGACCGGCGCGGACGGCGCTGAAGGCCAGCACCACCAGCAGCACGCCGAGCATGTCGACGTGCGCGTTGTTCACGGCCTCGACCGGCACCGCGGGGCACCACGCCCAGTACGCCGTCCGGCGGGCGCCCGCGAGCCGGCACAGCGCCACCAGCGCCAGCACGGCCATCGCCCAGCCGCCGAGTTGGAGGGCCTTGTGCCGCGAACCCTCCGGCGAGAGCCAGTGCAGCAGCAGGAAGTACCCCTGCGCGACCGGCGGGTAGATCGTGGGCTCGGTGGGGCGGTTGATCCGGGTGCAGCCGTCGACGGGCAGGGGCCACAGATCGGGGGCGCCGCAGTCCGGCGGGAAGAGCCAGTCGTCGCGCAGCGGGACGAGCGCCGGGTCGGACGGCGGGTGGTCGTAGGGGGAGATGCCCGCGGCCTGCACCCGGCCGTCCCATGCGTACCGGAAGGAGTCGGTGCTGCTGCTCGGAGGGGCCGCCAGCCCGGTTGCGGCCAGCGTGATCCCACCGGCGACGACCAGCGCACCGAGCCGCCGTTCCGGCACCCGCCGGGCCAACCACAAGGCGGACGCGAACAGCGCCCAGGCCAGCAGGTACCAGTCCAGGCCGGGTGGCCCGGCCACCATCCTGAGCAGGACGGCCGCCAAGGCCACGAGGGTCCCGCTGACCGCGAGCAAGCTTCGGCGCACAGGCGGCAGCCTCGCATCCCGAGGCCGGCTCGGGCGCGTGACGGGCTCGCCTGTTCGCCCTTCGTAAGAACTCTTACGAACCGCTGACGTCACCTCGGCATGGCCGCAACGGCGGGCTAGCGTCGGCGGCGTGAGAGTGATGGTCACCGGCTCGGCCGGTTTCATCGGGGAACACGTGGCCGAGATCGGCTTCGACGCGGGTACGAAGGAGTTCGCCCGGTCATGACGATCGACGTCATCCTGCCTTGCCTGGACGAGGAAGCCGCGCTCGGCTGGGTGCTGGGGCGCATGCCCGACGGCTACCGCCCGATCGTGGTCGACAACGGCTCCACGGACCGCTCCGCGGAGATCGCCCGCGACCTCGGGGCGCGGGTGGTCCACGAACCCAGGCGCGGCTTCGGCGCCGCCTGCCATGCCGGGTTGCTGGTCTCCTCCGCCGAGCTGGTCTGTTTCATGGACGCCGACGCCTCGCTCGACCCCGCCCAGCTTCTCCGAGTGGCCACCCCTGTGCTCGACGGGCGCAGCGACCTCGTACTCGGACGACGCGTACCGCAGACCGCGGGGGCCTGGCCCCCGCACGCCCGGCTGGGCAACGCCGTCCTCGCCGGCAACCTGCGCCGCCGCACGGGTGCGCCGCTGCACGACCTCGGCCCCATGCGGGCGGCCAGGCGCTCGTCGCTGCTGGCGCTCGGCCTGACCGACCGCCGCTTCGGCTATCCCCTGGAGATGGTGTTGCGCGCCGCCGCGGCCGACTGGCGGATCACCGAGGTGGAAGTGGACTACCTGGCACGGACGGGACGCTCCAAAGTGACCGGCACCCTGCGCGGGACGCTGCGCGCCGTCGCTGACATGCGGCGGGTCATGGCCGAGATCCGGCCCGGTTGACCAGGTTCTCCGGCCAAGCTCGGCGCCATGGGGCCGGCCAGCGGCCTCGAGCTGGCGGGGGCGCAGCGGCCGCCCTCGGAGATGTGATCACCACATCGGCGGACCCGGCGCCTTCCAAGCCCTGACGGCACTCGGTGAAGGACTACGCCCCGGCGATGCAGCCGACCTACGAGCCGCGCTCCGCCCGCTGCGCGGGGCTCAGCGCATCGTCGGCGACCACGTCGGAAACGCCCAGCCGGGCGCCCGCCCGGCTGGGCTTGGCCAGCGCCAGCGCCAGCGCCAGCGCCAGCATCTCCTCGGTCATGTCGAGCCGCGGACATCGGCTTTCCGATCGCATGAGGGGGATCAGCGCAGGTGCCGGCAAATGGCGTGGCGGATCTGCTCGGGCGTCATCGGGTCGGTCGACAGGGCGCTGTGCAACACGAGCCCTTCGATGAGCGCGTCGAGTTCCCGGGCGGTGGTGGCGTCGAAGTGGCGTTCCAGCGCTTGGCGACTGCGCGCCATCCAGGCCTGGGTGACGGTCCTCAAGGCCGGGTTACGCGCTGCGGCCACGTACAACTCCACGCTGAGGACGAGGTCCTGCCGTGCGCCGAGCAGGTCGTCCGACACCAGCGTGATGACCGCCTCGATCGCCGCGTCACGATCCCGGGCGGCGCTCAGACGCTCGTCGAAGACGCGGGCCACCGAGTCGGCGTGCCGGGTGAACGCCTCGGCGAGCACCTCGTCCAGGGACGCGAAATGGTAGGTCATCGAACCCAGCGGCACGTCCGCGGCGCGGGCGATCTCCCGGTGCGTCGTCCCGGCGACGCCGCGCTCGGCGATGACGGTGAGCGCGGCGTCGATCAACCGGTCCCGCCGCCCGGGGTCGTGCCGGCGCGGCCGCCGCGGGACCGGTGACCGCGGGGTGGGGCCGCTCATGCCGTACCCGGCCCGATGGCGCGGATCACGCGGGCGGGATTGCCCACGGCGACGACGTTCGCCGGGAGATCGCGCGTGACCACCGCGCCGGCGCCGACGACGGTGTTGTCCCCGATCGTGACGCCGGCCAGGACGATCGCCCCGCTGCCCAGCCATACGTTGTCGCCAATGGTGATCGGCTTCGCGGCCTCCCACTTCGCCCGGCGGGGCTCCGGATCGACCGGGTGTGTCGGCGTCATGAGCTGCACGTACGATCCGATCTGCACGTCGTCGCCGATGGTGATCGGCGCGACGTCCAAGGCGACGAGACCGAAGTTGGCGAACGACCTGGCGCCGATGTGGATGTGGCTGCCGTAGTCGACCCGCAGTGGCGGCCGGATCTCCGTGCCCTCACCGATCGCACCGAGCAACTCGGTGAGCAGCCGGCGCCGCTCCTGCGGATCACGGGCCGACGTCGCGTTGTACGCGTCCATCAGGTCCATGGCCCGCAGGTTGTGCTCGGCCAGCTCCGGGTCATCGGCGATGTACAGGTCGCCGGCGAGCATCCGCTCACGCATCGAGCGGCCATCGAAGTCAGACACCATACGTACAAGCGTACACATCTCATGTACGCACGTACATATCACTGGGTCTGGTCCGCGCCGGCCACGATGTGCTCCGCTTCTCTTCGGCGAGCCGGGCACACTGAAGCCGACAAGGTCACCCTCGGGGCACCGGTGAGGTCGTTGCGCCGGCCGACAACAGTCTTTCCGCCAGCACGCGACAGCGCGCCCTCAGCTCCGGAGGGTCGAGTACCTCGAAGTCGTGCCCCAGCAGGACCATGTGCATGAGCACGAAGTCGAGGCTGCGCCCGCCACTGAGCACCTCGCAGCGCTCGCTCCCCCGCGGTCGTACGACGGCCGCCGACGCCGGAATCTGCGCGCGCACCGTGTCGGCCGGCGCGTGCACGAGGAAGCGCGCCTGGTGCGGGTAGACCCGGCTCGCCACGCTCTCCTGCACGTACGTCGCCGCGTCGGGCGCGGCGCGCGGGCGGAAGCGCCAGGTCCGTGCGGACACGTCGGTCATCCGGTCGACACGGAAGCTGCGCCAGTCGTCGCGATCGAGGTCGTAGGCGAGGAGGTACCAGCGCCGGTCGGAGGCGACCAGGCGGTAGGGCTCGACCCGGCGCCGTCGTACCTCGCTCCCGGACGGGTAGCCGAAGCCGGCCTCGACCTCGTCGCGGCAGGCTCTGGCCAGCGTCATGAGCACGTCGGGGTCGACCGGCGTACGGCCTCCGCCGAAGGACTCCACCGAGCCGGAGAGCGCGCGCACCTCGTGCCGCAACCTGGTGGGCAGCACCCGGTCGAGCTTGGTCAGCGCCCGGAGTGCGGCGTCGCCGGCGCTGGCGACCGCGCCACCCGCTCCGACGAGCAGCGAGACCGCGGTGGCGATCGCCTCCTCGTCGTCGAGCAGCAGCGGCGGCAGGTCCTGCCCGGGACCGAGCTGGTAGCCGCCGCCGACACCCTGGCTGGCATGCACCGGATAGCCGAGCGTGCGCAGCCGCTCGACATCACGACGTACGGTGCGCGGCGTGACCCCGAGCCGGTCGGCGAGCTCGGGGCCGGTCCAGATCTGGCGCTGCTGCAGCAGCCCGAGCAGGGTGAGCACCCGCTCCGTCGTGCCCCGCTCGTCGCCGCTCGCCACTTCCATGTCACTCACCCTGCCAGATAGCGGACCGATTCTGTCCGCCAGGGGTGTCAGGGTGGCCCCATGGACGCAGACGAACTCGACTGGAACCGGACGCTGCGCGAGCAGTGGGAGTTCCACTGGAACCATCAGCTCCGAGCTCGGCTCGACGGCCTCACCGACGACGAGTACTTCTGGTCTCCGGTGCCGGACGCCTGGAGCGTGCGACCGCGCGGCAGCTCGACGGCGCCCGTACAGGCCGGCGCCGGGGACTTCACGATCGACTACGCCTTCCCCGAGCCGGTGCCCGCGGCCTTCGCCACGATCGCCTGGCGACTCGGCCACGTCATTGTCGGCGTGCTCGCCGCGCGCAACGCGGCGCACTTCGGCGCGCCGGCGGCGTCGTACGAGACCTGGGAGTACGCCGGCAGCGCGGCCACCGCGCTCGACCAGCTGGAGACCCAGCTCGACGTCTGGCTGGCCGGAGTGCAAGGACTCGGGGAGGCTGGACTCCGGGTCCCGGTCGGCGAGAAGGAGCCCTACCCCGAGGCGCCCATGGCCGATCTGGTGCTGCACATCCACCGCGAGCTGATCCACCACCTGTCCGAGGTCTGCCTGCTGCGCGACCTCTACCTGCACACGAACCCCGCTACGAACGGAGCAACCCGATGAGCCGCCACATCCAGGTCACCTTCGACGCCCATGACCCGCAGGCGCTGTCGTCCTTCTGGCGCGACGCACTGGGCTACGTCCACCCCGGCCCGCCCGGAGTCGACCTGCCCGAGGGCGCCGACCCGCTGGCCGCGTGGGACGACTTCCTCGAGCGGGTCGGCGTGCCGAAGGAGGAGCGCAACACGAGATCGGCCCTCGAGGACCCGGACGGGCGCGGCCCGCGGCTCTTCTTCCAGCAGGTGCCGGAGGACAAGGTCGCCAAGAACCGCGTCCACCTCGACGTCCGCGCGGCACCCGGACTGCAGGGGGAGGAGCGGATGGCGGCGCTGGAGGCCGAGTGCGACCGGCTCGTCGCGCTCGGAGCGACGCGGGTACGTCGCGACGAGGCCGTTCCCCCGATGGGCGCCGGCTTCATCGTGATGACCGACCCCGAGGGCAACGAGTTCTGCCTGGACTAGCTCTGTAAGGCGTCTACCAGGGTAAACGCTCGTCCGGACCCTTCCGAGGACACAGCGAGGGCACTCGGCACATCCGCAGCGCCCTCGAAAAGGCGTTCATCAACTTCCTGGCACGGTCGGCCGCGTCCAGCATGGGTGGCTGTAGACGCGAAGCGTGAAGCCGGGATCGTCGTGGCCGAGGTCGGCCAGGAGCTCGCGTTCGAGTACATGGCACGCACCTGAGATGGGGGTCCTGGCGGTGGCGCGCCAGGGACGTCTACGCCCGGCTTCCCTTGAACCTCGGGGAGCCGGGCGTATGGGTGTCTCTTCCGCGCTACTCGATGTGCAGCGCCGTCCAGTGCGATGGGGTTCCCTCGAACATAACGTCGTTACAGTCACAATTGCCGCAGCCCGGGATCATTTCGACGCTCCTCCTCGCCTGGGGGATTAGGTCTTGTACCCGCAGTGACGGGCTCATACGCTGGCGTGCATGCCAGAGTTCCGATTCATCGGAATCCCGGGGACTCCGGTGTTTACTGGCAGGTCGTGCAGTCGGCGGGGTGGGCGGGCGGTACGGTATTGGACATGATTCGTCCTCCAGTTAAGGGCAGAGAGGACGGATCGAGGCCCCGGCCCGGTGGTGGAATCACCGGGCCGGGGCCGTTCTGCCATCGGGAGCCGCCCGCGCGGGCGGCCATGGCCGTGTTGATGAGCCCGTAGGCGAACCGCAACGCCCCCTCCGGCGTCAGTTCGGCGCTGGCCTCCCAGGCGTGGTGGCGATGCTGAGGGCGACCCGGACGGGCTTGCCGGGCTCCTGTAGTTCTCGGCGTCGACGTCGGCGAACTCGTCGCCCTCGACCAGCGACGCGGACGCGAGTCGGCGCAGCCCGGACTGTGCTCGACGTCCATCGGGTAGCGGTGCCCCTCGGCATGGTCCCGCCGTCGAGGATGCGCATGCACCCACCGGGTCGTGCGCGCAACGGACGGACGAGCGCGGAAGCGACCTGGGCGGACGCACCACCCGTGGCCGGTCCTCGAAGCGAAGGAGGATAGGGCGATTTCCCGGACCATCGTCAACTCAAGGTTGACGATTCCTCGCCGTCAACCTACGGTTGACGCATGAGCGAGCCCTACGCGAAACTCAGCGAACTCATCTCCTTCGTCAAACAGCACAACCCCGACGGCCCTCTCGCCGAACTCTCCGGCGCCGTCCTCGTAGGCGAGCACCTCGGCGAACTCGCCGACCACCTGATCGGCCACTTCGTCGACCAGGCCCGCCGCTCCGGCGCGTCCTGGACGGAGATCGGCTCCAGCATGGGCGTCACGAAACAGGCCGCGCAGAAGCGCTTCGTCCCCACCAAGGGCTACGACTCCGGCAATCTGGAGGGCGCGGCGTGGGACCGCTACACGAACCGCGCGCAGATCACCATCCGGCAGGCCGTCGGCGAGGCACAACACGGCGGGCACCGCGAGATCACCCCCGAGCACCTCGTCCTCGGTCTCCTCCACGAGGAGGGATGCCTTGCCACCAAGGCGATCGAGGCAGCCGGCGCGGACGTCGAGGCCTTGCGCCGAGCGCTGCGGGACGCGCTGCCCGACGGCGGTCCGCCGACCGGCGGCGGGCACATCCCGTTCTCCGCCGCCGCCAAGAAGGTCCGCGAGCTGACGCTCCGGGAGGCCCTGCGCCTCGGCCACAACTACCTCGGCACCGAGCACATCCTCCTGGCCCTGCTCGACGACGAGGACACCCCCGCCGCGCGCGTCCTGATCGAGCACGGCGTCACCAAGGAGGCCGCCGAGGCGTACATCCTCCCGGCGCTCGAAGAGATCAAAAAGCGTTCGGCACACTGAACCCGCACGGCGGCTCCACGGCAGCTGCGCGCGGCCGAGCCGCCCAAGGGCTGGATCGTGCCTGAGCGTGCCGAAGGCCCCGCCGACTGGTGTCGAGGGGGCCTTCAGCTCAACGTATGCGTACCGGTGTGCGTGTCGCCTCTCGGCGAAAGGCACAACGCGGCTCCAGCCGAACGGTAGTCCGCGAAGGCAATAGGTGAGGCCCGGGGACACTGAGCACACCGGCCACGATGCATGTAACCATCGCCGGCCGCTCGATGTTCCCGTCCCGCGCAAGCTCGATGTTCCCGCGCAAGCTCGATGTTCCCGTCCCGCGCAAGACGGTGGGCCCTTCTCCCGCCTCTGTCAGGGTCTGCCGAAAAGGCTTCGGCACACTCGCGCCTTGAACCCCGCGAACTGTCCACACGGCCCGCGATGAGCTCTGCGGTGCTTGGCTGCGGCCTTGCGAGTGACGTGCTTGTGCGGACGCGGGCGGCTCTCGCCGCGCGTTACCCGGGTCCTCCGCTCGGATGCCGGCCGAGAGACGATCTTGGAGGCCACGCTGGCCGGGGTGGCGACCGGCGAAGGGCTCGTCCGCAGCGGGCGGGGAGAAATCGACACGGCTTCCCACATCCCGACCGGCATGGCCGCAAGGGGCGGAACCGTTGCCCGCTCAGGCTCCCGAACCGCCTGCCCCGCGGAGAACCCCAGGCCACAGCCGAAGCCCAAGGTTCCGGCGAACGCGAGCGCCAACAACACTCCTCGACACCTCCGCCGGGACGCGGACGGCGTTCCACAAAGGGATGCGGACGGCGGAAGGTCGCTCATGGAAACTCCCCGGGAGAAGCAGGTGCTGACAGTTAGTAGACAACTACGACGAGTCAATGGTTCGTCAAGCCGCCGCCTATGGGGAGCCGGCGCGAGACGGGTTGCCGACCCCGTGAAGCCCGTCCGACATCAGCGAGAGCGGGAGCAGATGAAAAGGGTCAGGTCGAAGCGCGGTGGATGACGCGCGGAGACAACGAGGCCGGAGTCAGGCGCGGTTTGCGGCCTGACAGACTCGCCACGACTGCCTCGGCCAGAGAACGCCCCACCTTCTCCAGGTCGAAGGCGATCGTGCTGAGCGGCGGATCGGTCACCTGAGCGAGGGGGATGTCGTCGGCGCCGATGACCGCCAGATCATCGGGGGCGGCGAGCTTGGCGTGGCGCATGCCCGTCAGGAGAGCGATCGCGACTTCGTCGTTGTAGGCGCACACGGCGGTCACGGACTCTCGCCGCCACCGCCTCGCGGCGCGGGCCAGGGCGGTGGTGTCGAGTTTGGTGTCGAGCGCCAGTGGCGGGTCGATGCCGGCGTGCGCGCAAGCGTCGGCGACCCCGAGCAGCCGGTCGTCGGCGATCTTGCGGAGCAGCGGATGGTCAGGCATGGCGTAGCCGAGGCGCCGGTGGCCCAGGGCGATGAGGTGCTCGGCCTGGAGGCGGCCCATGCGCCGCATGGTGGGGTGGGCCTCCACCTCGGTGGTGAAGACGAGGTCCGCGCCCGCCCGGCGCAGAGCCTGCGCGGTGTCGTCGTCGAGCGGATCGAGACTGGCGACCACCGAGGCGTCGATGGCCGCGCAGACGTCGGGGAGCGGCCGCCCGGGCGCTCCGGCCAGGTGGGTGACCAGGGTCAGGCCGGCGTGGGCAAGGGAGGTGGCGAACTGCTCCACGAAGCGGTTGATGCCGGGACCGATCGACAGATGCGGGATGGACAGCAGGACGACGTCGCTGCGTCCGGCGGCCAAGGCGCGGGCCGAGCCGCGCGGGCGGTAGTCGAGCTGCTTGACCGCCTCCAGGACGCGGCGCCTGGTCTCTTCGGGGATCGACTGCCCTGGCGTGTCGTTGAGCACGTAGCTCACGGTGGCGGCGGAGACGCCGGCTGCTCGGGCGACATCGGCGCTGGTGACCCGCTTTGCTGGGCGTCTCATGTCGGCATCGTAGGAGATTGCCGGCCATATATGTGACGGTGTCTCCGTTGCGCACTTGTTACGGGGAGATGTCTTGCGATCTGTGCGGCAGTCGACGGTAGGTTACTGATGCGCTTAAGTAACGAGCTGCGCTTTCCGACCCTTACTGCTTTGGGAAGGGTGTTCATGGCTACTCCCCCCTCTCTCGGACCCCTCGACACCCAGACCACCGACGACCTGCCGAGGGCGAGTGCGAGCAACAGGCGCCAGGTGGAAGACCGCCTCAAGCTTCATCGGCACCATCTTCGGGCCGATGGCCGGGACTACAGAGTGATCACACTTCGCCCCGGCACCAGAGCCCGATTCTCCACGAACTTCTACCACGAGACCTGGCATATCCTGTCCGACCCGCACGGCGCGCTGCTCCTTAGCCGCCTGTTGTGGGGCCTGTCCTTTCAACGGCAACCTGACACGGTCGTGGTCATTGATCGGCGATTCATCGACCCCAACCCATTCGACGCCGAGCAAGGCGACCCCATCGCTCTCGTTCCGGCCGACTTGACACACCTGTCGTCGCGGACCGCCCGGCACCTCAGCCGGCGCGTCGCTGTACCGGGAACCATGTCCGGAACTGTCCGCTGGCATACCTGGAGCCTCGACGTGGCAGTCAACGAGTGGCGCACTCAGCGGGCCGACGGCACCTGGTGGCGGCAATGGCGTCCCGAGGAGGACATTCGGGCCGCCGAGATAACCCGGCTGGGTGGACTGCTCAACGTACGGGCCTCATCTTCTTTGCTCCGCCGCTGGGCGGTCTACGTGGCCACGATGCATGACTATGTGTACGGGGGCATGTCGTACACCGAGTTGGACGGCCCGAAGGGGGAACCCTGCCGCAGTGACGGCGAGGTGCAGACCTTCCACGATTACCATCAGCGAGTGTCCGTCGCCAGGATCTCCCGCAGAGAGGTACTTGCCGCCGAGAACACCCCGGGCGAACCTGCGGAACTCCGGCCCCTGATCTGGAGTCGGAATGACAGAGGCCATGGCACTCATCGCTGAGTCCATCCGATGTGCTGCCGGGTGTCACGGTCGACGACGTGCACTTCGGCATCGGCCCGATCTTCCGCAGCTACGCTTGAACTTCCCAAAAGCCGCATCCAGGGGAAGGACCTCACTTGCTGAACGCCGACGTGCACGCCTATCTCAGGTCGGGAGCAGGCGATCGGGCCCACCGGGCCGGGCCGTTCGTGATCCGGTTCGATGAGCATGACGCCGCGCTCCCGTTCAACTACGCCATTCCCGACGACGACGTCGCCCCTACGGCGGACGAGATCGCGGCGCTGGTGGCGGCGTTCCGGGAGCGGGCCCGCACGCCCCGGCTGGAGTACGTGCCACAGGCGGCACCGAAGGTGGAAGACGCCCTGCTCGCGGCCGGGTTCACTCCGGAAGGCCGCTACCCGCTCCTGGTGTGCCCGCCGGACGAGGTGGTGGACGCACCCGGGGACGCCGCCGTCCAGGTCGCACTCGTGGCCGACGATCCCGGACTCTGGGGCGTCGCCCGGGTGATGAACGAGGCGTTCGAGGCGCCCGAGGCGACCGAACACGACGTCGCCCGACTCCGGCGGGTCCTGGACAGAGGCGGGCTCGTGGCCGCCGCCACCGACACCGCTACCGGAGACGTTGTCGGCGGCGGGCAGATCGGCGGCCCGCATCGGGGAGTCGCCGAGGTCGCCGGCATCGCCGTGCGGGTCTCACACCGGCGGCGGGGCATCGCGGGTGCGGTCACGGCGCTACTGACCCGGGCGGGCGCGGGCGCCGGAATCACGACGCCGTTCCTCACGCCCGGCGATGACCGGGCCGCGCGGGTATACACCCGAGTCGGCTACCGGAAGGTCGGCGAGATCCTGCACATCTCGCTCCGCTGAAACCGGTCGTTCATGCCGCGTGCACCCTATGCTCCTGGCATGCAGACCGGTCCCCTGCTCGGCTCCGGCCGCACTGCGGATGTGTTCGTGATCGACGACGCATGGGTGCTGCGCCGATATCGGGACGGCCGTGACGCCGCTACCGAGGCGACCGTCATGCTCCACCTCTCCAGCCAGGGTTATCCCGTGCCGCGTGTCGGATCGGTCGTGGGCGGGGATCTGATCATGGAGCGGCTGTCCGGCCCGACCATGGTCGAGGCGCTCCAGCAGGGCATGCTCACTCCAGAAGAGGCCGGTGCGATTCTCGCAGGGCTGCTGCGTCGTCTGCACGCTCTCCCGCCGCGGGTCTCGACCGATCCGGCGAATCGTGTTCTCCACCTCGATCTGCACCCGGAGAACGTGATGCTCACGCCCGAGGGGCCGATGGTGATCGACTGGGCCAACGCCAAGGAGGGCCCGCCCGCGCTGGACTGGGGGATGTCCGCTCTGATCTTGGCCGAGGTCGCGGTGGATCCGCGGGCCGAGGCGCCCCTGGCCCGCACAATCCTGGTTTCCCTGCTCGGCGACGTCGACCATGCAATCGACCTCGGAACGGCTCTGGCGATACGGGCCGCCAACCCGACGCTGAGTCAGGCTGAGAAACAACTCCTCGACGAGGCAGTGGCGCTGGTGAGCTCCCTGCTCCACACGATCGGCAACGTGGTGGATCGCAGAGGCTGAGAGCCACACCGCGCGGAGTCCTCAGCGCGCGGCGCCAGGCGGGGGAAGTCTCCGCCGGCGGCTCATGCCACAGGCAGCGGCTGCTCCGACGCCCGGAACAGGTCCACGATGGAGTCGTGGATCCTGTGCTGGTACGGCTGGCGCGAGCCGTACCCGATGGAGGCGGCCACATTGCTGCCCGCCAGCCTGCCTTGGCGCAGGGCATGTTGCCCGCTCATCGGGGTGATCTTGCCGGGCCTGGTGAGGTCGGGGACGGCGGCCACGTCGCCGCAGGCGTGGATCTCGGGACGGCCGGGCACGGCGAGGTGCTCGTCCACCCTGATCCTGCCCTGCTCGGCCGCCAGTCCGAGGTTGGTCACGAGCGGATCGGGGCGGACCCCGAAGCTCCACACGATCGTGCGGGTGGGGATGAACTCGCCGTCGGTGAGCCGCAGCCCCCGGGAGGTGACCTGGCCGAGCGAGGTCTGCGTCCGGACCTCCACGCCCCGCGACCGCAGCATCCGTGCCGTGGTCCTGGACAGGCGGTGCCGCATGTCAGGCAGCAGCCACTCGGCGGGATCGGCCAGGATCCAGCGGATCGGCTGCTCGCGCAGCCGCGGGTGGCGGCAGGCGATCGCCTGGGACAGCGACTGCCCGGCCGAGGCCGCCGCCGTACCCGCGTATCCCGCGCCGAGGACCACGAACGTGCAGTGCGCCGCGCGTTCGAAGGGATCGGTGCTCGCGGCGGCCAGGGAAAGTTGCCGGTGGATGTGATCGCGCAGATGGAGGGCCTGGCCGACGTTGTGGAAGCCGACGCTGTGCGCCGAGACCGCGGAGACCTGGGCGACTTCGCTCACGCCTCCCACCGCGACGATCAGCCGGTCGTAGTCCAGCACGCCGCCGTCGTAAAGCACGCGCTGGGCGCGGGCGTCGATGTGGGTGACCGTGCCGAGCACCACCCGCACACCCGGCAGCGTCTCGGCCAGCGGCACGCTCACCCGATCCGGGCTGAGGACGCCCGTCATCACCTGCGGGAGCAGCTCCGGATGCAGCGCGACACCGGTCGGGTTGACCAGCACGATCTCCGCGCCGGCTCCCACCCTGCGCGACAGGGTACGCGCCGCCTGGTATCCGGCGACCCCAGCTCCGACGATCACGACCTGTGGCCTGTTCGGTGTCACTGTCATCTCCCTGAGGTGATCGCCGGCTCCCGGCCCTCTTGCTGCGCCGGCGCCAGCCGTTCGTGGAATCCGCCGTCCGGGGACCGCGTGATGATCCCGGTCTCCACTCCGTGCTCGGCCACGTGGTGATCCGTCTGCTGAAGTGCGAGGCAGATCCGCCGGGTGCTGAGGAAGGCGATGACGGGGCCGATGACCACGGCGAACCTGAAGAAGATCGTCACAGCCTCGACGGTGAGGTGGAACTGGTGGGCGATCTGGTCGTTGGCCGCGGCCGCCCACAGCAGGCCGTAGAACGTGACGCCGGCGACCGCGATGGCCGTCTTCACCGGCGTCTCGCGCGGCCGGTCGAGAAGGTCCTGCGCGAGCGTCTCGCGGGCCATGCGGCTCGTGGTCTTGGGCCGGCCCAGCGCGTCGCGGCGGCCGCGTCGCGAGACGAGGAAGCGCTCGGCCATCGGGTAGGCGGCCAGGGCGGTGAAGAAGACCCCGGGTATCACCAGTGTGGGGACGAGGACCGCGAGGCTGAGCGTGTAGTCCCCGATGGTGAGTTCCCACCCGGGCATGATCCGGAGGGCGCCGTCGAGGAACCCCATGTACCAGTCGGGAACCGAGCCCGCCGAGATCTGCGTCGGCTTGGCAGGGCCGTACAGCCATATAGGGGCAATCTGGAACCCGAACCCGAGGATGATCAGCATGCCGATCGTCGCGAGCGCCATCATCGGGCGTGCGCTCCGCCGCGCCGACAGCGAGGCGATGAACCGGGAGTGGCCGTGCCGGCGCACCAGCAGTTCACGGGCGATCAGCAGCGCGGCCATGACGACCGCGGTGAGCAGGTGCACCCCGTACATGGCCGGAATGACCCTGTCACCAGGGAAGTCCGGGCCGAACAGCAGCGACATCGCCCAGGTCCCCACCACGGGGATGGACTGCAGAACCGACGTGATCAGCCACAGGCTCCCACCCGACAACATGTCGTCAGGCAGGACGTTGCCGGTCTCGCCCGCGGCCATGCCCAGCGCCAGCAGCGTCACCCAGATCAGCCACTGTCCGGTGCGCGGGCGGCGGAACGCGCCGGTGAGGAACATGCGCAGCAGCTGCAACACGACGGCCGCCACGAAGACGAGCGCCGCCCAGTGGTGGACCTGTCGGATGAACAGACCGCCGCGCACCTCCAGGCTCAGATGCATGGTCGAGTCGAAGGCCTTGCTGACGAAGAGTCCGCGCAGCGGGCCGTACGAGCCGTCATAGGTCACCTGGGCCATGCTGGGGTCGTAGAACACCATCAGCGCCGCCCCGGTCACCGCCAGAACGACGAACGACCAGATGGCGATTTCGGCGAACATGAACGACCAGTGGGAGAACTGAAACGAGCGGCGCTTGGCCGACAACGAACGCATTGGAGCCCCCTAACCGTGCCTCACTCATATGACGGAATCGGGCCAGGGGGTGTGACAACGATGAGGCGTCGATGACGGTGATTCACATCACTGGCATCGGGTCCTTTGTCGGGGCTGACGTGACCACGCCTGCCCCTACGCCGCCGCCGTCGGTGCGGATCGTGCCGGCCACGGCGCTCGCTCGTCCCCGCGCGCGGGCGTGCGTCCCGGCCGACGTCAGGAGCTCGTGAGGATGACGAGTTGCTGGGTCGCCCGGGTCATCGCGACATAGCGATCGACCGCTCCTTCGATGCCCTCACCGAAGGTGTCCGGGTCGATGAGGACGACCAGGTCGAACTCGAGCCCCTTCGCCAGCTCCGGGGTCAGCGACCGGACGCGGGACGTCGCCCGGAACGTGGGATCGCCGATGACGCAGGCGATCCCGTCGGCATGCGTGGCGAGCCAGGTGCCGAGGATCGAGCTCAGATCCGAAGCAGATCCGTGTACGACGGGGAGGTCGCTGCTGCGGATGGAGGTCGGCACGTTGGCGTCCGGGAGCACGGCCCGGATGACCGGCTCGGCTTCCGCCATGATTGCCTCCGGCGTCCGATAGTTGATGGTCAGGGAGGCCAGGTTGATCCGGTCGAGCCCGACCCGCTCCAGCCGTTCGTGCCACGACTCCGTGAACCCATGCCTGGCCTGGGCACGATCCCCGACGATGGTGAAGCTCCGGGACGGGCACCGCAGCAACAACATCTGCCACTCGGCGTCGGTCAGCTCCTGAGCCTCGTCCACGACGATGTGCGCGAACGGGCCGGCGAGCACGTCGGGGTCGAGGGTGGGCATCTCGGACTCGTCGACCAGATTTCGCTGGAGGTCCGCTCGGCGCAGCTGTGTCACGAGACCTTCGCCGTCGTCGTCGGCCTCGATCAGGGTGTCGACGACCTGGGCCATGCGCTCGCGCTGGGCGGCGAGAGCGGCTTCCTGCCGACGCCTTCGTCGCGACGCTTCCGGGTCGCCGAGCCGCTGCCGTGCCGCGTCCAGGAGCGGCAGGTCGGACACCGTCCAGGCCTGGGCTTCCTCGCGCTGCAGCTTCCGAATGTCATCGGGGCTGAGCCAAGGGGCGCACTTGCGCAGGTAGGCGGGTACCGTCCACAGGTCTCCGACGAGGTCCGCCGCTTCGATCAGCGGCCAGGCCCTGTTGAAGGTCGTGAGCAGCTCCCTGTCCTGCGTCAGCGACTTGCGGAGCAGATGCTCCGGGACGTCGCCGTCGTGCTTGTCCCTCAGGATCGTGAGCAGTTCCTCCCAGATCTGGTCGCGCGCCTCGTTGTGCGGAGTACCGGGTTCTGCTGCTTCGAACGCCTCGGCCCAGTCGTCGGCGCTCAGCCAGATGTCGGACCAGTTGGTCGTGACCGTCATCCCCTTGGTGGGCGGGTTCTCGTAGAACCTGACGGCCGGCTCGATCGCCTTCACCAGGTTCGCGGACGACTTCAGGCGGGCCACGTCCGGGTCGGTCTCGATCGCCGCTGCGGCTCCCTCGCCGACGAGGTCCCGCAGCGTGCAGGTCTGCACGCCCTCCTCTCCGAGGCTGGGGAGGACGTCGGCCACGTAGGCCAGGTAAGGCTGGTGCGGACCGACGAACAGCACGCCGCCACGGTGGTGACCGAGACGTGGGTCGGAGTAGAGGAGGTAGGCGGAGCGGTGCAGAGCGACGACGGTCTTCCCCGTACCCGGACCGCCGTCGACGACGAGAGCGCCGCGGGATCCCGCGCGGATGATCGCGTCCTGGTCGGCCTGGATGGTGCCGAGCACGTCTCGCATCCGGGCCGACCGGTTGCTGCCCAGGCTGGCGATGAAGGCGGACTGGTCGTCGAGCGCCGCGTGCCCTTCCAACCCGTCCGAGGTGAACACCTCGTCCCAGTAGTCGCTGATCCGGCCGCGGGTCCAGCGAAACCTGCGGCGGCTCGCCAGTCCCATGGGGTTGGCGTGGGTCGCTCCGAAGAACGGCTCAGCCGCGGGAGAACGCCAGTCGAGCAGCAGCCGACGGCCCGCACTGTCGGTGAGGCCGAGTCGTCCGATGTACACGGGCTCGGGGCTGTCCGCGCTGACGATGCGTCCGAGGCACAGGTCCAATCCGAAGCGACGCAGGGCTCGCAGGCGAGCGGTCAGCCGGTGGATCTCCAGGTCCCGGTCCAGCGCCTTCTGGCCGGCGCCGCCGGGCGCCTTGCGCTCGGCGTCGAGACGGTCGGACAGGTCGGCGATCGACTGCTCGAGGGTCTCCGCGATGGCCGCGAAGTGGTGCTCATCGCCGGCGATGAGCGTCGGGTCGGCCTTGGGGGCAAGGTGGTCGGGAAGGTCGAACGCGCTGGTAGGCAAGGGGTTCACGTACGTAGCTCCGATCTGAGGTCGCTGGCGACCCTTGCGCATGGCAAGGCGCCTGGACCGGCGTGCCGAACCTGGTGGCCAAGACGAGCGTCCGTTCGGGGCGCCAGGTTTGTAGGTCTCTGGTTCTGCGGTTCCGCGTGGTTCACGCGGACACGGGCGGCCTTTCTCGGCTGACCATGTCGAGCAGCAGCTTCGCGGCCACCGTCGCCCCGTCGATGCGGATCGTGCCGGCCACGGCGCTCGCTCGTGCGC
This sequence comes from Nonomuraea turkmeniaca, assembly GCF_005889735.1. Taxonomy (GTDB): domain Bacteria; phylum Actinomycetota; class Actinomycetes; order Streptosporangiales; family Streptosporangiaceae; genus Nonomuraea; species Nonomuraea turkmeniaca. The sequence continues at coordinate 69,867 of NZ_VCKY01000011.1, forward strand.
GGATCTCGGGCGTCAGGGCCGTCTTGAGCGCGGCTGACAGGGACTCCCTGGTCGGAGTCGGACCGTCATGTGCCACGCCGACGCCCAACTCGGCCACCCGGCCGGCCCAGTACGGCTGGTCCGCCGCCTGGGGTACCACCACCTGGGGCGCGCCGGCCCGGGCGGCCGTCGTCGTCGTGCCCGCGCCGCCGTGGTGCACGACGGCGGCCACCCGGCCGAACAGTGCCTGATGGTTGACCTCGCCGACGACGAAGCAGTCGTCCCGATCGTCGATCAGGGCCAGGTCCGCCCAGCCGCGCCCGACGAGTACGCGCCGGCCCTGCGCCCGGATCACCTCGATCGCCACCTGGGCGGCGTCCGTCGATGCGCGCATGGGCATGCTGCCGAAGCCCACGTACACCGGCGGTGTGCCGGCGTCCAGGAACGCCACCAACTCGGCCGGGAGTGGGCGGACGTCGGGCAGGATCCACGCGCCGGTCTGTACGACGTCGAGGTCCGGCGTCTCCTGCCACGGGTCCAGTGTCGGGTCCGTCGCCAGCCACGGCCGGTCGCCGATGACGTAGTCGCGGACGTTGTCCACCGGTGGCAGGCCGATCGACGCCCGGTTGGTGTTGAGCGCCTCACCGAACAGCGCGTTGATGCTCTGGGCGTCCAGGTCCCACAGCACCCGGTTGTCGGTCACGTCCGGCGGGAGCGGCCGGCCAGGATACGCCAGCGGCAGGTGGTGCGGCGACGGCAGGGTGAGCTGCTGGAAGGTCACGGACACGGAGCGGATGCCCAGCTTCTCGGCCACCGACCGCGCGCCGGCCGCGGCCGGCATCACGCCGGTCGCCACCAGCGCGTCACAGCCCTCGGCCGCCGCGGTGACCGCGTCGAACTGGCTGCCGATCAACTCGGCGGCGCGCCGGGGCAGGTCCGACGACGACGGCGGCGGCACCGCAGTCGTCAGCGCGCGCGCCGACTGGCCGAAGGTCACCATCGGCACGCCGACACCGGCCAGCCGCTGCGCGAAGTCCTCGTCCGGCGGCGCGCACACCCGCACCTCCGCGCCGAGTGCCCGCAACCGCACCGCGAGTGCCACCACCGGTTCGACGTCTCCGCGCGACCCATACGTCGACACCACTACACGCACTTCGCATCCCCATTTCTGCAGGCTCTGGCCTCGGCCGCCGATTCTGCAGCACGACCCGGGTCTTGCCGCAAGCCCCCCGGTGCGCTATAGGTTGAGAGTGGAAAGGAGCGGGCACTCCCCTTTCCCTTCATCGTCCGCTGCGGGCGGACAACCTTCTCACGAAGCGGCGGCGCGCGGCGTACGGCGGCGCCGTCGGCTCAGGACGATCTCGCATGCGCCCACGGATGCAGCCGTGGATCGTGGACCCCCGAGGCAGCCGCAGCCCTCCAAGCCCTGGCCGCCCACGCCCGGCCTCCCCGTCTGAACCGCACGCCGCACTGATCAAGCTCAATGGTGGTCAGGGGTCTCGCCCGTAGCCCGCCACACGAATTCCAACCATGGTGGCGCGACCTGCATGAAATGCCCCCAACTGCCCACTTCTGGATCACCTTCGTCCGTGACCTCATTGACGTACGTCAGGACGAAGCCCTCCCGGATCAGCCCGTTCATGATGTGGCTCAGGGTCTGCCGATACTCCCTGGGCCTGGGGATCTGACCATCCGCCGGAATGCCAACCCACTCCTGGTCGGGGTAAGTGGTCTCCGCTCCGTTCGTGTACGGGTCCTTGAGCGTGTACCCCTCCCCGTTCCAGGAGTCATGGGTGAGTCCGGAGAAGAACGGGTTGGCGCACATCACGTGGTAGTGACCGCCTGGTCTCATGACTCTGGACACCTCGCGGAACACCACCCGCGCATCTGGCACAAAAGTCAGCGAATACGGATGCCAGACCAGGTCGAACTCTTCCGTGAAGACGGACAGGTCGCGCATGTCACCCTGAACCGTACCGACCGTCACGCCGTAATGCTCGGCAGCCGCCTGATCGCGCTCCAGCTGCACGGGTGAAATGTCCAGCACCGTCACCTCGGCGCCGAGCAGCGCGAAGGCGGCGGACTGCTGCCCGCCTCCGCCCGCCAGGCAGAGCACCCTCTTCTCCTTGAGGTCCAGCGGGAGGCCTATACGCTCCAGACCCAGATAGGCAAGAGCCTCCTCCGCGCTCAGGTCGAGCCTGGGACGCGTGAACAGCGCGTTGGCGTTGGCGAGCGCATCCCAGCGCTCCCTTAGGTAACGATGAACTTCGTCATGCATCCATCGATGCTCAACGATCTGCACGGCGATGTCGAGATCTTTTCCTTGGGCGCCCCTCCTCCGCACGGAGGTCGACCACCAGCGATCCGGTGTCGGCCACGCCCGCCTCACCCTCCGTTCGATGTTCCGCGGTGGGCATGGACTGATGGCTTAGGTGCCGGCCACGGTGCTGCGTCGTTCGATCATCAGCACGTCACGCCAGACGCCGTGGTGGCAGCCGATGCGCTCTCGGGTGCCGACCACGCGGAACCCGGCTGCCTGGTGCAGGGCCAGGCTGGCGGCGTTCTCACGGAAGACGCCTGACTGGATCGTCCAAACCCCGGCGTCCTCACTGGCGGCGATGAACGTCTTCAGCAGCTCGCGGCCGACACCCTGCGCCTGGCAACCAGGATGGACGTAGATGCAGTGCTCGACCACGCCGGCGTAGACCGGCCGGGCCGAGACCGCTGAGCCGGCCACCCAGCCGAGCACCTGACCGGTGGTGGCGTCAACGGCGACATAGCGTAGGTACGGCAGCCTGGCGGCGGTAAAGCCCTCCCAGCTTGGGGCAGTCGTTTCGAAGCTGGCCTGGCCGGTGTCCAGCCCAGCCTGGTAGATGGCCAGCACCTGCTCGGCGTCGGTCTCCCGCATCGGCCTGACCTCCACGCCCGGTCCTGCGGCAGGCTTGGCGGCTTGGACGATCGCCGAATGCACGCCGTCGCCGTGGTCAGCGGTCGGCATGACGCGGATGCCGACGAACCCGGCCGCCGCGAGCAGTTGCCGGTACTCGTCCACCGGCAGCGCCCCAGCCACGCAACCGATCCGCTGCTCGGCCGCCAGGCGACGTGCTGGGTCAACGTGGCCATCGACCACGACATCGCTCACTCCGAACCGACCGCCCGGCCGCAGCACCCGGAACGCCTCGGCGAGCACCGCGGCCTTGTCATCGGACAGGTTGATCACGCAGTTGGAGATGACCGCGTCCACCGACCGGTCCGGCAACGGTACGCGTTCGATGTTGCCGTGCAGGAATTCGACGTTGGTGACGCCTGCCTGCTCGGCATTGCGACGGGCCAGTGCCAGCATGTCGGGGCTTGCGTCCAGCCCGTACGCCTTCCCGTACGGGGCGACGCGGCGCGCCGACAGCAACACATCGATGCCGCCGCCCGACCCCAGATCGAGAACGGTCTCCCCACTGCGCAGTTCGGCCACCGCGACCGGGTTCCCGCACCCGAGGCTGGCCCGCACGGCGCCCTCCGGCAGGGCGCTGGTGTCGTCGTAGCCGGAGGCGCCGAAACTGCCCTGCTCGAATGCGTCCGGCCGGCAGTCGGCGACGACTTGGCCGGCGGCCGCGGCCCGGGCAAGAGCGGAATAGCGGTCGATGATCTCGTCATGTGCCATGGCGACGCTCCTTCACTCGCACGTAGGCGCGGCCGGAACCGGCTTGCCCATGACCACGTCGGCAGCGGTCGGGAAGCAGCCCACACAGGCCTCGTTGATCCGGTACAGGCTGGAGGTCCCCTGCCGCTCCACCAGCACGAACCGCACCTCAGCCAAGATCTTCAGATGGTGCGAGACGGTCGACTGCCCCACCCCCGAGGCCGTCACGATCTCACCGACGCTCATCGGCGTCCGTCGCCGAGCCAGCAGCGACACGATCTGGATCCGGGTGGCGTCGGCCAGGGCCTTGAACCAGCTCGCGTACTCCTCGGCCTCGGCTCGCGGCAGAGGCCCCTTCTCTTCGTTCATCGTTAATCGACGATAGACGATTAAGGGCCACATAGGAAGAGCCGTTCCATGCCTTGGGAAGGGCGGGGCGCCCGGCTGGAGGAGGCGCTCGACGCACGGGAGGCGGTCTGGGCGGAGGAGGTGGCGGAGCACGAGGGCCCTCTGTTGACTGTGCCTCGGCCCCGGCCGCGAATACGTCACCATCGCTCACCGAGATCAGCTCTTCGGCTGGGCATTCGCGCGTTCGCCCGGCTCGCGACACCTCCCCCTGCTCACAACTCACATCTAGGCGCGTGCCACGAGGATGCCGTCGTCGTCGCTGAACAGCTCAGCCCCTGGATGGAAGGCGACACCGCCGAAAGTGACCGGGACGTCGCGCTCGCCCGTGCCGCTCTTACGTGGATTGAAACCCAGGGCCTTGACGCCCAGGTCCAGTTCCCGCAGGGCGGCGACATCTCATACCGCGGCGGCCTGACCGACGAGGAGGCCGCCGCCTGAATAATCGCTTGCTTGTCTGGCCACTGCCCAGCATCGTGAATACGGTGAGCGACGTGCCCGAGCGGTGGAGCCAGGCCAGCGTCTACCCCGACATGTGGGCGGACCCCGACGCGGATCCCCGCAACAATGACGAAGCCAGCCCGGACGGTGAGTTGGCGACGCTGCAGGACTACCTGAGCAACTATCGACTGACCCTGCAGATGAAGTGCGAGGGGTTGGATCCGGAGCAGCTGGCGCGCCGGTCGGTGCCACCGTCGACCATGTCCTTGCTGGGTCTGGTCCGCCACCTTGCCGAGGTGGAGCGGGACTGGCGCAATTGGATTCTGCCAGGAGACCCGGCACCGAAGCTGTACGGAGCGCGTGATGCCGACTTCGAGGGAGCCGTTGCGGAGCAGGCTCTGGTCGACGGCGCATTCGCCGATCTTGCTCGCGAACAGGCGGCAACCGATGCCATGCTGGCCGAGTATCCGGATCTGGGCGCTCGGGTGGGTCAGGACGGCACCGCTGTCCGGGAGCTGTGGGTTCACCGGATCGAGGAGTACGCTCGCCACTGCGGGCACGCCGATCTGCTGCGCGAATGCATCGACGGACGGGTAGGGCAATAGCGCACTCGCTCGCTGGCAGTAGAGCGCATGCGTTGTTCCCGCGATCGAGGATCTTCGCACCCGTGGTGGCATAGTGGGGCCTCGGTGCCGCGCGGTCCGGCATCGGGCCACACGCGTGCGGTTCGAGATCCGGGCGATCCTCCCGCCGCGGCGGGAGGTGCAGCACCCCGTGACTCGTTGGGCGCGCGATCGGAGAGAGCGACGGATGCCGAGTGGACTCATCGCGCTGGCACTCGGCGGCTTCGGCATCGGTCTGACCGAGTTCTTGATCGCCGGGCTGCTGCCACAGGTGGCGTCGAGTTTCGCGGTGTCCGAGGCGGCAGCGGGCTGGCTGATCTCCGGGTACGCGTTGAGTGTCGCGATCGGCGCGATCGCGCTGACCGCGGCGACGGCGCGGCTGCCCCGCAAGGGGATCCTGGTCGGCCTGGTGGCGTTGTTCGTCATCGGTAACCTGTTGTCCGCTGTCGCGCCGAACTATCCGGTGATGCTGCTCGGGCGGATCATCGCGGCGTTATGCCACGGTTCGTTCTTCGGTATCGGCTCGCTGGTCGCTCGCAGCCTGGTCGCGCCGGAGAAGAGCTCCCGAGCGGTGGCGGTCATGTTCGCCGGGCTGACGGTTGCGAACGTGCTGGGCGTGCCGTTCGGCGCGCTGGTCGGTGAACAATGGGGCTGGAGAGCGGCTTTCTGGGCAGTCACCGGAATCGGCGTGCTCGCGCTGGCGGGAATCGTCGCTCTCGTCCCCAGCCGGGCGGGAGAGACGCGGCCGCCGACAGTGACCGGCCGCTCCGACGCGATGCCGCCCATCGGCTTGCGGGCGCAGTTTCGTGCGTTCCGGTCTTGGCAGGTCTGGCTGACCCTGACGGCCACCGCGCTCAGCTATGGCGGGATGTTCGGTGCGTTCAGCTACATCGCCTACACGTTCACCGAGGTCGGCGGCTTCTCCTCAGCGGATGTCGCCTGGTTGCTGATGGTCTACGGCGTCGGGCTGGTCGTCGGGAACCTGATCGGCGGGCGAGCGGCCGACCGTGACCGTGACCGCGCCCTGGTCCTCGCCCTGCTCGGACTCACCATCACCCTGGCCGTGTTCGGTCTGCTGGCCGGCAGCGCCCCCGCGTCGGTGATACTGGTGTTTCTGATGGGGCTGTTCGGCTTTGCCAGCGTGCCCGGCATGATCACCCGCGTCACCGACTTCGCCCAGGGCGCGGCACTGGCCGCCAGCGCCAACGTGTCCGCGTCCAACATCGGCAACGCCCTTGGCGCCTGGCTCGGAGGCCTGGCCATCACCGCGGGCCTCGGCTATGCCGCACCGCTCTACGTCGGCGCCGGCATCGCCTTGGCCTCCGTCATCGTCATGGTCGTTGCCGCACACCGAACCAGGTCACCCGCGCAGCAGCTGCAGATCGACCGCTCCACGTGAATGAGTGCTGTCAGCCGTCGAGAACACCGATGGTGAGGACGGCCGACCAGTGGCGGGTGAGTCGTCCGTCCGGGCGTGCGGCAAGGCGGCCGCGTATCTCCTGATAGAGGTGTTCCCGCTTGGCCGGCTCCATCGCGATGTGGCCGGAGAACGTATCGAGCAACGCGATGTACTCGTCTGCCGTGTAGCGCAAGGCCCATACGTAGAGTCTCGTCCCGACCACCGAGAAATGTCCGGAGGCATCGAACTCGCCGGCCATGGGGTCAGGTTGGTCCTCGGGCGGCGGCGGGGGCCACGGGCCGTCATGGCCTTCGCCGATCTCTTCATAGACCTTTTGGATCTCGGTGAAGAACGGGTCGAAGCCTGCCGGCATAGTGTGGTCGGCGTTCCATACGGCCAGGTGGCCGCCCGGGGCGAGGAGGGCGGCCGCCTTCGCGTACTTGACCTCCGGGTCCACCCATTTCCAGGCCGTGGCCGCGTAGACGAGATCGAAGCGGACCCCTGTCGGCGGCTCCCAGCCTTCGAATGACGACGAGGTCACCGAGACGTCGGAGAATTCGGCGAGGCGGTGCCGTGCCTCCGCTGCCAGTGCATCTCCGAGTTCGACCGCGGTGATCCGGAAGCCCATCCGCGCCAAGGGCAGTGTGGCCTTCCCCGGGCCGCATCCGACTTCGAGCAGGTGCGCAGATGGCGTGACCCCCGTGATCGCAAGCAGGTCGGAGTACAGCTCGGCCGGGTAGTCGGGGCGCGCGTCTTGATAGAAGGCAGCCGCTCTGTCGAAGGTGGCTCGCAGCCGAAGATCGCGGGACATGCTCCAATGCTGGCAGCGCCGCAACACCGCGTCGCGCGAATTATCCGGCTCAGGTCCAGGACGCTCCGGGGCTGCGGACCGGCTCGTCACCGGTATTCATCGCAGGGTGAGCGGAATCTCGGATGCGATGCGGGTCAGCTTCTCCGGGTTGCGGACGTAGTAGAGGCCGGTGATGCGGGTGTCCTCGAGGCGGACCGCTATGACGCCGTCGATCTCGCCGTCCACGCGTAGGAGGAGCGCCGGGTTGCCGTTGACCACGGTGGGGTCACCGGTGAGCGTGGCTTCGGCCTTGCGGAGGCCGCCGACGATGAAGCGGGCCACCTTGTCGGCGCCGGTGATCGGCCGCGGCGCGGCCTGCTTGACGCCGCCGCCGTCGCTCACCAGGACGACCTCAGGGGCGAGCACGTCAAGGAGGCCCTGCAGGTCCCCGGTTTCGAACGCGCGCTGGAACGACTCCAGAGCCGCCCGCGCCTCGCTCGGGGAGACCACCTCGCGAGGGCGGCGGGCATCGACGTGCCGGCGGGCGCGGTGCGCGATCTGGCGGACGGCTGCGGGGCTCTTGCCGACGGCGGCCGCGATCTCGTCGTAGCTGACGTCGAAGGCCTCGCGCAGCACGAAGACGGCGCGCTCGGTCGGCGTCAGCGTCTCCAGGACGAGCATGAGAGCCATCGACACACTCTCGGCGAGTTCGACGTCCTCGGCCACGTCCGGTGCGGTGAGCAGTGGCTCGGGCAGCCAGGGGCCGACGTACGCCTCCTTGCGGCGCCGCATCGTGCGCAACCGGTCGAGCGACCGCCGCGTCGTGATCCGGACCAGGTAGGCGCGCTGGTCGCGCACCTCCCCCAGGTCGACCTTCATCCACCGCAGCCAGGTTTCCTGCAGGACGTCTTCGGCGTCGGCCGCCGATCCGAGCATTTCGTAGGCGACGGTGAAGAGCAGGTTGCGGTGCGTGACGAACGCCTCGGTGGCGGTGTCCGTCCGGCCGCCACCGGCGAGCGGCTCGGCCGTGCCCGTCGCTGGCTCGCTGCGCTCGTTCATGGCCGGCTCCTGCCTGTTGGCTCTCCATTGTGCTCCACGCACAAGACGCCGCCCCTCACCGCTGTGTGACACCCGTGATCGGTGGCGCACGTCACATGACCGCGCTGTCACGGGGATCGGGTCGCCGGCGCCTCATGTTCGTCAAGGACGCGCCGCGCGGCACACAACTCCACGAGCGATCGCCTTGGCCCCGTTGCGTGGTGACCGCCACGCGACCGCCACCGCAGAAAGAACGGAAAGACATCATGAGCAAGGTCTGGTTCGTGACCGGTTCGTCCCGCGGCCTCGGCCGTAACTTCGTCGAGGCCGCCCTTTCGCGCGGCGACAAGGTGGCCGCGACGGCCCGCACCGCCGGAAGCCTTGACGAGTTGGTCGCCGCCTATGGCGACGCGGTGCTTCCGCTGGAGCTGGACGTGACCGACAAGGCCACCGTCTTCGAGAGCGTCAAACGGGCCAAGGAGCATTTCGGCCGTCTCGACATCATCGTGAACAACGCCGGCTACGCCCAGGTGGGCGCGATCGAGGAGCTGACCGAGCAGCAACTGCGCGACCAGTTCGAGACCAACCTGTTCGGCGCGGTGTGGGTCGTTCAGGCCGCGCTACCGTACCTGCGCGAGCAGGGCGCAGGGCACATCATCCAGATGTCCTCGGCCGCCGGGCTCATCGCCATGCCGCTCGGCGGCGCATACCAGATCTCCAAGTGGGCGGTGGAAGCCCTGAATGAATCCCTCGCCCAAGAGGTCGCCGGCTTCGGCATCAAGGTGACCGTGGTCGAGCCCGGCGGCTTCGCCACCAGGTCCGGCAAGAACCCAGATCCACTCGACAACGGTCACATGGCCGAGCCCAACCCGATCTACGACGACCTCCGCCGGCGCCTCGCCGGGTTCGCGGGAAAGCAGCCCGCCGGCGACCCGGCCGCCGCGGCCCGGGCGCTCCTCAAGATCGTCGACTCCGATGACCCGCCCCTGAGGGTGCTCTTCGGCCAGGGCTTCTACCCGATGCTCCAGCAGGTCTACGCCGACCGGCTCAAGACCTGGGCCGACTGGCAGAACCTTTCGGTGGAGGCCCACGGCAAGCTCGATCAAGATTCGCCAGGGTGAGTCTGGCGGTGGCGCTGATCAGCCTCACCGCCTCGATCGCCGAGATGCTCGTCGACCTGTACGTCGTATTCGCCACCGACGATCTCGCGCAGTTGCTGGTGTCGAAGGCGAGCTGGGAGACCTGGTTGGCGGCTGATCGAGCCGATGCAGGGTCGACTCCAGCGCCTCGGCCTGCTCGGGCGTCGGCAGCAGCTTGAGCTCGACCGGCGGCTCACGATCTCCCGCCTGCGGTTCCCGGCAACGCACTCCCGTGCGGGCGGCTGGCGTTTGGGAGGAACAGGCCGTGGGTTCGTCGCGTCAGCTGCGATGGCGATCGTCCGACATACCCTCGCTATACCGCCGCTTCCTAAACTCGGGGCAGCTGGATGTAACCGACCTTAGGGGAGATCGTGAAATCCGCGCTGACGAACAGGTTCCGGTGGACCGCTGCCGTCGTGAGCAGCCTTGCCGTCGCGGCCGTCGGGCTTACTGTTTACGCGCCCGGCGCCCAGGCCTCCGACATTCTTTCGGACCCGAGCAAGGCGAGCAACGTGAAGACCAGGGACACCGACACGGTCTGGTCCGGTCCGATGGGCCTGAACTGCCAGGTCCGCACCGGCACCTATAACGGCAAGACGTACGTGTGGGGCCGCATGACCAAGGGGCGCACGGGCGAGTTCAAGGAGCTCAAGAACGGCGTCGGGATGAAGAGCGAATCGGTCAACAAGGGCTCGGGCCAGACGCACTACAGCCGTGGTGTCCCGCTGAGAAAGAACTACACCTACCGCACGACGTTCTTTGACGGCAAGTATCGCTGCAAGGCCGAGTGGACCTACAAGTAACCGTGAGTACGCCGGGGCCATAGGAGAAGCCGGCGTCCGCGGTCGCCGAGGCGGCAAGGCCACGTGCGGCCCACCGGCCCCCACGCCGCACTGCGACGCCTCATCGCAAGGGCCAGTCGCTGATCAATCGCCTCTCCACATCGGACCCCACCACGCTCGGGGTGGTGGGGTCCCGGCCCGGCACTCGGCTCGCCGTCACCAGGGGGAATGGGGAAGTCGCCGCAGGTCACCTGCCGTAGCGTCGACCGTGAGCCGCCGGCCAGCCGAGGGGGCTGCTTTACGCAACCCCGCCGGGTTCGTCAAGGAAGGGGGCTGTCGGGGTGGGCGCCTTTCCGGGTCCTGGAGCCATGGCTGAAGCTGAAATTGAACGCTTTGCCTCCCGCCGCAGGTCAAGAGGCCCAGGGGTGTCACCTGGCTGAATGGATTCGTGTTCAGCGAAGGTTGGCACGGCCCCGCCCGTCTCGCCTGCCGTTTCCATGTGTGCGGGAAAGTGCGCAGCCATGGCGGTCACCGCCAGAATGTCACACATGTCAGAACTCGCGTCACCCGTGTGTGAGGGCGGCGCGATGGGCGAAGGAGGCATGTGGACGAGAGCGTGTCGCTGGCTCGGCTGGTCCATCGTCTGGAAGAGGTGGTGGGCGGTCTACGAGGCATCCCCGTCGACGTCGAGCGGGTGGACGACGACGAACTCGTACGGCAGCAGATCGCGCAGGTCGTCCCCGCGGCCGGCGAGTTGCGCGCCATGCACCCTTGGTATCCGCGGACGGAGAAAGGATCCGAGGAGCGGGAGGGCAGGCGCAGGGTGCTCGACGCCCTGGAGCGTGGGATGAAGATGCGCACGATCGTTCACGCGAGCGTGATGGACGACCCTCGCAAGGCGGGCCGGGTCAGGCAGCTGCATGCCGCCGGCGACCTGTACCGGATCGTCGACGAGCCGATTCAGCAGTTGCTCGTCTTCGATCGCGTTGTGGCGTTCCTTCGGATGACCCCCTTCGCCTATGCGCCGGGCACCCTGGTGATCAGGCAGCAGAGTCTCCTCACCGCCCTCATCGACCTGTTCGAGCGGACCTGGGCCGGCGCCAGGGAGATCAACGAGCCGACGCACAGGCTGAGCGCCCGCGAGCGCGAAGTGCTCGCCCTGATCGCGGAGGGGCGCTCCAACAGCGCCGTCGCCCGCGCCCTGTCGATCACGGAGGCGGCCGTCGGCAAGCACGTGGCCAGCTTGTTCACCAAGCTCGACCTGCCCGAGACCCCTGACGACAACCGGCGGGTGCTGGCGGTGCTCGCCTACCTGCGCGGCATGGTGAGGTAGTGCCAGACCGACCACGTTCTCGCCTCAGCCCCCATGCGGGCGGAATCCGGGGCGGAGTTCAATGACGTCATGCAACGAATGACCGGATTACTCGTTGGCGCGATCTTCGGCGCGGTATTCGTCGTCGTCAACGCGCACAGCCCGCTGAACTCCGTGACCGCCAACGTCCTGCGGGTGGCCGCCTGCCTGGCGGCCGCGAGTGTCATCGCCATGTGGTTCCTCACGGCTCGGAAGGAGAAGCCCTCCGCGGGCTCGCGGCCGAACATGTACAGCCGCGGCTATCTGATCATCGTCGCCGCTGAGGCGGTCCTGCTCTTCGGGGGCATCAGGGTGCTCGCCGCCTGGGAACGACCTGAGCAGACCAACGTGGCATGGGTGGCGTTCGTGGTCGGTGTGCATTTCATCGCGTTGGCGCCGGTCTGGAAGGACTGGGGGATCGCGGCTCCCGGTGCGATTCTCACCCTGCTAGGGGTCGCCGGTCTCGTCATGGCGTCTACGGCCGTCGTCGCCTGGGTCCCTCTTGTCAGCGGTGTGCTGTCCGGGGTGGTGCTCCTGATGGGGGCCGTCACCTTCGGCTGGCGCGCCATGACGGCTCGAACGGCCTAGTGCGGGGCGGCGAAGGCACGAACATGTGCGGTGCCTGGCGGAGCGCGTCCGAGATGGGCTTGGCGCCGCCATTCACGGTGCCGCTGCAGGAGGCCCCGTGGTGGCACCCGGTGCACACCCACGACGCCGCCCACATCTGGCTGCGCGAGACCACCGCCCGCGCGACGCGCTCGCCGTCGATCCGGTGCGGGATGGTCATCGCGGGTCCGCCTGCCGGTCGCGGCCGGCTATGGGGGTCCGCAGCGTGCCGAGCCGGTCGATCTCGACCTCCACCACGTCCCCGGGCTGGAGCAGCCATGGCGGCGTGCGGACGTAGCCGACGCCGGCGGGGGTGCCGGTGGCGATCACGTCGCCGGGGTTGAGGGTGAACGTGCGGCTGACCAGGGCGAGCACGTCGCCGACACCGAAGATCATGTCGCGGGTGTTGCCGTCCTGGACGACCGTGCCGTTGACCCGGGTCCGGACGCGCAGGCCGTCGCGCAGGTCGCCCACCTCGTCGGCGGTGACGATCGGGCCCATGGGGCCGCTGCGGTCGGCGTTCTTGCCGAGCGTCCACTGGCTGGTGAGCTTCTGGGCGCGGCGGGCGGTCAGGTCGTTGAAGGTGGAGTAGCCGAGCACCGCCGTCTGCGCGGCGGCAGGATCAGCGTCACTCAAAGGCTCGGCGACGTAGGCGGCCACCTCGCCCTCCCAGTCGAGCCCCGCCTCCCCCGTGGGAACCGGTACGGGCACGTCGCCGACGCTCAACGAGGCCGTCCAGCGGCCGAACAAGGTCGGATACTCGGGCACCTCGAACGAGCCCTCGGCGGCGTGCGCGCGATAGTTGAGCCCGACGCAGATCACCCGGGCCGACGGCGGCACCGGCGGCGCGAAGGTCACCTGCCCCACAGGGAGGGCCTCCCCCGTGAGCTCGGCGGCCCTGGCCGTCCAGCCCCGCGCATCGGTCCAAAAGCGCGTCACGTCGGTCACGATCTGCACGGTGTCGCCGTCCAGACGCGCGAGGTGCACGATGTCGTCTCCAGGGAGCCGGACTCCGGCGAGCTTCACTGCCCTTCCTTCCCGTCGAGGGGTACCAGCTTGAGATCGAACTCGATCTCCTCGTACGGGCCGTCCATTTCCCAGCCCTCGGTGCGCTCGCGCGGGTGGCAGATCAGCTCGTCCTTGACCGCGTACGCGGCGTCGGAATCGAGGTAGGGGTCGCCGGCCAGGAACAGGTGGGTGGTCAGCGACCGGTGGCCTGCCGCGGTGACCCGGTAGTGCAGGTGGGCCGGGCGCATGGGGTGGCGGCCGATGGCGTGCAGCAGCCGCCCGCCGGTGCCGTCGGTGGGCACCGGGTAGCTGCTGGGCCGGATGGTGCGGAACCAGTAGCGGCCGTCGGCGTCGGCGGTGAACAGGCCGCGCAAGTTGCCGCTGTCCTGGGTGTCGTCCTGGGTGTCGTACAGGCCGGTGTCGTTGGCCTGCCACAGATCCACCACCGCGCCGGGGAGCGGCGTGCCGTCGCAGTCGAGCACGCGGCCGTGCACGACGGTCGGCACGCCACGTTCACGCTCGGGACCGAAGCTGATCCAGGCGCCCGGCTCGCGGGCCGGGGCCGGTGAGTGGAAGGGACCCTCGACCGAGGACGGCGTCATGTTCTCCGGGCCGGCGTTGTTGACGTCGTCCACCGCCGAGGTCAGCCCCAGCATGTCGGACAGCAGGATGAACTCGTTGCGGTCGGGTGTGCACATCTTGCCCGTCTCGATGAGGAAGTCGAGCCCGGCCAGCCATTCCTCGGGGGTCGGCCGGGTCTCCTCGACGAAGGCGTGCAGGTGAGTGACCAGGGCGCGGACGAGTTCGTTCAGCCGCGGATCCGGCCCGTCGACCTGGCTGAGCACCTGGCGCAGAAGCGGGGTCATGCGGCACCGCCAAGATGGCCGCCGCCGTGCAGGCAGAGCACGACCGGCGCCGGGCCGTCGACGGCCGGCAGGTAGAGGTCGAGCGCGAGGGAGACACCGTCCGCCGTCGCGTACTCGATGTCGGTCTCGATGCGCACGTGGGTCACGCGGGTTGCCTCTCGTCGGTCAGGTGGAGCCGGGCGGCCAGTTCGTCGACGAGCGCCAGGAGGCCGGAGGCCAGGGTGACGCCGAAGACGTACCAGTCCGGGCGGAGACGCCGTCGAGGTGTGGACGAAATCGCTGGCCACAGGCTGGTCGACGACCATAACCACCCGGATGTTCCGGGTGGTTATGTCTCCGCCGAAGCGTACCGCCCGACTGCCGGAATGGCCAGAAATCTGGTAGAACTGTTCGGGTGGTTAAGGCTGAACCCCTGACGCGCGCGGAGGCGCTGGCCGCAGACATCGAATCGATGATCGTCGAACGCGGCCTGGGTCCTGGTGACCTGATCGGCACCATGGACGAGTTCCGCGACCTCTCCGGTTACGGGCGCGCGACCATCAGCGAAGCCGCGCGGCTGCTCAACGACCGTGGCAGCGTCGAGATCCGGCCCGGTCGCGGCGGCGGCCTGTTCGTGGCCCAGCCCAACCCGATCGTGCGGCTCCGGCACACCCTGCTGACCGTACGGAGGATGCCCACCACCGTGGCTGACGCCATCGCCGTACGTGAGGCGCTGGAGCCGTTGATCGCCACCGACGCGGCGCGGCACCGGAGCCGGCAGGACATCTCCGACCTGCGCAAGCGCCTGGCCAGCCTCAAACGCGCGATGAGCAGCACCGACCGCTTCATGCGGGCCAACTGGGCACTGCACGAGCGCATCGCCGAGATCAGTCCCAACCATCTGGCCAAGGCCGTCTATCTGAGCATGACCCGGTTCATCACGGACCTGTCAGAGCATGCGGATCCCGACGACAGCCGCAACGGGGACTATCTCCGCTTGCGTCTGGACGTGCATGTGGAACTGGTGGAGGCGATCATCGCGGGCGACGTCGCGCGAACGACGGCGGCCGTCGAGCGCCATCACGCCCCCTCGTGAGATCGTTCGGGCGCCGCCCCCGTCATCCGCACGATCCGCAGAACTCACCCGGGCAAGGATCAGTTGCAAGGTGGAGTGTCTTCGCGTGAGCTGAGAGTGTCACAGGGCAAGCCGGATCGGTGCGACCGATACACCCGGGGATTTCCGCCATGACGGCGCCTGCGCGAATCAGTCCCTCGACGTCGATGACGAGTGCACGCTCACAGTGTGGTTCGAACCGGCGGACTCCGGCGCGAGCGGGTCGGCGCGCCTGGTGATCCATCAGAATCTTCCCGGCAAGCCCAGTTGATCTCGGTGACCGGCGGAGGGCTGAGATGGTCAGTGCCTGGACGGTGCCAGGTGGGCGCGCTCTCCCTGCGCGCCGAACAGGGTGAGCACCTCGGCGGTCCGGCTGTCGGCGCTGCCGATCCAGTGCGGTATGCGGGTGTCGAACTCCGCGGCCTCGCCGACGCCGAGCCGGAACTCCTGCTCGCCGAGCACGAACCTGACGTGTCCGTTGAGGACGTAGAACCACTCGTATCCCTCGTGGGTCTGCAGGTTCATCGTGGGCGCTCGGCCGGCGGGTGGATAGATCACCTTGTAGGCCTGGATACCGCCGGCCCGCCTGGTCAGTGGCACCATCACCAGCCCGGATCGCCGCACTGGTCGCAGGTGGATGCGCGGGTCGCCGGTGGGCGGCGCCGCGACGAGATCATCGAGCGGGACGCCGTGCGCCCGGGCCAGAGGCAGTAGCTGCTCCAGCGTGGGGCGGAGCTTGCCGTTCTCGAGACGGGACAGGGTGCTCGCTGTGAGGCCGGTTTCGTTTGCCAGCGCTGCCAGCGTGGCGCTCCGCGCCCGGCGCAGGGCACGCAGACGCGGCCCAACTCCAGCCAGAACATCTCTTGCGGGATTGTCCATACCCCGATGATGCGGATCCGCAACTTTTCTTGCAAGAAGGAAATGGCGGTGGCGATGCTGTCGGTACATCACCGGTTCGAAGGTGCGTATCGGATCACGCTCGGCATGCCGGCCGACGAAGGGACAACTCAGATGGATTCTCCCCAAGGGCGACGACTCACCGCCGACGCCTCGGGCGACCAGGGCGCGGCGGACGAGGACGCCGAGCTGTTCTGGGAGCGGCACTACCGCACCCGGCGTAGCTGGGTCGCACGCGTCAACCCGCTGCTCGCCGAGACAGCCGCGCCGCTGCGCCCCGGTGCCGCCCTGGATCTGGGCTGCGGCGCCGGCGGCGACGCCATCTGGCTCGCCCGGCGGGGCTGGCACGTCACCGCCGTGGACATCTCCACCACCGCCGTCGAACGGGTGCGGGAACGCGCCCGCGACCTCGGCGTCGCGGACCGGGTCGCCACCGAACAACACGATCTGGCCAGAAGCTTCCCGGCAGGCAAGTTCGATCTCGTCTCCGCCCAGTACTTCCACACCCCGTTCCCATTGCTCCGCAGCCGAGTCCTGCGCAGCGCCGCACGGGCCCTGAGCCCCGGCGGTCTGCTGCTGATCGTCGACCACGGCTCCACCGCGCCCTGGTCGTGGAACCAGGACCCCGACGTCCACCACCCCACACCCACCGAGATCGCCGCCGAACTTGATCTCGATCCCGCGCGCTGGCCCGTCCTGCGCGCCGACATGCCCCGCCGCCGGGCCACCGGACCCGCCGGTGAGACCGCCACCGTCATCGACAACATCCTGCTCATCCAGCGAACCGCCGGATGACCGCCTGAACCACACGACACCACGTCGGAAGAGAGTGACTCGATGCCAGGAAATCACGCGCAGCGATCCAGGACGCGGGCGAAGGACACCACGCCTCCGCGGACCGGCGCCGACGAGAAGGCCACCCTGCGGGGCTTCCTCGACTATCTGCGGAACGCGGTCGCGGACAAGGTTGCGGGCGTGCCGGAACCGCAGGTCCGAACGGGTGGAGTGCCCTCGGGCACCAACCTTCTCGGGCTGCTAAAGCATGTGGCGTCCGTCGAACGGTTCTACTTCCTCGGTGAGGATGTCGGCGACTGGCGCGCGACCATGCGGCCGTCCGCGGAGGACACCGTCGACGGCGTGCTCGCCGACTACCGGAAGACCGTCGAGCGAGCGAACCAGGTCATCGACGCCTGCCCGGATCTGGCCCTTCCCGCCCCGCGACCCCCGCGCCCTGGGCCGGCGCCATCGATGCGATGGGTCCTGGTGCACATGATTGAAGAGACCGGCCGGCACGCCGGCCACGCCGACATCCTCCGCGAGCAGATCGACGGATCCACTGGCCGTTGACCAGCCCGGGACCGGCGCGCGGCACACGAGCCGCCTCATGATCGGTCCGGCCGTTGCCCTGCCAACGTGGCGTCGGCCCGCTCAAGGGGTCGTCCGGCCGATCGCGTGCGGTGCCAGATGATCAGTGCTGTGCTCCTACGGTTCTGTCGCAGCAGGCCCGCCGCAGTGGGCGCGGATGAGTGCGATCACAGTGTCGGCGGTGCAGTCGAGGAAGCTGCGGCCATCGGGCAACTGCGCCTCTGGGCTGATGTAACTGCGCCGCCCCATGTGGGTGGCCGGGTCAAGCCCGTGTACGGTGATCTTTCCGGCGCGGCCGGCCCGGTTCCATCCACTGCGGCGGAAGATCCGCCAACGCTGAGGGAAGATCCAGGTGCTGACCCGCTCGATCCAGTCGCTCCCGCTGGTGAGCTGATGCAGGTGATCGGCGTGGGTGAGATCGTTGGCGCCGTTGTGGAACCCACCGATAGTGATCAGCAGGAGCGGGGCACGCAGCCGGGTGTGCAGTTCGTCAACCGCGCCGGTGGCGACCTGGGCGCCACCGCTGTAGCTGAGCAGCACCACGGGTATGCCGCTGTCGGGCTGGTAACCCGCCCGGCGCAGGTGGTTGGCGGTCTGAGTGCCCACGGCGCGGTTGTACAGGGGACGGTACCGGTGGTCGGCGGCCACGAAGATCTGCATGACGTTGTGCAGGAACAGCAGGAGCCCGATGCGGTGGCGGAGCCACGCCCACACAGGCCGGTCGGCGAGCGGGTCGGCCAGTGGAGAGTAGGGCTGCACCTGGCCCAGCACCCGCAGCTCCGGCGCGCCGGCGATCAGGGCCTTGACCAGCTGGCCCCCGTCGCGGGTGTCGCGGAAACGACGTTTCCCGATGCCGTCCAGATAGACCAGGTAGGCGTCCGGAGGACGGTCGGGATCCGCACCTCGGGCGTAGGGCATGTCCTGCGGTAGCTCCGTGCCAGGAGTCCGCCAGCCGGCGGTGTAGGCCATCACCTCGTAGCGGGCGAGCAGGGCTTCGGCGAGCAGGATCGGACCCAGCAGCAGGACGAAGAGCGGGAACTCGATCATGTGACCAGCTCCCGCGCCCCGGTGGCGTTGATCTTCACGACCAGGCGCCGTACGGCATCGATGGCGGCGGCCAGCCCGACTCCAGCGACGGCCACGCAGCCTGCGGCAGCCCACCAGCCCAGCCCCGTCGTCGCGGCGAGCGGGGCGACGAGGCCGGCCCCGACCCCCACGCAAAGCAGCAGGTGCAGCAGGGGCCCGAGCAGCGGGAACGCGAGGACGGCGGCGAGAAGCAGCGGGGCGACCAGGCCGGGTGTCCAGGTGAACGCGGCGACGACTGACAGCGGAGCGGACAGCACCAGCTCGGCAAGGGTCCATGCGGTCAGTGGCCACAGCGCGAACGCAGCGCCCTCGACCACGGCGCCGGTCAGCAGGAGCAGGATCGCATGGGGCCGCGACACGCCGGGCCGGCGAGCCACCAGGGGCAGGATCCGCCCGGCGGCCTCGGACAGCCCAGCGAACAGCAGCAGGACGATGACGACGGGTGACATCACTCAGCGCTCCTGTGTCGCATCTGCCGGGACCGGCCGGCTGCCCCCGCCGGCCCGGTGCAGGTAGCGCTCGAGTTCGTCGGCGGCGCGCAGGTAGCCGCCTGCCTCGCGTTGGGTGACCCGCAGGGTGGCCGCCGCGGCCCGGAAGCGTGGGTCGTCGAGCAGGCGTCGGGCGAGGGCGTTCACGGGTCCCGCGGCGGCGTCCTGGGGACGGATCGACAGCCCGGCGCCGAGCTCGACCACCCGCCGGGCCACGAGCGGCTGATCTGCGCCCTGCGGGACCACCAGCATCGGAACCCCCGCGTACAGGGCCTCGTTGGCGCTGTTCATCCCGCCGTGCGTGACGAACAGCGCAGCGCGGGCGAGCACCTCTGGTTGCGGTACGAAGCGGCGAGCATGCACGTTGTCCGGCAGCGGATCCAGCGCGGCTGGATCGGTCTCCCCGGTGGCGATGATCACGGTGCCGCCCAGCGGCGCCAGCGCGGTGGCGAAGTTGCGCAGCAACCGCGGGCCGGCTTTGAACACCGTGCCCACCGAGGCGTACAGCACCGGAGCGCGCAGGCGATCGGCCGGGAACGACGGGTCGGGTGGGCGG
>NZ_VCKY01000120.1 GCF_005889735.1 Nonomuraea turkmeniaca
GGTGTCTAGCGGGCGGTGGCGGGCGTGTCGGGCGGGGGTTCGCCGGCCGCGACGGGTCCCTCGATGGAGAGCAGGGCGGGGCCGCCGCCCGTGATGGGCAGGCCGCCGGAGACGGTGTAGGTGCGCACGTCGTACGCGCCGCCCGTGGGCGCGGTGGCGGCCGTGAAGGCGGGGAAGGCGTTGCCGCCGGGGACGATCGCGGTGGAGATGTAGTCGCCGGCCATGCGGCCCTGCGCGGTGTTGGGCAGCCAGTCCGGCCTCATCGGCCCGTGCAGCTCCGAGGGCTCGGACCAGGAGCGGCCGCCGTTGGCCGAGGAGGTGTAGCCGACGGTGAGCCGGCAGGTCGCGGCGGCGCAGGCGGCGTCGGGGTAGCGGTAGTAGGCGAGCGCGAGCCTGGCGGAGCCGCCGGAGGTGGAGCGGTCGACGCCGAGGGCGGGGATGAAGTGGTCGCCGCCGTCGGCGGTGACGCGGGTGACGTGGTCCCATTGGACGCCGTCGGCCGACGTGACCAGCACGATGTCGTTGCCGGCGCAGAAGAGCTGGAAGCGGCAGTCCTGCCAGACGATGTACACGGTGCCGGCCGCGTCCGTCTCGGCCGACGGCAGCGGTAAGGCGCGTAACCCGCCCGCGACCGTGCGCCGCTGCACCATGGAGACCGGCACGCTTTCGCTCCAGGTGGCGCCGCCGTCGCGGGAGCGGATGGCGCGGATGCGGTCGTCGTCGCCCAGGTACGCCACCACGACGGCGCCGTCGGGCCGCACCACCGGCTGCGCGCCGAGCCCGGTCGCAGAAGTGGCGGTCACGGCCCAGGTCAGGCCGCTGTCGGAGGAACGGGCCATGCTGATCGTGTTGCCGGCCGCGTGGTCGTCGTACGCGACGTGGCAACGGCCGTGGTGCGGGCTGTCGGGGGTGTTGTCGCAGGCGATCCAGCTCTTGTCGAGGTCGCCGCCCGATGCGACGACGACCGGGTTCTCCCAGGTGCGACCGCCGTCGGCGGACCGGCTGACGACGACGGCCGCGCCGGCGATCCCGTCGGTGTCGGTGATCCCCAGTGAGGCGATCAGCCAGACGCCGTGCCTGGCGTCATAGGCCACGGAAGGGTTGCTGACCCGCTGGTACGGCCCGCCGCCGAACCCGGTGAGCCCCGGCAGCACGCCCTTGGTCCACGTGCCGCCGTTGTCGCCCGACGTCGCGAACGCGATGCCGGACGCCCCGCCGTCGAAGAACCGGCCCGCCTGCTGCGCGGTCACGATGGTCGTGCCCCACTGGTGGGAGTCCGGCCCGGCCTGGGTGCCGTGCTGGCTGGTGGCGTTGGCGTACGCGTCGGCCCCGATCTCGGTCAGCGGGGCGTCCGCCGCCGCCGGGGAGGAGGTGAGGAGCAGCGTGACGACGATCGCGAACGCGCCGATTCCCCGGCGACCGGCAGACGACGGCACAGACGACCTCCACGTTTGGACGGTGCGCGTGTCAACTTCCACAACGCACCGTCCAGCCCCTCCTGTCAACCCCCGACAGGAACAACGGCCGGCCAGCGACTAGCGTTCGGCCTGGACGATGTCCCGGTGGATGCGCGACAGGGGCACGCCGTCGATCTGCAGGCGGCGGACGGTCTCGTTGACCATGGCGGGCGGGCCGCAGACGTACACGTCGTGCTCGGCCCAGGAGTGGAAGCGCTGCGTCACCTCGGGCAGGTGGCCGCGCATCCCGTCGTACGACTGCTCGTCGGAGACCACCGGCAGCACCCGCAACCAGGGGAACGACGACTCCATCGCGATCAGGTCGGGCAGGTCGTAGAGCTCCCCGGAGGTACGCGCGCCGTACAGCAGGTGGATGTTGGGCCGGCGGCCGGAGGCGATGATGGACTCGATGATCGCCTTCAGCGGCGCCAGCCCGGTGCCGCCCGCCACGCACAGCACGTCGCGCATGCTCTGCTCGCGCGGCGTCATCGTGCCCATCGGCGAGCCCACCATGAGCGTGTCGCCGATGCGCGTGTGCCTGATCAGCGTCGTGGACACCCAGCCGCCCGGGACCGAGCGCACATGCAGCCTGATCGTGTTGTCCTTGCGCGGCGCGTTCGCGATGGAGAACGTCCGCCACACGCGCGGCCAGCGTGCGGTCTGCACGTTGACGTACTGGCCCGGCTGGTACGGCAGCCGCTGCGTGGGCCGCAGCGTGATGACCGCGATGTCGCGATGGCGCAGCTCGTGGTCGATCACCTCGGCCAGCCACCACGCCGGGGAGACCCCCTCGTCGTCCTCGGCGGATTCGATCATCATGTTGGCGGCGGCCGTGTAGGCGGCCACCCAGGCGGCCTCGATCTCGTGGTCCCAGATGTCGGCGGCGAAGCGCCGGATCGTGGCGAGCAGGGCGTTGCCGACCGCCGTGTAGTGCTCGGCGATCACGCCGTACTTGCGGTGGTCCCTGCCCAGCTGGCTCAGGAACGCGGCCAGGCTGTCCGGGCTGTCCAGGCTCCACACGATCCGGGTCAGCGCGCTGAACAGGCGGTCCCGCTGGACGTTCATGGCGGGCGGGAACATGGCGCGTAGGTGCGGGTTCTCGGCGAACAAGCGGCCGTAGAAATAGGCCGTGGCCCGTTCGGCCTGCGGCTCGACGACGGAGAAACTCTCCTTCACCAGGCGCGGATTCAACGACATAAAAGCAACCCCACTTATCGACCGGAAACGCATTCCGGTCTTGTCGTTCCACCTCCCTGACGGCTCCGGGTCGTGAGCGCAGCGGCGGGCCCCGGCACATCCGGAACGCTCAAAATTGAGTGTTACACCGCCCATGACGCGCCACAACCGTTTCCCCCCAATACGGTGCGAAGTAGAACTATGCGTAGTGGAATCGTGATTCTGCGCACACGGTGTTAATGTTGTTTCGGACGGTGAATGCGAATAAAAGTCATATTCGCAATTATCCGCTCAGTTCGGCGGGGAAGCCGAAACAGCGGAACACGCCCCGGGTCGAGGAATCCGGCGATCTCCGCGATGCGCCCACCGCTCAGACTCAGGACGTCGACCGCCCCGAGCCGGTAGCCGCCCTCGCGCGTGAACCTGGCGGAGCCGAGCACTGCGGCGGACCTGATCCTGAAACGTTTCGGAAACCGTCGGACGGGCGTACGATCCGGCCATGGCAGTCCTCCACCCCAGGCGGGTGGCCTGGGAGGGCGCTCGGATCTTCGTCTTCGCCGCCAGCACGGACGCCTACTGGTGGCTCAGCGACACGGTCGGGCACTACCTCGGGCTCATGTACCAGCTGCAACTGTGCGAGACCCGGCTGCGTCTGCAGGCGGAGGACGACGCGCTCTACGCCGAGGCCGGGGCCTGGCGGGCCCGTCTGGACGAGTTGCTCGACACCCATCCGGACGCTACCTCGATCCTCACCCAGCTGATCACCGAGACCTCCTCCCGCCTCCCGTCCCGCTGACCTCACGGCCTTCGCCGGCCTGATGGAGGCCTGATGGGGCACTCCGAGACCGCCTCTCCCGCTGAAACCGGATGAAAAGCCAAGAACCCGGTGGCGGGGGAGGCAAGTGGTAGGCGGGGATCTTTGGGGAGAGGTGACATATCGGAAAGGGTGTGCGCCATGATGGGGCCAAGTGGCCGTCACCGCAGACAGGCTGGCGGCGGCACGAACTCCACCCTGCTCCGGGAGATCGCATGTCCCGACCGCTGATCGGAATCACCGCCTACTTCGAG
Source organism: Nonomuraea turkmeniaca (assembly GCF_005889735.1). Lineage (GTDB taxonomy): Bacteria > Actinomycetota > Actinomycetes > Streptosporangiales > Streptosporangiaceae > Nonomuraea > Nonomuraea turkmeniaca. The sequence continues at coordinate 3,702 of NZ_VCKY01000120.1, forward strand.
GCCGCCCGCTGGGGCGACTGGGTGCGGGAGGCCGTACTGTCCCCGCCCTCCTACGCCAAGGCGGTGGTGCGGGCGGGGGGCGCGCCCGTGGTGCTGCCACCGCTGGGCCCGCACGCCATCGAAGACTACGTACGGGGGCTCAACGGCGTGTTGCTGGCGGGCGGCGTCGAGGTGGAGGCCGCCGCCTACAACGGGGAGCAGGACGAGCGCGCCCCCGAGCCGCAGGTGCACCGCGACCGGTTCGAGCTGGCCCTGGCCAGGGCGGCCGTGCGCGCCGACGTCCCGATCCTGGCCATCGCCAGGGGCATGCACGTGCTCAACGTCGCGCAGGGCGGCACGCTCATCCCGTGGCTGCCCGAGGTGCTCGACCACGACCGGCACCACGAGCCGGGCACGCCGCACACGATCCAGGTCAGCGTCTCCAGCAAGCTCGGCAAGGCCGTCGGCGACCACGTCGAGGTGGTCGCGCCGCACCACCAGTCCGTACGGCGGCTCGGCAGCGGCCTGCTGGCCGTGGCCTGGGCCGATGACCAGATCGTCGAGGGCATCGAGCTGCAGGGCCACCGATTCGGCGTGGGCGTGCAGTGGCACCCGGAGCGAGGCGGGGACAACCGGCTCTTCGATGCGTTCATGGAGGCGGCCCGCTAGGCTGCGATCATGCCGCTGCACCCCCAGGCACGGGACTACGTCGCCCGCTACCCGTCGGACCTGAACACCGATCTGGCCACGTTCGACCTGTCCACGATCCAGGAGCTGCGCGCGCAGGACGGCCTGGCGGCGCACCGCGGACCGCTCACCAAGCTGCCGTTCGTCCGCGACGAGCTGGCCGAGGACGTGCCGATCCGGATCTACCGGGCCGATCCCGGCGACGGCCTGCTGCCCGTCCTGGTCTACTTCCACGGCGGCGGCTGGGTCTTCGGCAGCGTCAAGCGCAACGACGCGGCCGGGCGCGACCTGGCCATCCGCACCGGGGCCGTGGTGGTCTCCGTCGACTACCGGCTGGCCCCCGAGCACCCCTTCCCGGCCGCCGCCGACGACGCGTGGATCGTGGTGCGCGACATCTTCGCCAGGCCCGCCTTCTACCAGAGCAACGGCAGCGTGGCCGTCATCGGTGACAGCGCGGGTGGCAACCTGGCCGCGGTCGCCGCCTGGCGGGCCCGTGACGCCGGGCTGCGGCTGGCGCATCAGGCGCTCGTCTATCCCGTGCTCGACGTGGCGATGGACACGCCCAGCTACCGGGAGTTCGCCAAGGGGTTCGGGCTGGACGCCGAGGAGATGGCCTGGTTCGCCCGGCAATATGCCGAAGGCGTGGACCCGGCCGATCCGCTGCTGTCCCCGCTGCGCCTGCCCGACGTGACGGGCCTGGCGCCCGCGACCGTGGTGACCGCCGAATACGACGTGCTCAGGGACGAAGGCGAGCGATACGCCGACCGGCTGGCCCAGGCGGGTGTGCCGGTCGAGGCGCTCAGGTTCGACGGCGCCGTGCACAGTTTCTTCGTCCTGCCCGGCCTGTTCGACCAGGCGGCCGAGGCCCGCGAGTACGTCGCGCGACGGCTCAGGGAATCCTGGTGACCTACGAGACGTACACGAAGCTGAAGATCGACACCCCGGCCGGCGGCGTGTTGCGGATCACGATCAGCGAGCCCGGCAGGCTCAACGCCGTCGACATGACCGCGCACCGCGAACTGGCCGAGATCTGGCGCGACGCCGACCGCGACGACCACGTGCGGGCGATCGTCGTCAGGGGAGAGGGCCAGGCGTTCTCCGCCGGCGGCGACCTGTCCATGATCGAGGAGATGACGCGCGACCACGCCACCAGGCTGCGCGTGTTCGCCGAGGCCCGCGACATCGTCTACAACGTGCTCAACTGCGCCAAGCCGGTCGTCTCCGCCATCCAGGGCCCCGCCGTGGGAGCAGGGCTCGCGGTCGCGCTGCTGGCCGACATCTCCGTAGCCGGCCGCACGGCGCGCATCATCGACGGGCACACCAGGCTCGGCGTCGCGGCCGGCGACCACGCCGCGATCGTCTGGCCGCTGCTGTGCGGGCTGGCCAAGGCCAAATACCACCTGCTGCTGTGCGAGCCGGTGACCGGCGAGCAGGCCGAGCGGATGGGCCTCGTCAGCCTGTGCGTGGACGACGACCAGGTGCACGACAGGGCCATGGAGATCGCCGTCCGGCTCGCCGCCGGCGCGCAGGAGGCGATCAGGCTGACCAAATACTCGCTCAACAACTGGCTGCGGCTGGCCGGGCCCACCTTCGACGCCTCGCTGGCCATGGAGTTCCTCGGCTTCAGCGGTCCCGACGTGGCCGAGGGCGTGCGCGCGCTGCGGGAGAAAAGGCCTCCGTCGTTCGGCTGAGCGCGGGTGTGTGCTTCTCCAGGCCTCGGGTAGGCGCAGTCCGTAAGGCCGCCACGCCGGCGGGAAGATCACGGGCGCCTGTTCGACGAGGCCGAGAACGCCGCCCCGGAGGGACGAAGCCGAGATCTTCCGTAGGCTGGTGCGGCTGCCGGCCGTCCTCGAGCCAGCGGGACGGCCATGAGCACCCGCGGCGGGAGGAAGCCGAGCAGGGAGCTCCTTCGCCACGGGTGCCCGTGTGCCGGTCAGGTTCTGGGGCGGCGTGCGTGGAACACGAACGCCGGGGGCGCGTTGCGCCACACCGTGCGTCCTCGTACGACCTCTTCGAACTGCTCGGCGAGCAGCTCGCGGAACCGCCGCGCCGAGCTGAGCGGGATGGCGTGAATATAGGAGAACGTCGTGAACGCCGCCCCTTGGCACATCGCCGCCGTCACCGCACTCAGCAAATCGCGCTGCAACCCGTCGGGGAAGGCCGCCCACGGCAGGCCGCTCACCACCACGTCCGCCTGTCGCAATCCCCGCTCCCGCAGCAGGTCGCTCAGCCGCGCCGCGTCCGCGTGCGCCACGTCCACGGCGGGGAAACGGTCGGCGAGCCGCTGCGCCAGCGGCCCGTTGACCTCCACGGCCAGGTGGTGTCCCCGTCCGGCGAGCCGCTGCTGGATCTCCGCGGTGAAAGGCCCCGTGCCGGGGCCCAGCTCCACCACGGTCGGCTCGCCGCGCTCGGGGATCGGCGTGCACATGGTGGCGGCGAGGCGCCGCGAACTCGGCGCCAGCGCGCCGATCATGGCGGGGGAGCGTAGAAACTGACCGAGCAAGAGTGCGGTGTCGTTAGACATAGGACAAAAGTAGGGCCAAGATCTGACCACGCGCTCCCCCCTCCGGGCGAAGCCTGCGGCCACAAGGAGGAGACGGGGTCCTCCGTCCGGAGGATTGGCCGTTCATCGCGGGCGGATACCGTGTGCGCATGCGTTGGCGCGGTGTGCCGCTTGATGTCCTGCTGGCCGTTTCGGGTGTGGCTCTGGACCTGTTGACCACGGCTCATGCGGGCGACACGAAATATCTGCCCGCGGCGATGAACATCCCGATGGCGCTCCTGGCGGGCCTGTCCATGGGGCTGGTCCGCCGCTGGCCGGTGCCGGTCACCCTCTACCTGGCCGTCCTGCTGGTCGTCACCGACCAGCTGGAGTCGTTCACCTCGAACACCGCCCAGATCCTCGTCTGCGTCGCGCTCGGCGTGGCGGGGTTCCAGGCCGGCTGGCGGGCCACCGCGGTGGCCGTGGCCGCCGCGATCGGCGCGACCGCGGTCAACATCGCCGACCCGGGCATCGCCCTCACCGTCAACGCGTGGATGTACTCGGTCCTGCTGCCGGTCTTCCCCGCCGTGCTGGGCGCGTACCTGCGCAGCTCGGCCGGGCGGCTGGAGGAGCGCGACGTCACCCCGGACGCGCTGCTGGCGGCCGGCGGGGTGGCGATCACGGTGCTCAGCACTTGGACCTCCTGGCACTCGGGCACGCAGCCCGTCTGGGTCGTCGGGCTGCTGGCCGTGGTGGGCGGCCTTTCGCTGGGCATCGCCAGGCGCTTTCCCGGGCTGGTCTTCCTGCTGCAGGGCGTTCTGCTGGTGTCCGCCGACACCTATCTGAACGACGCCGTCAACACCTGCGTGATCCTCACCCTCATCGCGGTCGGCGTGTTCGCCATGCGCGTGGCCTCCTGGCCGTGGACGGTGGCGGCGTACTTCGCCGGCTGCCTGCTGACCGCGATCGCCGTCGTCGGCGACGACACCGACACCACCCCGTTCCGCGTCGGCGTGCTCATGACGCTGGTGGCCACGCCGATCGCGATCGGCCGCTATCTCGGCGTACGGCAGTCCGCCGCGGCCGCCGAGCGGCTGCGCGCCGAGGAGGCCGCCCGGGCGGCGGTCGCGCAGGTACGGGCCGACCAGCTGGCCGAACGCGAGCGCATCGCCCGCGACGTGCACGACATCGTCGCCCACCACGTCGGCGCCATGGTGCTGCGCGCCAGCGCCGCCCGCTACACCGCGCCCGACGGCCCCGTCGCCGACGCGCTCAACGACATCCGGGAGACCGGCCATCAGGTGCTGCAGGACCTGCGCGACCTGCTCGACCTGCTGCGGGCGCCGGAACGCGAGCCTCACCTGCTGGCCAATCCCGCCGACGTGGTACGCGAGTCGGCCGAGCGCATGGCCGCCGCCGGACTGGTGGTGGACCTGGACCTCGACCCGGCCACCGATCAGGCGCCGCTCATCGCCCGCACCTCCGCGGCCCGCATCGTCCAGGAAGGACTCACCAACGTGCTCAAACACGCAGGCCCCGGCACCCGGGTCCGCGTCACCGTGGTCACCGCCGGCGAGGGACTGTCGGTGGAGATCCGCAACGGCCGGCCGCCCACCGGCATCGAACGCCTGCCCTCCTCCGGCCGCGGGCTGGCCGGCATGCGCGAACGCGTGCGCGCCCTCGGCGGCACCCTCACCGCCGGCCCCGACGGCGAGGGCGGCTGGCTGCTGGCCGCCACCCTGCCCGCGCGCCTTCCCTCGGGGAGCGCCGCGTGATCCGCGTGCTGGTGGCCGACGACCAGGCGCTCGTCCGCGCGGGCGTGCGCATGCTGCTGCAGGCGGCGGGCGACATGGAGGTCGTGGGCGAGGCCGAGGACGGCGCCGAGGCGGTCCGCCTGGCCGAACGCCACCTGCCCGACGTGATCCTCATGGACCTGCGCATGCCCAGGGTCGACGGGCTGGAGGCGATCAAGCGAGTGCTCGCCGCCCGGCCGGGGGCCAGGATCGTGGTGCTGACCACGTTCGCCGAGGACGCCAACGTCTACGCCGCCCTGCGCGCGGGAGCGGTCGGCTTCCTGGTCAAGGACGACGAGCCGGAACGCATGGTGGACGCCGTGCGCCGGGCGGCGGCCGGCGAGCAGCTGCTCGCGCCGTCAGTGCTGCGCAGGGTCGTCGAGCGGTTCCTGACGGCCGAGGAGCAGGCGGCCGCGCCGCCGCCGCCGGGGCTGACCGACCGCGAGCTGGAGGTGCTGGCCCTGGTCGGCACCGGCCTGTCCAACGCGGAGATCGCCGAGAAGCTGCACGTCGGCGTCACCACGGTCAAGACCCACATCGCCGCCGCGATGGACAAGCTGGGGCTGCGCAACCGTATCCAGGCCGCGGTCGTGGCCCACCGCACCGGCCTCGTGGACGCGTCCTTCCGCCCGGTGCGCCGAGGTCCGGCCGAGGGATCCGCCACGGGGCAGACAGGTGATCATCCCGCAGGCTGACGACCGTGGTGCCGCCGTCCGGCCTCGACGCCACGGTGCTGGTCCGGGCGTGGTCCCTGGAGCCGCCCGCCGCCGCTATGGTGGCAGATGTGTACGTCAAGATCTGCGGGTTGACCGAGCCGGAACACGTGGCCGCGGCCGTCGAGGCGGGCGCCGACGCCGTCGGGTTCGTCATGACCCGCAGCCCTCGGCAGATCACGCCCGAGCGGGCGGCCGAGCTGGTCTCGCTGGTCCCCGGGCACGTGCTGACCGTCGGCGTGTTCCGCGGCGAGGACCCCGGCGCGGTGCGGGCTGCGGCGCTGACCTCCGGCGTGCGGGCCCTCCAGCTGCACGGCCGGCACCCGCACAGCGACTTCACCGCGCTCAAGGACCTCGGAGCCGTCCTGCTCAGGGCCGTCGACGCCGAGGCCGACCTGCGGTGCGGCGCCTTCGACGAGGACCTGCTCCTCGTCGACGCCCCTCATGCGGGCTCCGGCCTGCCGTGGGACTGGGCCGCGATCCGCGGCCGCCCGTCGGGCCGGTGGCTGCTGGCCGGCGGCCTCACCCCGGCCAACGTGACGGAGGCCGTCGCCGCCGCCGGCCCGTGGGGGGTCGACGTGTCCAGCGGCGTGGAGTCCGCGCCCGGCGTGAAGGACCCGGCCCTCATCAAGGCGTTCCTCGAGACGGTGCGGGGAGCCCATCCGGGCAGCGGCTCGGCGTGATGGACGAGCGGGCGGCCGACGAGGCCCTCGCCGACCGCGCCCACCGGCTGGCGTCCGGAATCGCCGCCAGGGCCGACCTCCACGTGCACGGTGGCGTGGCCCAGATCGAGGACGTCATGGGCCGCGTCCACGCGTTCCTGCGCGCCTGACCCCGGCCCGCCCCCTGCCAACCCGGGGCAGGCGGGGCCGCTGTGTTGGAGTTCCACGCAGTAGGGTCTGCCTCGTGAGCGAAACTTCCGCCGAGGACCGGATCTGGACGGTTCCCAACCTGCTGAGCTTCCTGCGCCTTCTCGGCGTTCCCGTGTTCCTCTGGCTGGTTCTCGGGCCCAAGGCGGACGGGTGGGCCATCGGGGTCCTCGCGGTGGCCGGGTTCACCGACTGGCTCGACGGGAAGATCGCTCGCGCGTTCAACCAGACCAGCAAGCTCGGCAGGCTCATCGACCCGGCCGCTGACAAGCTGTACGTGTTCGCCACGATCCTGGCGTTGCTGCTGCGCGAGGTCATTCCGTGGTGGCTGGTGGCGGTGATCCTGGCGCGGGAACTCTTCGTCGCGAGTTGCTTCCCCGTACTCCGCAAATACGGCTACAGGGCACTTCAGGTGCATTTCCTGGGCAAGGCCGCCATGTTCAACCTCATGTATGCCTTCCCTCTCCTCTTCCTTGCATCCCACACTGGGTGGTATGCCGATATAGCCCGAATTGTCGGATGGGCGTTTGCGCTCTGGGGAACGGGCCTGTACTGGTGGTCAGCAGTGCTGTATGTGGTACAGGTGCGCCAACTCGTAACCTCGGCCAAAAAGGAGTGATCGGGTGAAGGCGGTCCTCATGGCAGGCGGGGAGGGCACTCGGCTGCGTCCCATGACCGCCAACCAGCCGAAACCCTTGCTTCCCGTGGTCAACCGCCCGATCATGGAGCACGTGCTGCGCCTGCTCAAGCGGCACGGCGTCACCGAGACGGTGGTCACGCTCCAGTTCCTGGCCGCGCTGGTGCGCAACTATTTCGGCGACGGCGACGAGCTCGGCATGAGCCTCCAGTACGCCACCGAGGACCTGCCCCTCGGCACCGCGGGCAGCGTCAAGAACGCCGCCGACCGCCTCCGTGACGATCGTTTCCTCGTGATCTCCGGTGACGCCCTGACGGATATCGATTTAACAGAAATGATCCGATTTCACCGGGATAATTCGGCGCTCGTGACAATCGGTCTAAAACGCGTACCGAACCCGCTCGAGTTCGGGATCATCATCGTCGACGAGCAAGGCCGCGTGCAGCGCTTCCTCGAGAAACCCACCTGGGGGCAGGTCTTCTCCGACACCGTCAACACCGGCATCTACGTCATGGAGCCCGAGATCCTCGACGCCGTGGCGGCCGGGGAACCCGTCGACTGGTCATCCGACGTCTTCCCCGCCCTGCTGGAGCGCGGCGCCGCCATCTACGGGTACGTGGCCGACGGTTACTGGGAGGACGTCGGCACCCACGACAGCTATCTCAAGGCCCAGGCCGACGCCCTGTCCGGGAAGGTCGCCCTGGACATCGGCGGCTTCGAGCTCTCGCCCGGCGTCTGGGTCGCCGAGTCGGCCTCGGTCGACCCCGACGCCGTGCTCAAGGGCCCCCTGCTCATCGGTGACTACGCCAAGGTCGAGGCGGGGGCCGAACTCCGCGAGTTCACCGTGCTCGGCAACAACGCGGTCGTGCGCGAGGGCGCGTTCCTGCACCGGGCGATCGTCCACGACAACGTCTACATCGGCCCCGGCGCGCACCTGCGCGGGTGTGTGATCGGCAAGAGCACCGACGTGATGGCCGGCGCCCGTATCGAGGAGAACGCCATCATCGGCGACGAATGCGTCATCGAGGCCGAGGCGTACGTCTCCAGCGGCGTGCGGGTCTACCCGTTCAAGACCATCGAGGCGGGCGCGGTCGTCAACACCAGCGTCATCTGGGAGTCGCGCGGCCAGCGTAACCTGTTCGGCCCGCGGGGCGTCAGCGGCCTGGTCAACGTCGAGATCACCGCCGAGCTGTGCGTGCGCCTGGCCAGCGCGTACGCCACCACCCTCAACAAGGGCGAGTACGTCGTCACCTCCCGCGACTGCTCGCTGGCCGCCAGGGCGCTCAAGCGGGCCGTCAACGCCGCGCTCACCGCCAGCGCCATCAACGTGCTCGACCTGGAGGCGGCCCCGCTGCCGGTGGCCCGCTTCCACACCGGCCGCGAGTCGGCCGCCGGCGGCATCTCGCTGCGCACCACGCCGGGCGACCCGCAGAGCGTCGACATCGTCATCATGGACGGCCGCGGCGCCGACCTCCCGCCGGCCGCCCAGCGCAAGCTGGAGCGGGTCTTCTCCCGGCAGGAGTTCCGCCGCGCCTTCCCCGGCGAGATCGCCGAGCTCAACTACCCGGCCAGGGCGGTCGAGGACTACACCCGCGAACTGCTGCGTCACGTCGGCGTGGACGGCGTCAGGGACATGAAGGTCGTCGTCGACTGCGCCGGCGGCACCTCGTCGCTCGTGCTGCCCTCGCTGCTCGGCCGGCTCGGGGTGGAGGTGCTGACCGTCAACGCCCGCCTCGACGACGTCTCGCCCACCGAGACCCTGGCGGAGCGCCGCCGGGATCTGCAGCGCCTGTCGGAGCTGGTCAGCTCCTCCCGGGCGGCGTTCGGCGTGCGGTTCGACCCGGTCGGCGAGCGTATCGCCCTCGTGGACGAGATGGGCCAGCTCATCAACGACGAACGTGCCCTGCTCGTCGTGCTCGACCTCGTCGCCGCCGAACGCCGGGGCGGCCAGGTGGCGCTGCCGGTCAGCACGACCAGGGTCGCCGAGCAGGTCTGCCGCTTCCACGGCGTGCAGGTGCAGTGGACCTCCACCGCGCTGGACGCCCTCACCTCGGCCGCCGCCGGAGCCGACATGATCTTCGCGGCGGACGGGCGCGGCGGGTTCGTCGTGCCCGAGTTCAGCCCGGCCATCGATGGGCTGGCCGTGTTCATACGCCTGCTGGGGCTGGTCGCCCGCACTCGCCTGTCGCTCAGCCAGATCGACGCCAGGATCCCGGAGATCAAGCTGCTCAAGCGGGCCGTGCCCACGCCCTGGGCGGCCAAGGGCGCCGTCATGCGCTCGGTCATCGAGGCGGTCGAGGCCGAGGCCGAGGGACATCGCGTCGACACCACCGACGGGGTGCGCGTGACCCACGACGACGGGAGCTGGGTGCTGATCCTGCCCGCCGCCACCGAGCCACTCACCGACCTTTGGGCGGAGGCTCCCGACATGGACGGCGCCCAGGCACTGCTCGAACGCTGGGCGCGCATCGTGGAGCAGGCCGCCACGTGACCGGCCGTCACAGGGAGTGACGGAAACCGATCAGCCGGCGATGCGCGCGCAGAGCGCCGCAAGATCGTAATGTTGAAACGCGCGGCGGCATGGACCACGGGGCGGAAGCGGCGGTAACTTTGTCTGCGTCCAAACCACCGTCCAGCGCCCCGAGTTGACCTTTGCCGCTGATCAGCGTATGTTGCGGCATTCGCAAACTTGAAAAAGCGAAGCGAGGCGCGCCCCAGCACCGTCGCCGCGTCTTCGCGGTAGGAGGCCGAGCCGATCGATGCCGAGCGTCTACTGCACGCAGTGCGGGCACGCCAACCCCGAGGATGCCCGTTTCTGTTCCCGCTGTGGGTCACCGCTGACCAGACCCGAGGTCTCCGGGGACACCACATCGACGATCTCCGTCGCGGGAATCGAGGCATACGAGGCTGAGACAGGCGACATGCTGCTGGCCGAGCGGGCGCTCCTCGAGCAGCTGCCGCCCGGCGCGGCGTTGCTCACGGTGACCAGGGGCCCTAATCAGGGGAGCCGTTTCCGGCTCGACAAGGAGCTCACCACGACCGGGCGGCACCCGGAGAGCGACATCTTCCTCGACGACATCACGGTCTCGCGCCGCCACGTCGAGTTCTACCGGCACCGCGGCGGCCAGTTCTCCGTCCGCGACGTCGGCAGCCTCAACGGCACCTATGTCAACAGGGAGCGGATCGAGGAGGTGCCGCTGCACTCCGGCGACGAGGTGCAGATCGGCAAGTTCCGCCTGGTCTTCCTGATGCGGGGCAACGCCGGGGCATGAGCGGGCGAAGCGAGCGACCAACGGACGCAGCCTCGCACCGCGGGCTCATGAGGCCGGAGGGCGCATGAGCCCTCAGGCGGCACGCTCGCACATGAGCATCGGGGAGGTGCTCGCGCTCCTGCAGGGCGAGTTCCCCGATGTGACGATCTCCAAGATCAGGTTCTTGGAGGGCGAAGGGCTGATCGAGCCCGAGCGCAGCCCCTCCGGCTACCGCAAGTTCACGCACCTGCACGTCGAGCAGCTGCGTTTCATCCTCACCGAGCAGCGCGACCACTACCTGCCGCTGCGGGTGATCAAGGACAAGATGGCCGAGAGCTTCGGCCGCCCCCGCGCGCTGCAGGGCAAGCAGGAGGTCAAGCTCAGCCGCGCCGAGCTGCTGGAGTCCGCGGGGATCGACGAGGATACGCTCACCGAGCTCGAGGACTACGGCCTGCTCGCCCCGGTGGCCAGGCGCTACGACGAGGAGGCGCTCAAGGTGGCGCGCACCGTCGGCGCCCTTGCCCGCTTCGGGCTGCACGCCCGGCACCTGCGGGCGGTCAAGGCGGCGGCCGAGCGCGAGTGCGGCCTGGTCGAGCAGACCGTCGCGCCGGTGCTGAAACGGCGCGCCCCCGGGGCCATCGGCGAGGCGGAGGAGACCGCCAGGGAACTGTCGGCTCTGCTGCTCGATCTGCACGCATCTCTGGTGCGCACGGGCGTACGGTCGGTCCTGGGGCGTTGAGAGCCAGGCGAGCAGGGAGCCGACGGCACATTCCAGGCCCGCCGGGTGTTACGTTGAATTGAAGTAGCCAGTCGAGCAAAGAGCTGTGCCGGGTGACCGGTCAGGAATACGGAGCAGCCCGTGTTGCAGATGGAGGTCGTGGGCGTAAGAGTTGAAATGCCCACTAATCAGCCGATCGTCTTGCTCAAGGAGGCACACGGGGAGCGGTTCCTTCCTATATGGATTGGCATGACCGAGGCGACGGCGATCGCCCTGGCCCAGGCGGAGGAGCCTCCGCCGCGGCCGCTCACCCACGACCTCTTCCGCGACGTGCTGAGCGCCCTGGGTGTCGGCCTGCGGGCGGTCAACATCGTCGCTCTGCGTGACGGCATCTTCTTCGCCGACCTGGTGTTCTCCAACGGCGTGGAGGTGAGCGCGCGGCCGTCGGACTCGATCGCGCTCGCGTTGCGCACCGGAGCACGCATCTTTGCCAGCGAGGAGGTGGTCCAGGAGGCCGGCGTGGTCATCCCTGACGACCAAGAGGATGAGGTGGAGAAGTTCAGGGAGTTCCTTGACACGATCACTCCCGAGGACTTCGGCAGGGCGGGGTAGGTATTTCGGTGCATTTACGCTTCACGACGCGCCGAGCCGGATCGTTGACTGAGCATGGTCACGGTCCTACGGTGCAAGTGAAACCCGTGGCCGCCCTTCATGAACCCCCAGATCAGGCCACGGGATGAGAGAAAGCCGGAGGTCCGCGTGGCGGTCAGCAGCGGCGAGGGAAAGACGGCCGGCCAGGAAGATCCGGTGCGGCGCGAGGACGCGCGGCAGCGTGCCGGAGAGCAGGGCCTGCTCTTCGACGAGCAGCCGGCGGCGCTGCCGGGCGACATCGGTTACCGCGGGCCCACGGCTTGCGCGGCGGCCGGCATCACCTACAGGCAGCTCGACTACTGGGCGCGCACGGGCCTGGTAGAGCCCACGATCCGAGCCGCACAAGGCTCGGGCTCCCAGCGGCTCTACAGCTTCCGCGACATCCTGGTGCTCAAAGTCGTCAAGCGACTCCTCGACACCGGGGTGTCGCTGCAGCAGATCCGCACGGCCGTGCAACACCTGCGCGATCGCGGGGTGGCCGATCTCGCCCAGATCACGCTCATGAGCGACGGCGTCAGCGTCTACGAGTGCACCTCGGCCGACGAGGTGATCGACCTGCTGCAGGGCGGCCAGGGCGTGTTCGGCATCGCGCTCGGCCGGGTCTGGCGCGAGGTCGAGGGATCCCTCGCGGAGCTGCCGGGGGAACGAGCGGCGGTCGAGGACACCGTCCCGGCCGACCACCCCGCTGACGAGCTCGCCCGGCGCCGACGCGCCCGACGCATAGGGTAGTAATTCGCGCTTAACGTACAGGGTTGTAATCTAGGACAAGCAAAGCCGACGACCCCGTGCGGGAGAGTCCCTGGGGCCCACGGGTCCCGGGGCGCCGAAGGAGCAACCCTCCCCGGAATCTCTCAGGCATCCTGTACCGCTCGGGTGAGGCAACTCTGGAAAGCAGGCACGCCGGCCAGGCGCGTCTCACCGACGGTGCAAGCCCCTTCCCGGGGGTGAAGCTCTCAGGTCGCGGCACCGCCCGCGCTGACAGAGGGGGAGACCCGGCATTCGCCCGCGCCCTGGCGCCGGTCTCCATAGCCTCGGGAGGCACTGTCCATGATCGACCTGTCAGCTCCGCCGTTCTCGTCCCGGCATATCGGCCCGTCCGAGGCCGACCAGCAGCGCATGCTCGAGGCCGTCGGCTTCGAGTCCGTGTCCGACCTGGTGGCCGTGGCCGTTCCAGAGGCCATCAGGTCCAAGGATCGGCTCAAGCTGCCCGCCGCGGCGAGCGAGACCGAGGCGATCACCGAGCTGCGCGCCCTCGCCGACCGTAACCGGGTGCTGACCTCGATGATCGGCCTGGGCTATCACGACACCATCACGCCGGCCGTGATCCGCCGCAACCTGCTGGAGAACCCGGGCTGGTACACCGCGTACACGCCGTACCAGCCGGAGATCTCGCAGGGCCGCCTCGAGGCGCTGCTCAACTTCCAGACGGTGGTCTCCGACCTCACCGGCCTGCCCGTCGCCGGCGCCTCCCTCCTCGACGAGGCCACGGCCGCCGCCGAGGCCATGACGCTGGCCCGGCGCGCCGGCAAGTCCAAGAGCAGCGTGTTCGTGGTCGACGCCGACGCGCTGCCGCAGACCAAGCGCGTGCTGGCCACCCGCGCCGAGCCGCTCGGCATCACGGTGGTGGAGCACGCGCTCGACGGCGAGCTGCCCGAGTGCTTCGGCGTGCTCGTCCAGTACCCGGGCGCTTCCGGGCGGCTGCGTGACTTCCGCGCCGTGGCCGCCGCCGCGCACGAGGCGGGCGCGCTCGTCGTGGCCGCCGCCGACCTGCTGGCCCTCACGCTGGTGGCCGCGCCGGGCGAGCTGGGCGCCGACATCGCGGTCGGCTCCTCGCAGCGCTTCGGGGTGCCGTTCGGGTTCGGCGGGCCGCACGCCGCCTACATGTCGGTACGCGAGGGCCTGCAGCGGCAGATGCCGGGCCGCCTGGTCGGCGTGTCGGTGGACGCCGACGGCGCCTCCGCGTACCGGCTGGCCCTGCAGACCCGCGAGCAGCACATCCGCCGCGAGAAGGCGACCAGCAACATCTGCACCGCGCAGGTCCTGCTCGCCGTCATCGCCGGCATGTACGCCGTCTACCACGGGCCCGACGGGCTGCGCCGCATCGCGCACCGGGTGCACCGGCACGCCGTCGCCCTCGCCGAAGGGCTGCGCGGGGCCGGCCTGGAGGTCGTGCACCGCGAGTTCTTCGACACCGTCCTGGTCCGCGTGCCCGGCCGGGCCGCCGAGGTGGTCGCCGCGGCCGCCGAGCGGGGCGTCAACCTCTGGCAGGCCGATGCGGACCACGTCTCGGTCGCCTGCGACGAGAAGACCGGCGCCACCGAGGTGACCAAGGTCTGGGCGGCGTTCGGGGTCGAGGCCTCCCATGTGGCCCTGGACGGCGACGTGCTGCCCGCCGCGCTGCTGCGCGAGTCGGCGTACCTGACCCACCCGGTCTTCCACAGCCACCGCTCCGAGACGGCGATGCTGCGGTACCTGCGCAAGCTGCAGGACAAGGACATCGCGCTGGACCGCTCGATGATCCCGCTCGGCTCCTGCACGATGAAGCTGAACGCCAGCACCGAGATGGAGCCGATCACCTGGCCCGAGTTCGCGGCGATCCACCCGTACGCGCCGCAGGCCCAGGCCGAGGGGTACGTGGAGCTGATCGGCACGCTGGAGCGCTGGCTGGCCGAGGTCACCGGCTACGACGCGGTGTCGATCCAGCCGAACGCCGGCTCGCAGGGCGAGTTCGCCGGGCTCCTGGCCATCCGCGCCTACCACCACGCCAACGGCGAGACCGGGCGGGACGTGTGCCTCATCCCGTCCTCCGCGCACGGCACCAACGCCGCCAGCGCCGTCATGGCCGGGATGCGGGTGGTCGTCGTGGCCTGCGACACCGACGGCAACGTGGACCTGGCCGACCTCGACGCCAAGATCGACAAGCACCGGGACACGCTGGCCGCGATCATGGTGACGTACCCGTCCACGCACGGCGTGTACGAGGAGAGCATCACCGAGGTGTGCGCCAAGGTGCACGAGGCCGGCGGGCAGGTGTACGTCGACGGGGCCAACCTCAACGCGCTGGTCGGACTGGCCAAGCCGGGCGAGTTCGGGGCCGACGTGTCCCACCTCAACCTGCACAAGACCTTCTGCATCCCGCACGGCGGCGGCGGTCCCGGCGTCGGCCCGGTGGCGGTCCGCGCCCACCTGGCGGCCTACCTGCCCGGCTACCCGCTGCACAACGACACGCCGGTCGGGCCGGTCTCGGCGGCTCCGTACGGGTCGGCGGGGATCCTGCCGATCTCGTGGGCGTACATCAGGATGATGGGCTCGGAGGGGCTCACCGCGGCGACCGAGCAGGCCATCCTGTCGGCGAACTACCTCGCCCGCCGCCTGGCCCCCCACTACCCGGTGCTCTACACCGGGCGCGGCGGGCTGGTGGCCCATGAGTGCATCGTCGACCTGCGGCAGATCACCAAGGAGACCGGCGTCACCGTGGACGACGTGGCCAAGCGGCTCATCGACTACGGCTTCCACGCGCCCACCATGTCGTTCCCGGTGGCCGGGACGCTGATGATCGAGCCGACCGAGAGCGAGGACCTCGGCGAGCTCGACCGGTTCGCGGACGCGATGATCGCCATCCGGGGGGAGATCTCCAAGGTGGCCTCGGGCGACTACGACAAGACCGACAACCCGCTGCGCAACGCGCCGCACACGGCCGAGTCCGTCGTCGCCGACGAGTGGGCGCACCCGTACACGCGGACCGAGGCCGCCTACCCGGTGCCGTCCCTGCGGGACGGCAAGTACTGGGTGCCGGTGCGGCGCATCGACCAGGCGTACGGGGACCGCAACCTGGTGTGCTCCTGCCCGCCGCTGGAGGCGTACGAGGACTGAGCCGTCGGGCGGTGCTGCGCCGTCGGGCGGTGTGTTGCGCCGTCGGGCGGCGCTGGGCTGTCCGGCGGCGCTGTGTGCCGGGTGGTGTGAGGGGGACGTGTGAGGCGCGACGGCTGCTGCTCGAAAGCCGCTGAACCGGGCGTAACGAGCACCGGCCAGTCCTTCACCGTCAAGTGAGCAGACATGATCGCCAGAAGTCGTTAGGCTTCGGTGCGACCGTCGCCAGAAGGAGCTCTCTTGACGTCGTCAGAGCTGGAGACACCTCCCCTCGACACCGCCCGCCGCCTCGCCGAGGACGGCGATCTTGACGGCGCCGCCGCGATCCTGAGCCGGCTGGTCGCCGACCCTGAGGGGCCCGACCGGGCCCAGGCCGCGGTGGGGCTGGCCGTGGTGCTGGAGGAGCGCGGCGACGTCGAGGCCGCCCGGGCCGCGGCCAGGACGGCGCTGGCCACCGGGCATCCCGAGTACGCCGCCCAGGCCGCCTGCCATCTCGCGCAGGGCTTCGAGCGGGAGGGGCGGGCCGAGCAGGCCAGGGCCTCCTGGCAGGCCGTGCTGGGCGTCGGCACCGCCGCGTACGTGCCGCTGGCCCACCTCGCGCTGGCCCGGCTGGCGACGGACCTCGACGAGGCGGAACGGGAGCTGCGGGCCGCCATGGCGGCCGGGGACGGCGAGATCGGGGCGCACGCGGCACGGCAGCTGGCCGACCTGCTGATGGAGCACGGCGAGCCGGGGATGGCGGCCGACGTCCTCATGGAGGCGCTGGAGTCGGCTCCTGAGGAGGACGTGCCGGGGCTGCGGGTCCAGCTCGGGATCGCGCATCTGGAGCTGGCCTGCGCCGAGTTCGCCGAGACCGTGGAGGGTGGCGCCGACCCGCAGACCAGCGCGCTGGCCATCGAGCTGCTGGCTCGCACCCTGCCGCTGCGCGGGCGGGAGGAGGACGCCGAGCGGGTGTGGGTGTACGGGCTGGAGCACGAGGACGAGACCCTGGCCGCCGAGGTCCGCCTCCGCTACGACCGCGACGCCTGAGGACGCCCACCTCCACGTCGGTGGGCCGACGTCCGCCGGCCCACCGGTGCCGTGCTCCTTCCTGGGGCGTCCGCCTGGCTGGGCTCAGCCGCGGCGCATGATGGCCGCCGCGGCGGCCACGTTGATGACGACGATCGCGAGCCAGGTGATCGTCAGCCCCACCAGGCCGGCGTTGCCCGCCGCGATCGCCGTCAGCGGGATGCCGATGCCCATTGAGCCCAGCGCGACCGGGATCATCGCGGATCCGGGGTTCTTGGCCTGTTGCCTGGGCGGCGCGGCGCCGCGGGCCACCAGCTCGGCGTGCACGCGGGCGGCGATCGTCTCGTCGAGACGTTCCACGAACGACTCGACCAATGCGGCTTCGTAGTCCGGGCCGAGATCGCGGCGCGCGTCGAGGGTCGCCTGCAGATCATCCCGGAGTGGGCGCTTGTCTGGCATACAAGCATCATGCCCGCCGCGCGGCACGCCGTCATCAGCCCTGAGGGGTAGGGCGGAATCGTCCGCAGGTACGGTTCTGCCATGGAGGTCATGACTCCGCGAGGACCCGCGACGGTCCAGGTCGACGAGGCGGCCGAGCCGCGGCTGCTGCTCGTGCTGACCCATGGATCCGCCGGGGGAGTGGACGCCCCCGACCTGGTGGCCGTGCGCGACGCCGTGCTCGGCGCCGGGGCCAGCGTGGCGAGGGTGATGCAGGCGTTCAGGGTGGCGGGGGCGCGGGCGCCCGGCTCGCCGGCCAGGCAGGACGAAGCGTGGGAGATCGTCCTGAGTGAGCTGCGTACGCGGTGGCCGGGGCTGCCGCTGGTGCAGGGCGGGCGGAGCAACGGGGCTCGGGTCGCCTGCCGTACGGCCAAGGCGGTCGGTGCCGCGGCGGTCGTGGCGCTGGCCTTCCCGCTGCACCCGCCCGGCAAGCCGGAGCGGTCCAGAGCGGAGGAGCTACGCGGCGCCGGGGTGGATGTGCTGTGCGTCAGTGGCGATCGCGATCCGTTCGGCATCCCCGACGCCGCTGACGCGGCGCGCCTGGTGGTGCTGCCCGGCGAGGGCCACGACCTGAAAAGGGACCCCGCCCGGGTGGGCGAGGTGGTTGCGGAGTGGATCACCCACTACGCGTAGATCTGTCGCTCAGGCCGCGCCGACTACGGGGCGGTGCGGCTCGATGGTGGCACCGCTGGGCAGGAGCTCCCCGGTGTCCTCGAACAGGACGACGCCGTTGCAGAGCAAGCTCCATCCCTGCTCGGGGTGGCAGGCGAGAGTGCGTGCCTTCTCTCGGTCTGGCGCCTCTGCATCCGGACAG
This sequence comes from Nonomuraea turkmeniaca, assembly GCF_005889735.1. Lineage (GTDB taxonomy): Bacteria > Actinomycetota > Actinomycetes > Streptosporangiales > Streptosporangiaceae > Nonomuraea > Nonomuraea turkmeniaca. The sequence continues at coordinate 21,672 of NZ_VCKY01000120.1, forward strand.
GCCGGGTCGTGCGGGCACATCGGCGTGCCTCCGATATCTCGTGGGATGCCCCCGCTGAGGGACGGGAGCGGCTCGGGTTGTCGTTCTGGCAAGTGTGCGATGTCCGTCGCACGTTCCGACATAGTCCCTTCGGACTGTTACAGGAGGATCCCCGGAGCGTGTGACCTTCGACACAGCGTGCCTTATGCAGGATAACGGGCCAAGCGTGACACGCGCATCACGTTTGCAAACCCTTGAGAAGAGCGTCGAGTCCGCGCTCGAAGTCCATATCGGCCCTTTCATCCCGCCTGACCCATTCATCGACTTCGGGATCGGCCCAGCCGGACTGCTGGACCTCGACGGCTACGCTGCCGAACACGAAGGCCCGCAGCGTGCGTACGGACTCCGCCGCGTTGCCCAGGCCGCCGTCGGCGAGCTGCTCGACCTGCTCCCCGATGGCGAGGGCCGTGGCGCCCTTGGGGGGTTTCGTCAGGGCCAGGGCGAGGACGCCCGGGTGCTGGCGGAGCAGCTCGCGCTCGGCCCGGCACCAGGCCTTGGCCGTCTCCTGCCAGGTCGGACCCTGCTCCACGCGTACGGTGGTGACGTGCTCGGCCAGGGCGTCCATCAGCGCCTCCTTGCCACGGGGCAGATGGTGGTAGATGGCCATGGCCTCCACCTGGAGCGCGTCGCCCAGGCGGCGCATGGTCAGCCGGCGCAGGCCCTGGCTGTCGGCGATGTGGAGCGCGGCCTCGATGATGCGCTCGCGGGAGAGAGGCACGGGTGGTCGTTTGGCGGGCATGGTGATCATCTTACAATGTAAAGGGCGCCGCGCCGGGGTGATTTCTGTTCGTGTCGCGGGACGGCGTACCCTTGGCCATTGAACGAGTGCCGGCTGGTGAAGGGGCAGGGTCGATGGCGTTTTTCCGTCCGCGGGTGAGCCGGGAGGCAGAGGTTCGCTACCACGCGGACCAGGAGATCTCCAAGAGCTACCCCGAGCTGCTCGATAAGGCCAGGCAGGCCGAGGAGACGTTGCTTGAGCTGCGGGCCGCGGCGGCCGATGACATCGAGCTGCTGGCCGCGGGGCGGGAGCTCGACCGGGCGCTGACCGGCGCGCTGCGGGCCGCCGAGGCGGGGCAGCGGGCCACCTTCGGCGTGAAGGCCTACGACGACCGGATCGCGCGGCGCAAGGCGCGGGCCACGCCTGACGGCCGGATGTGGACGGACGAGGTGGATCGGCTGCGGACGCTGCGCGAGGCCAACCGGCTGTGGGGGATCCCAAGCGTGCCCCGTCCGGTGCCCACCACCCGCTGACCCGACTGCTCCAGGAGCATACGAAAGCCCCGGTCACGCCTCCCTCGTGTGGCCGGGGCTTCGAACGGTCAGCTGGTCCGGTCGAGACGGTCCAGCGGGCCCAGTCGGACCGTCAGCTGGCCCAGTCGAGCAACGGGCGGGTGTTGCTCGGGTGGCGCAGCTTGGACAGCGACTCCTTCTCCAGCTGGCGGATCCGCTCCCGGGTCAGCCCCAGGTGCTTGCCGATCTCGTCGAGCGTGTGCGGCTTGCCGTCCACCAGCCCGAACCGAAGAGCCATGATCTTCGACTCCCGGGGCGAGAGGTTCTGGAGCACGCCGCGCAGCTGGTCGCCGAGGAGCTGGCGGTCGACGATCTCCGAGGCCTCCGGTGAGTCGACGTCCTCGATGAGGTCGCCGATCGTGGTCTCCCCGTCCTCGCCGATCGTCGCGTTCAGCGAGATCGGCTGGCGGCTGGTGCGCAGCAGCTCCTCGATCTGGTCGGGCGTTTTGTCCAGCTCGACCGCCAGCTCCTCGGGCGTGGGCTCGCGCCCCAGGCGCTGGTGCATGTCACGCTCGATCCGCGACAGCTTGGAGAGCATCTCCAGCACGTGGACGGGCAGCCGGATCGTCCGCGCCGAGTCGGCGAAGCCGCGCTGGATGGCCTGCCTGATCCACCACATGGCGTACGTGGAGAACTTGAACCCCTTGGTGTAGTCGAACTTCTCCACCGCCCTGATGAGGCCCAGGTTGCCCTCCTGGACCACGTCCAGCAGCGACATGCCGCGGTCGGTGTACTTCTTGGCCACCGAGACCACCAGCCGCAGGTTGGCCTCCAGCATGTGGTCCTTGGCCTGCCGGCCGTCCTCGATGACCATGCGCAGGTCCTCGCGGGCGTCCAGCGACAGGTCGGGGTGGGTCTCCAGCTTGTACTCGGCGTACAGGCCGGCCTCGATCCGCCTGGCCAGCTCGACCTCCTGCGCCGCGGTGAGCAGCGTGCGGCGGCCGATGGACTTCAGATAGGTGTGCACCGAGTCGCCCATGACCGACTGCGTGTCGTCCAGGTCGAGCTGCTCGGTCTCGACGTCGTCCTCGGCGGAGATGACGAGGTCGTCGGGCACATCCTCTTCGTGCTCCGGCTTGGGGTCGGGCGGGATGACGCCCTTCGCATCGGCCGGCGTGTCGCTTTTTGCCTTGGTGGCCTTACGGCCGGTAGCCTTTGCTCGCGACGTCGAAGACTTCCTCGGAGCGGCTTCCTCGTGCTCCTCGGTGGCCTTCGGCGGTGCGGGCTTCCTGACGGTGGTCTTCCTGGGGGCGGTCTTGCTGAGAGACGGCTCGTTCTCGGCGGCCAGGCTGACGCCGGCCTCCGACAGCTCGCGCAGTATCGTACGACCCTCTGAGGGGCTGATGCCGGCTTCGGCGAACGCGTCACGCAGCTCCGCCAGAGAAAGGTGACCCTGGTTACGCCCTCGTTCAATCAATTGGTCGAGAGTCGCGGGTGGGGTCGCCACGGCGGTTCTGGGCATGAGGACACCTCCTCCGTACGGAGTAAGAAGCGATCAAGGCAGGTTGTTGCGGGCGGCTTCGTTGTCCGCACGGCGCACCAGTATCAATAACGCCATTCGCCGCTATTTGTTCCCGCTCGGCCGAAATGGCGAAAAAGGGGCGGACCGCCCACTTGGCGTACCGCCCCTCGTGCCGGTCCTACTCGGTCACGTCGATCTCACCGGTCGTGACCTCGGGCATGGGCATGGGCTCGGCGCCCTCCATGCGCTGGTCCGTCCAGTATTCGAGCACCTTGTTGGGGTCGGGGTTGACCTCCCGGGAGACCACGATGTCGTCGTCGGTGGGCTCGGAGGACGGGGCCGGCTGCGCCGGCGGGCCGGATGGTGACGCCTTCTCCACCACTGCTCTGGTCTCCTCGCCGACCTGTTCCAGCCTGCCCGCGGAGGCGGCCGCCGCGACCGAGACGCCTGCGACGACGACGACGCCGACGATGGCCGCGGATGCCCACAGCTTGCGGGTCTGGTCCATGAAGGCTCCCTCCTTCTCCCCACTCTGACGCAGCCGCACCTCGTCAGGTTCCTGCCTTCAGCCGTACAAGATCGGTCTTGCCGTTCGGCAGCAGCGGCAGTCCGGCGACCAGGCGCAATTCGCGCGGGGCGGCGTGAGGGGGAAGCCTATCGCGGCAGTATGCCCTCAATTGGACAAGCGTGGGCGGCGTGTCGGGGTCGGTGGGAACGACCACGGCGGTGACGAGCTCGCCCCATTCGACATCGGGCACGCCGATCACGGCCACATCGGCGACTTCGGGGTGGGTGCCGAGCACGGCGGCCACGGCGGGGGCCATGACCTTCTCGCCGCCGGTGTTGATGACGTCGTCCGCGCGGCCCAGCACTCGCAACCGCCCGCCGGCCAGCTCGCCCAGGTCGGAGGTGACGAACCAGCCGCCGTCGAACGGGGCGGGGCCGCCGGCGCGGTAGCCGGAGAAGAGCACGGGGCCGGCGATCCTGATCAGGCCGTCCTCGCCAATTTTGAGATCTACATTGTAAAGGGGCTGGCCGTCGTACACGCAACCGCCGCACGTCTCGCTCATCCCGTACGTCGTCACGACCCGCGCGCCGAGGTCCCGGGCCTGTTCCAGCAGGCGGGGACGGGGCGCGGCGCCGCCGAGCAGAATCGTGCGGAACCCTGACAGATCGGCGCCCATCTCCACCAGCCGGTGCAACTGGGTGGGCACCAGCGAGACGTGGTCGGCGCCGGAGTCCAGGACCGCGCGCGGGTCGAAACGCGGGTGGATGATCGGCTCGCTCTCCGACAGCAGGGCGCGTACCAGCACTTGCAGGCCGGAGACGTGGGAGACGGGCAGGCAGCACAACCAGCGCTCGCCCTTGGACGCCTCCACGCGTCGTAGCGAGGCCGCCGCCGAGGCGCGCAGCGCGGTGGCCGACAACATCACGCCCTTGGGCGTGCCGGTGCTGCCGCTGGTGGCGATCACGACCGCGACGTCGGCGGGCACGCCCGCGCCGCCGTCCTGGGGCGTTCCGTCGACGTGGGTGGGGCGCAGCGCGGCCAGCGCCGCCTCGGCCTGGCCGGGAGGGAGGGGCAGGACGGCGGGTCCTTCGCCGGCGAGCGCGTCGCGTACGGCCGTGAACAGCGCGGGTCCCGGAGGCTGCACAATGGCATGCAGCGGACGGTCCGGATGCGACGGGTTCCTCCACATGCTCGTAAGGTTAATGGCGACACGTCGGACAGCGGCGCAGGGGAAAGCAGGGAGGATCGTGGCACGTTCTCCCGTGGTCTTCAGAATCCCGATGCGCCTGCGATTCCGGGGGCAGACCGCCAGAGAAGGGGTGCTGCTGCACGGCCCGGCCGGGTGGGGTGAGTTCTCCCCGTTCCCGGAGTACGGCCCGCGCGAGTGCGCGCGGTGGCTGGCCTGCGCCCGTGAGGCGGCCTTCGAGGGCTGGCCGGAGCCGGTGCGCGACAGTGTCCCGGTCAACGCCACCGTGCCCGCCGTGGACGCCCAGCGGGCTCACGAGCTGGTGCGGCGCTCCGGCTGCGGCACGGCGAAGGTCAAGGTGGGCGAGCGCGGGCAGACGTTCGACGACGACGTGGCCAGGGTGGAGGCCGTGCGGGACGCGCTCGGCCCAGCGGGCCGCCTGCGGGTCGACGTCAACGGCGCGTGGAGCGTCGACGAGGCCGTGCGGCGGCTGAAGCGCCTGGACAAGTACGACCTGGAGTACGCCGAGCAGCCGTGCGCCACGCTGGAGGAGCTGGCGGCGGTGCGGCGGGCCTGCGACGTGCCGATCGCGGCCGACGAGTCGATCAGACGGGCCGAGGACCCGCTGCGCGTCAAGGCGGCCGAGGCGGCCGACGTCGCGGTGGTCAAGGTGCAGCCTCTGGGCGGGGTGCGCAACGCGTTGCGGGTGGTGGAGGCGTGCGGGTTGCCCGCCGTGGTCTCCAGCGCCGTCGAAACTTCTGTGGGTCTTGCGGCGGGGCTGGCGCTGGCGGCGGCGTTGCCGTCGTTGCCGTACGCGTGCGGGCTGGGCACATTGCCGCTGCTGGCGGGTGACGTCGTGGACGATTCGCTGACACCCGTGGACGGTCAGTTGGCAGTACGCCGCCCAAGCGTGAATTATCAGCATTTGTCGGTTTTTGAGATTGAATCTCCCCAGTGGCTTCGCCGGATGCAGGAGGCGTCACGTTGAACCCCGCCACCGCGCTGGCTACCGTGCTGGTCGACGAACTGGTGCGCTGCGGTCTGACCGACGTGGTGCTGGCGCCCGGCTCGCGGTCCGCCCCGCTGGCGCTGGCGCTGCACGCCGAGTCGCGGGTGCGCCTGCACGTGCGCATCGACGAGCGCTCGGCGTCGTACCTGGCGCTCGGGCTGGCCAAGCGGGCCGAGCGGCCGGTCGCGCTGATCTGCTCGTCCGGCACGGCCACCGCCAACTTCCACCCGGCCGTGATCGAGGCCAGTGAGTCGGGTGTGCCACTGCTGGTGCTCACCGCCGACCGCCCGCCCGAGCTGCGCGGCACCGGCGCCAACCAGACGATCGACCAGATCAAGATGTACGGGACGGCCACGCGCTGGTTCGCCGAGGTCGGCGTGCCGGAGGACCGGCCCGGGCAGGTGGCTTACTGGCGGTCGCTGGCCTGCCGCGCCTACCAGCGGGCCGCCGGACCGGCCAACCCCGGCCCGGTCCACCTCAACCTGGCCTTCAGGGAGCCGCTCATCCCCGACGGCGACACCACCTGGAGCGAGCCGCTCGACGGCGGCGCGAACGGTCCCTGGGTGCGAGCCAGGGTCGCGCCCCCGCCGATCGCCCTGCACATCCCGCCGACCCGGCGCGGCGTGCTCGTCGTCGGCGACGGCGCCGCGAACGTGCGCCGCTACGTGGCCGCCGCCGGCATGGCGGGCTGGCCGGTGCTGTCGGAGCCGAACGGCGGCGCCCGCTACGGCGACCACGCCATCTCGACCTACCACTACCTGCTGGGCACGCCCGAGTTCGCCGACGCGCACCAGCCCGACGTGGTGGTCACGCTCGGCCGGCCCGGGTTGTCGCGTCCGCTGCTGTCGTGGTTGCGGCGGGCCGCCGAGCACATCGTGGTGGCGCCCGACCTGGACCGCTGGCCGGACCCGACCCGGTCGGCCACGCAGGTGGCGCAGGCGGTGGAGATCCCGGTGGCCGCGGGCGACGACAGCTGGCTGCACGCCTGGCGGCAGGCGGACCACGCGGCGAGGTCGGCCGTGGACGAGGTGCTCGACGTCGCGGGCCTCAGCGAGCCGCGCCTGGCCAGGGACCTGGTGGACGCGCTGCCGAACGGGGCGTTGTTGTTCTGCGGGTCGTCGATGCCGATCAGGGACCTGGACCAGGCGATGCGGCCGCGGCGCGGCATCAGGGTGATGGCCAACCGGGGCGCCTCCGGCATCGACGGGCTGGTCTCGACCGCGATGGGGGCGGCGCTGGCGCACAACGGGCCCGCCTACGCGCTGCTCGGCGACCTGACGTTCCTGCACGACCAGAACGGGCTGATCCTCGGGCCCCGCGAGCCGCGCCCCGACCTGTGCTTCGTGGTGGTCAACAACGACGGGGGCGGCATCTTCTCGCTGCTGCCGCAGGCGGCGGTCCGCGATCCGTTCGAGCGGGTCTTCGGCACGCCGCACGGGGTCGACCTCGGGTACGCGGCGGCCGCGACCGCGACGCCGTACACGCTCGTGTCGGAGATCACGGAGCTGCCGAAGGCGCTGCGCGGCGAGGGGCCGCGCGTGGTCGAGGTGCGTACCGACCGCGAGGAGAACGTGCTCGTGCACGCCCGCCTGCGCGAGGCCGCGCAGGAGGCCGTCCGGGCCCTGCTGACCGCCTAGCCCGCGATCACGCGGAGACCGAGCCCAGCGCGTCGAGCAGGCGGTTGAGCGGGCCGTCCAGGCCGTAGTGGTCGGCCAGGCGCACCAGCGCCTCGGGGTCGCGCGGCTTGGCCGGCAGCGTCAGGTCGGCGGCCGGGAGCGGCGCGTCGTGGGCGACCTGGACGACGGCGGGGGCGGCGCTCAGGTAGTCGCGGGCCGCGGCCAGCCTGGTGCGGCTGCCGGCGGGGAAGCCGTCGGTCACGCCCGTGTCCAGGGCCTCGATCAGGGTCTCCAGAGAGCCGAAGCGGGTGATGAGCGCGGCCGCGGTCTTCTCGCCGACGCCGGCGACGCCGGGCAGGCCGTCGCTGGGGTCGCCGCGCAGGGTGGCGAAGTCGGCGTAGGCGCGGCCGGGGACGCCGTACTTGGCGGTGACGAACGCCTCGTCCACGATCTGCAGGTTGCGGATGCCGCGCACGGTGTAGAGCACGCGGACCGGGCGGGCGTCGTCGACCAGCTGGAACAGGTCGCGGTCGCCGGTGACGATGTCGACCGCGCCGCTCGCCTGGTGGGTGAGCGTGCCGATGACGTCGTCGGCCTCGTACCCGGCCGACTCCAGGACGGCGATGCCGACCGCGTCGAGCACCTCCTGGATGACGGCGATCTGCGGGACGAGCGTCTCGGGCACGACCTCGGTGTTGCCGTACGCGACGCGGTGCGCCTTGTACGTCGGGATCGCCGCGACGCGGAAGGCCGGGCGCCAGTCGGCGTCCATCGTGGCCGCGAGCTCCGTGGGGGAGTGCTGGCGGACGAGGGTGGCGATCATGTCGATGAGGCCGCGTACCGCGTTGATCGGCGAGCCGTCGGGGGCCTTGATCGACTCCGGCACGCCGTAGAAGGCGCGGAAGTAGAGGGACGGGGTGTCCAGAAGCATGAGCACTAGCCCAGTATGCCCACCCCTAGAAGACAGGCGTCGTCTTCCGGGTTGGGGCCGCCGATGTCGGACAGCAGGCGGTCGAGCCCGTCCTCCAGATCGCACCCCTGCATGTGACGGGCGGCGGCCAGGACCTGGTCGAGGCCGACGTCGATGTCGCGGGTACGCCGCTCGACCAGCCCGTCGGTGAACAGCAGCAGCACGTCCCCGGGCCGCAGCCGCGTCGTGGCCGGCTCGTAGGGCCGCCCGCACGTGGCGCCGAGCAGCACGCCTTTGGGCTGGTCGAGCAAGCTGGCCACGCCGTCGCGCACCAGGATGGGTGCCAGGTGACCGGCCTGGCTCCAGGCGAACACCCGGGTCTGCGGGTCCAGATGCCCGATGATCGCCGTGGCGGTGGTGTCGTTGAGCTGGTGCAGGACCAGCTCGTTCAGCCAGTCCAGCAGCCGGTTGGCGGGCCGTCCGGTCATGGCGAGGCCGACGAGGGCGTGGCGGAGCTGGGCCATGTGCGCGATCGCGGGCAGGCCGTGGCCGGAGACGTCGCCGATGGCCAGCAGCAGGCGGCCGTCGGGGGAGGGGGCCGCCTCGAACCAGTCGCCGCCCAGGTTCGCGGTCTTCTCGGCGGGGACGTAGCGCACCGCGATGCCGGCGTTCGGCAGGCCGGGGAAGCAGGCGGGGTCGGGGAGTATAGCGTCGCGCAGCGCCAGCATCACATGACGCTCTTCGGCGGCCTGCTCGCGGGCCTCCAGGAGCTGGCGGCGCGACTCCGACATCATGCGCTCGGCGCGGCGGCGGCCGGTGATGTCCTGGATGACGCCGTGCAGGCCGATGGGGCCGCCGGGGGCCATCAGAGGTTCGAGCACCACGCGCAGGTCGCGGAGCTCGCCTCCGCGGCGGATGCGGAACTCGGCCTGGACCGGCTCGACGCCCTGCACGGCGGACCACAGGAGCTGGTCGAGCGCGGCCACGTCAGCGGGCTCGACGTGCTTGGCGAGCTGGGGCAGCGCGATCGGGCCCTTGGCCGGGTCGCGGCCGAAGATCGTGTACACCTGGTCGGACCAGATCGTCTCGCCGCTGTGGAGGTGCCACTCCGCCCAGCCCATGTTGCCGAGCCGCTGCGCGTGCGCCAGCCTCACGGCCAGCATCTCCGCGTCGGTTTCGTGCCCGAGCAGCCCGGTCTCCACCGCGGCATTGCCCATGACGTCGACCATAGTCTCACTCTCAAAGTGCAGTGGATCTGGACAATTGTCCCCACACTACGTGATCGTTGTTGAACGGAGTGTAGCGATCGGTTCCTGTGTTGTGAGAGCTTTTCGCGGATTTTAGGAGGGCGGGGCCGGAGTAGATTGAGGCCTGTGACGTCCTCAGACCTGTATCCCGTGTCCCGTCTGGCCGCCGTTCAGGAGGCCACCGCCAAGAGCGGGCTCGACGCTCTGCTGCTCACGCCCGGACCCGATCTGCGGTATGTGAGCGGCTACGAGGCCTTGCCGCTGGAGCGGCTGACGTGCCTGGTGGTGCCCGCGGCCGGGGAGCCGTACATGATGGTGCCCCGCCTGGAGTTGCCGGCCGCCCAGGCCTCGCCCGCCTCGCGGCTGGGGCTGGAGTTCGTGGCCTGGGACGAGACCGACGACCCGTACACGATCGCGGCGGCCCGGCTGGGGCGGGCCCGCAAGGTGGGGCTGGCCGACCGGATGTGGGCCATGTCGTCGCTGCGCTTCCGCGAGGTGCTGCCGGACGCCGAGCAGGTGCTGGCCGGGAGCGTGCTGCGGGAGCTGCGGATGCGCAAGTCCCCGTCGGAGGTGGCGGCGCTGTCCGAGGCGGGGGAGGCCATCGACGCCGTGCACCGGCGGGTGCCGGAGTTCCTGCGGGCCGGGCGGACCGAGCGTGAGGTGGGCAGGGACATCGCCGAGGCGATCCTGGCGACCGGGCACGCGACGGTCGACTTCGTGATCGTCGCCTCCGGCCCCAACGGCGCCAGCCCGCACCACGAGGTGTCCGACCGGGTGATCCAGGCGGGCGAGCCGGTCGTGGTCGACATCGGCGGCCAGCTGCACAACGGCTACTGCTCGGACTCCACGCGCACCTACTGCGTGGGGGAGCCGCCCGCCGAGTTCACCGCGTACTACGAGGTGCTGCGCCGCGCCCAGGAGGCGGCGTGCGCGGCCGTGCGGCCCGGGGTGTCGTGCGAGGCCGTCGACGCGGCCGCCCGCGACGTGATCGCCGAGGCCGGCTACGGCGACTACTTCATCCACCGGACCGGGCACGGGATCGGCATCGAGACCCACGAGGAGCCGTACATCGTGGCCGGCAACGGGGAGCCGCTGGAGCCCGGCTTCGCCTTCTCCGTCGAGCCGGGCATCTACCTGCCTGGCCGGCACGGCGCCAGGATCGAGGACATCGTGGTGTGCACGGACAACGGCGGGGAACGGCTGAACAACACGCCCCGCGACCTGGTGATCGTGTAAGCGGTTCACGCGACGGTGGACGGGGCCGTGGGTCCATGAGCGTGCCGGCGTTCGAGGTCACGGGGGTCGCTGTGGCACAGTCGCTGTCATGTTCGCGGAGGTCACGTACGCCACCTGTCCCGGCTCCGCCGAGCCCAACGAGGACCTGGTGATCGCCGGGCCGTCGTGGATCATCGTGCTCGACGGGGCCACGGCGGCGGCAGGAGTGGACAGCGGGTGCGTGCACGACGTGCCGTGGCTGGTGGCGCGGCTCGGCGGGGCGCTGGCGGCGCGGCTGACCGTGGGGGATGACACGCCGCTGGCCCGGGTGCTGGAGGGGGCCATCTCCGAG